>CAYRNW010000012.1:0-71742 GCA_964425745.1 uncultured Eubacteriales bacterium | reverse complement strand
CATTACTAAAAGCCCAGCTGAACTCGCGTTCCTCTGGACTTTTTTGACAGCCTGAAGCGTCCGTTTCATTCTGAAACGGACGCTTTTTTATAAATCTTATGCAATTTGCTTACTGTCATCCGAGCCACGGCGGACCATGTTGGCGTAGTGTTCAGAGATACGTTCCAAGTGAGACAAGATATCCATGTAAAGGATGCCGGCACGAACGGTACAACTTCCGACCTCTAATCGTGTCATGTGACCCATACGACCTTGCTCTGTTAGGTGTTTGATGGAATATTCCAGGCTCTTGGCTTGATTTAAAAGTTGAGGATTCTCTTCTTGATACTCCAGTGCTTTTTGTGCCAAACCAGCTAATTCGAGCATCTGTTCCTGAATTTGATGTAATTCGAGATGAGCTTCTTCAGAAAAGATGATTTTTTCTTCTGTTTTGTTGTGGGCGAGTTCGACCATGTCTTTGGCGTGGTCACCAATACGTTCAGCATCGCCAACGATATGCAAAATTGCAGGGATTTGTTGGGATTGGTCAATGTCGAGGCGCTGCTTTGATAACAAAACAACGTAAGAAATCAGCTCAGATTGCAAATTGTTTAAGATATCTTCTTCTTTTAAAACATCGGGCAAAGGCGCACGGTCGTTTTCAAAAACGGACTGAAAGATTTGTTTCACCATTAAAGTCGCAACTTCATGGCAGTGTTGAAGCTCTTTATAGAGGGCTGCAAAAGCGGCTTCCGGGGTTTCGAGTAATAATTTGTTCAGATAACGTGGGCCATAGGTGATCTGTCCTTCTACTTCCGGAACCAAATGATACAGCAACTTCACAAACAACCCAGTTAGTGGAATGAATAGCAGAGTCGTGCCAATGTTGAACAAGGTATGTATATTGGCGATTTGACCTACGACATCGGGGGCAGTTGTTTGTATAAAATTGACAGCTTGTTCAAAGAAAGGAAGAATCAGTAAAACCCCGGTGATATTGAACAGCACATGAGCATAAGCAGTTCTGCGTGCAGCTCGGTCGGTATGCAGTGAAGCAAGCCAAGCGGTAATACAAGTACCAATGTTATTGCCTAATATGATACCCGCAGCACTATGGAAGTCCAATAACCCTACTTGGGCTAAGGCAATGACCAAACCGGTGGAAGCGGATGAAGACTGAATAATAGCGGTTGCAAAAGCACCAATGGCAACCGCAGCCAAGGGGTTCTTGGTATAATTGATGATGAGTTCTTGTAACCAAGGGTTGCTTTTAACATAAGCCGAGCCGGAGCCCAGGGTGGTTAATCCCAGAAAGAGGATGCCAAAGCCTGTAATTGCATTCCCTAAATTTTTGTTGCGATCACTTTTGGCGGCTAGATTCAAGATCACACCAATTGCGATAATTGGAAGGGCATAATCGGTGATTTTCAAACGCATGATCTGGCCGGTCATGGTCGTTCCAATATTCGCACCATAGATGACCCCCAATGCTTGTTTCAAGGTCATCAACCCGGCATTGACAAAGCCAACAACCAAGACTGTCACAGCAGAGGAGGATTGTATGATCGATGTGACTACAGTACCTAAGCCTACACCCATCAGTAGATTGTTGGTCAACGCACTCAGGATTTTCCGAAGGGAATTTCCAGCTGCCCGTTCTAAACCATGACCCATCATGGTAATACCGAGCAATAACAGTGCTACACCACCGATCAAACCAAAAAGGAAATCTTGCATGGTATTCTTCCTTTCAACATTCTTCTATTTAATCTTTAAAGCGCTAGTCATTTCCACAATTCACCTATGGACTCCTTTGTATAAAATGCTTTTTTATAACAGCTTTGGTTGGAATGCAAAGTGAAGTGTAAAGTTTTGGTTAAGCCTTGGTAAAACAATGGGGTTCTCCTACGAAAAAAATAAAAAAACTGCAAAGTAACTCAAACGCTACCCTGCAGTGTGTTATCTTATTTATAATGTGACCATTCGACGCAAGTCATCACCTGGGCCGCGCTTCACAATATTGGCTAGGTGTTCCGAGATTCGTTCCATGTGGGAAAGGATGTCCATAAAGAGAATACCGGAGTTTACTGAACAAGTGCCTTGCTCCAAGCGATCGATGTGTCCTTGTTGGCTTTGTTCTACCATTTCAACTAATTGTCGTTGCAATTTTTGAGCATCTAATACGGCTTCTTTATGGTTTTCGAAAGTCTCGCTTAGGGAGCGGGTTGCCAAATCCGATAACGTATCTAATTGAGTTATAATCGACCCGAGTTCCGCAAGCGCTATTTGTGAGAAAGGAAGCTTTTGGTTGATTTTCTTTTCGCAGTGCTCGACCATTTCTTTGGCATGATCTCCAATCCGTTCGGCATCTCCAACAATATGTAAGACAGAAGGGATTTGTCGTGACTGATCATCACTCAGTCTTCGTTTCCCCAACTCAACCATATAGATGGTGATTTGTGCTTGCAAGTCATTGAGAACTTCTTCATCGACTAAGACTTCTGCTAAAGGTTTTCGATCGTCATTGATTAGGGAGTTGTAGATCTTTCGGTACATCTCGGTAGCTAGCTCTGTGCATTTTCCAAGTTCCTTATAGGTTGCCGATAATGCATAGGAGGGGCGATCGAGCAATAATTTATCAATAAAGCGCGGGCCGACAATGCGTTTTTCGTCTTCCGGTGTGGAAGGTATAATTTTATACAAAAACTTTGCATAATATCGGGTGAAGGGAATAAAAACGAAGGTCGTGCCAACGTTAAAAAAGGTATGTAAGTTGGCAATCTGCCCAGCGAGATTGGGAGCTGAGTCTTGCAGCAAAGTGACCATAGTATTAAAGAAGGGAAGAGCGAGCAAAACACCAAAGACATTGAAGCCAGTATGTCCGATAGCGGTGCGTCTTGCGGCTTTATCGGTTCCAATTGAAGCTAACATTGCAGTAATACAGGTGCCGATATTGTTTCCTAAAATCATACCGGCTGCTGCACTCAAATTTAAGAGACCGGCTTCCGATAAAGACATGACAAGACCAGTGGTAGCAGAGGAGGATTGGACGGTGGCAGTTATTAAAGCCCCTAAGCCAATTGACATCAGCGGGTTTGACGTATAGCGAACAATAAAATCCATCATGGCAGGATTGTTTTTTACAAAGGCAGATCCGGAAGTGAGGGTATTGAGTCCGAGAAATAATAAACCAAAACCGGTGAGTGCTTGACCCAAGTATTTAATACGGTCACTTTTGGCAACGTAGCTGATAACGACGCCTGCGAAGATGATTGGCAAAGCATATTGTGCGATATTCAAACGCATCAATTGACCGGTGATGGTGGTACCGATATTGGCTCCGTATATGATGCCAAGCGCTTGAGGTAAGGTCATCAATCCTGCATTGACAAAGCCCACTGCTAAAACAATGACTGCTGCAGAACTTTGGATTACGGCGGTCACTAAAGCACCAACGATGACTCCTACCAGTAAGTTGGAGGTTAACATGCTCAAGATCTTCCGCAGAGAATCTCCCGCAGCACGCTCCAAGCCTTTGCCCATCATGTCTAAGCTTAAGAGCAGTAGACTAACCCCACCTAAAATACCAAAAACGAACTGTTGCACGAAAGTTCCTCCTTAAGTGTTTCGCATGATCACGAAATCGCTTCTTGTGTGAACATTGTGTTAATTTCTTGTAAAATTTTCGACAAAGCAATGGAGGAACCCTTTCCTTTATTTGACTGCTTTCAACCAATTCTTGGCGGTTATCTCTGGGATATTGGTAGATTACTTAGGTGGCAAAGAAAACAGGACAGATTTCGTAATCTGTCCTGCGAAATTTTGGGTTTATGATTACCGAGTATGAACCACTTTACCATTCTGAATGACATATTGAATCGCTTGTTTCTTGACTAAAACTTGAATATCCTCTAGGGGGTTGCCGTCAACGACCAAAACGTCTGCCAATTTACCTACTTCAATACTACCTAGTTGATTGGCTCGGTCAATTACGTGGGAGGCAACTTTCGTCGCTGCGAGCAAAGCTTGCTCAGGGGTCATACCATTTTCAGTCATCAATTGCAGCTCTAAGGCATTATCTCCATGGAAGTTCAAGGGGGTTCCGGCATCGGTTCCCATGGCGATGATTAAATCGGCTTCAACTGCCATTTTGAAGCTTTTGACATGGGATTCAGCAACCCGCATCGATTTTTCAACAGCATATGCCGGGATTCCGGCTGCTACTCCACCTTGGTTGATGTGATAAGGAGCTACAAGGGTAGGAACCAATGCTGTTTTGCGTTCTTTCATCATGACCAATAATTCATCATCTAGAAAGATTCCGTGTTCTATGCTGTCGATACCGGCACGAACCGCATTCTTAATGCCTTCGGTTCCTTGTGCATGTGTGGCTGTCTTTCGTCCTGCTTTATGAGCTTCTTCGACTGCTGCACGAATTTCCGGTTCAGTCAATTGGGGTGAACCCGGTTCTACACCAGGTGTCATTACGCCACCGGTAGACATAATTTTTACAACTTCAACCCCGTTTCTAAGGAGCAGGCGAGCATTCTTACGGCATTCATCTTCACCATCGGATTGTAAGCCACCCATCCAACCGTGACCACCGGTCATAGTAATACAAGGACCGCTGGTGATAATCCTGGAACCTTTGACTTTGCCTTCCTTCCAGGCTTTTTGTAAACTGATATCCAAATAGTTTTTGCTCCCCATATTGCGAACTGTTGTGAAGCCGGCTTCTAAATCCTTACGGATGTTTTCGGCTCCCACCAGGGCAGAATAGGCATCGGTCGCATTTTGACTTTCGGCTAAATCTTTGGGCTCTCCGGTCATACAGACATGGACGTGACTATCGATCATACCGGGCATCACAAAACGTCCACCCACATCGATTACTGTATCCCCATCTTGAGGGATTACTTCGGCGCAAGGAGCGATTTTGGTAAACTTGCCGTTTTCCATTACAATACCCATATTCTCTTGCACTGCTTTGCCAGTTCCATCCCATAAATTGGCGCTTTTTAAAATAAAAGCCATGTGTTCTTCCTCCTTCAATTCATTTGGCTTAGATTTCGAGATGTATGACAAGATTCCTGCAACACGTAAGCTTCCATTTGAAAGAAAGGAGCACGAACGAAAAAAATATCCTTATTTTGGCAATTATAAATATTTTTTTGCATAGAAGGAAATTGCTCAATAATGGTAGAAACCGTTTATTAATGTCGGAAAAAATCGAGAAGAAGGCGATTCCAATGGATAAGGCGAGCCACAGCTGTTAAACATTTGATCGAGAAGAGAGGAGAATGTTTATGCCTTGGTATGAAAGACTGATGAATATCGATCGTCGCATTCTGTACCTAACCATGTTTTTAGGGATTTCTTATGTTATGTTCTTTCCGATCGGTTTTCCCATTCCGCCGGAAGAATCCACTCAAGCCAGTTGGGATTTTGTCAATAGTATACCGGCAGGGAGCAATGTCTTATATTCCTTTGATACCAGTGCTTCTGCCATGACTGAAACCAAGCCCCCTTCCGAAGTGTTGGTTCGTAGATCCTTGGAGCTCGGTCATAAAGTGGTTATGGTAGCAACAGTGGCAGAAGCCAATGCTCTATCTTCGATTTGGATTGATCCTATTATCGAAGAAATGGGGGCAGTTTATGGAGAGGATATCGTTCATTTAGGATTTATGGTCAGTTGGGCATCCTTTATGGAGCAAGCCAGAACCGATCTTTCCGGTGCGAATGGAGGCATCGATAAATACGGTACACCGTTATCCAATCTCCCTATGATGAAGAACATCACCAAAGCTGCTGATTTCGCCTTTGTATTTTCTTTTTACGGTTCTGATCCCGGGCCAAATGGTTGGATCAATATGTGGAACGCCACAGAAGGCATACCGGTTTTAACCGCCTGCACGGCTGTTTCCACACCGAACATGATGAATTATTACCAGTCCGAGTTGCTTCAGGGAGTAGTTGGGGGAATTGCAGGAGCCGCTTATTTAGAAATGTTAGCTGGCACCCCCGGATTTGCGGTTTCGGCTATGGACTCACAGTCCTTGGGGCACATCATTATCCTATCGTTTTTGGTCATTGGTAATTTTAGTTATTTTGTCAGCAGATATTACGCGAGAAAAGAAGTTAAGCCAAAATCATAAAGTTGCAAAGGGCTTGAACGCATCGTGCTTGAACGCATCGGGCGATTCAAGCCCTTTTCTTTTGCTCCTTCACGTAAAAAAAGGAAGGGATTATCTCTTCGGCTCGCGAAAAGAAAAAACCAATGAGGGGAGGTAGGGTATGGAAGAACAAATCAAAGAACTCTTAGCGTATGCAAAGCGATTAGGTGCGACCTATGCAGACATTCGCACCACGGCTCAGAAAAACCAACCCATTTTAATGCGTAATGGTCAGGTAGAAAGTGTCTCCACTGGATATGATGCAGGAATCGGATGCCGCGTCTTGGTGAATGGTGGGTGGGGATTTGCTTCAACGCCTTCGACCAAAAAAGAAGATCACCTAAAAATGGTAGAACGTGCCGTGCAAATCGCGAAAGCCAGTGCCCGAAGCAAGTTGCGGGATGTAGAATTAGCCCCTGTTGAAATTGTGACCGATAAAAAAGAAACACGAGTTCTCAAAGATCCATTTCAAATGCCGGTTGACCGATTAGCGGAACTGCTCAAAGAATGCCATGAAGCCATGGTTCAAGTGCCCGAAGTCAAAGTGACCGGAGGATCGTTGTTTATGAGCCGGGAAGAAAAGACCTTTGCCAGTAGTGAAGGTGCATGGATCGAACAGACGATCAGCATCACCGGTGGTGGCGTCGATTGTATGGCCCGCGGAAACAACGATGTTCAAAGGCGCTCCTTCAATATGAATAAAACCGCTGGTTTTGAAGCACTCGAAGCCATGAACTTAGTTCAGCGCTCCACAGACATGGCGCAGGAAGCTAAAATTTTGCTGACGGCGGATTCTTGCCCCAGAGGGGTTGATTCGCTAATCCTAGACAGCAGCATTGCCCGTCTACAGGTTCACGAGTCCTGTGGCCATCCCATTGAACTCGACCGGGTGCTTGGCTCCGAAGATACCTATGCCGGGAAAAGTTTTTTGACACCGGATCTCTATGGCAAAGATTTTCGTTTTGGTTCACCCCATGTCACCATTACCGCCGATGCCACCTTGCCTGGAGGACTCGGCAGTTTCTTCTACGATGACGAGGGAGTTCCGGCTCAACGCACGACCATGGTTGATGCTGGCATCTTCAAAAACTATTTAACGTCTCGAGAAACCGCGAAAGAGTATGGCGGTCATTCCAACGGAAGTATGCGGGCGATGAACTGGGCCAATATCCCGCTAATTCGAATGACCAACATCAATTTAGAACCCGGCGATTGGACTTTAGACGAAATCATTCGTGACACCAAGTCGGGAATCTTAGCTTGCACTCCTAAAAGCTGGTCTTTGGATGATAAACGGATGAATTTCCATTTCTCTCCGGAGTTAGCCTATGAGATTAAAGATGGAGAGATTACCAGACCCTTGAAAAATGCAGCCTACACCGCATTGACTCCTGAATTCTGGGGATCCTGTGACGCGGTTGCGGGTAAAGCCAAAGGTGAATGGGATATCTGGGGTAGTATCAGCTGTGCCAAAGGAGAACCAATTCAATCCATTGGTCCCGGTCACGGCGTTGCTCCGGCTCGTTTCCGCAACATTAAAATTGGTGTAGGAGAGTAAGCGCTCAAAGATCCTTTCGGGCTCAAGTTGACCTTCGGTCAAAAGTCGCCCTGCAGGAAACTTTTCGCTCTTCTGCTGGGATTTTTCAAGGAGGGGACTGTCCCTACCTTGAAAAATCGCGGGTGGGTGAGCAAAAGACCGCATAATATTTGGAAGTAGATAAAATGAAAGGGAGGAAGAGGATGAAAGATCAAATTCAAGAGATTCTGGCGCTGGCCAAGCGACTGGGTGCTACGTATGCCGATGTTCGGTATACCAAGCAGATGAGTCGCCCCTTGGTCATGCGCAACGGACAAGTGGACCACTTTACGGTCAGCGAGGACAAGGGTTATGGGATTCGCGTGATTGTGGACGGAGGCTGGGGCTTTGCTTCAACGCCCAGCCATGATCCCAAGGACTTAGAGGTTGCGGTCAAGAGAGCCATCTCCATTGCCAAAGCCAGTGCTCGTTGTAAAATCAGAGATATTGAGTTAACCCCCTTGACCCCGGTAGAAGATTGCAAAAAAGTCAAAGTCGTGCAAGATCCTTTCAAGGTTTCGGTCGACGACATGAGTGCTTTATTGCGTCAATGCCACGATGCCATGGTCCAAGTTCCGGAAATCAAAGTCACATCCGGGATGATCACCATGCAGAATATGGAAAAGACTTTTGCCAGCAGCGAAGGCTCCTGGATTGAACAGGAAATCACTCGCACCGGTGCCAATATTGAAGCGTATGCCAGAGGTGAAGGCGATGTTCAACGTCGCTCCTATGCCAACGGCCGCTCAGCCGGATACGAAACCATTGAAATGCTGGATTTAGTGCCAAGGGCGTCTAAGCTGGCGAAAGAAGCAGCCGAGTTGTTGAAAGCTCCCGAATGCCCCAAAGGCCGAACCACCCTCATCTTGGGTGGGGACATTGCCCAGCTGCAAGTGCACGAATCCTGTGGCCATCCCATTGAACTGGACCGCGTTTTGGGTTCGGAAGATACCTATGCCGGAAAGAGCTTTTTGACACCCGACCTCTATGGAAAAGGATATCGCTATGGTTCCGACGTGGTCAACATGACTGCTGATGCCACGATCGAAGGTGGAAATGGCTCGTTTTTCTACGATGACGATGGTGTTCCTGCTCAACGCACAACCATTGTAGATAAGGGCATCTTTAAGAATTATTTGACCTCCCGCGAGACCGCCGGCAATTTTGGACTCACCTCCAACGGTACCAATATTGCTATGAATTGGGCCAACATCCCCTTGATTCGAATGACCAACATCAATTTAGAACCCGGAGATTGGTCTGAAGAAGAAATGATCCGCGACACCAAAGAAGGTGTTTTGGTAGACACACCCAAGAGTTGGTCTCTGGATGATAAACGAGTCAACTTCCACTTCGGTGGTGAGATCGCCTATGAAATCAAAGATGGCGAAATCGTCCGCATGGTCAAAAACCCAGCCTATACAGCCATCACTCCCGAATTCTGGGGCTCTTGTGATGCTGTAGCCGGAAAAGAGAAAGGTGAATGGGAAGTCTGGGGGAATACCAATTGTGCGAAAGGGGAACCGGTGCAAGTGGTTCATCCCGGTCATGGTGCAGCCCAAGTTCGATTCCGTAATGTAAAGGTAGGTGTTGGTGAATGATTCAACGAGAACAAGCAGAGAAAATTCTAAAAACCGTCTTACAGGCTTCAACTGCCGATGAGACTCAAGTTGTTTTGCAAAGCGAAGATTTATGCCAAACCCGGTTCAACAATAACTGGATTCACCAGCATTTGTTCCGCGAGACCTATTCTGTTGAGATCAAAGTCATTCATCAGAATCGAGTCGGTATCGCAACTGTCAATAGCTTGGACGAAGCCTCTTTACGCAAAGGTGTAGCCGATGCGATGCATAATGCTAGTTTTGTTAAGCCGAATCCTAATTTGGTCTCGTTGCCGGATCCGAAACCGATTCGCGAAATTGATGGTATCAATTTGAACACCTTAAACTTGAGTGACATGGACCGCGCTGATTTAGTCGCTTCCATGATTGATGTCGCCAAAGTCAATCATGTCGATGCATCGGGTTCCTTCTCCAATGAATTGAGAAGTATTGCAGTGGCCAACTCCAAAGGGGTTATGGCATATCATGCCGGCAATAACCTGCGTATCCGTAGCATTATGGCCAATGGTTTACAAACCGGATATTCCGAAGCGATGGCAACCGATGTTCGTGACATCGATTTTGTTGCAGTCGCCAAAGATGCATTATGGAAATCCAAACTCAAAGCCGAAGAAAGTCTTACGTTAGAGCTCGGCAGTTATGATACTATTTTTGAACCGCAAGCGGTCGCAGACTTGATTCGTTTCCCGGGCTATATCGCTTTCCAAGGTCAATCGTTCCTCGATGGCCGTTCCTTTATGGCGAAATCCATGGGTCAACAGGTTTTCGACGAAAAAGTTACGGTATACGATGATGCCTATGATGCTAGACATATTCCTATGCCAATGGATGCCGAAGGCATGCCAAAGCAAAAAGTGATGATTATTGAAAACGGGATTGCTAAAGGAGTGGTATTCGACCACGCCACAGCAGTGCGAGCCGGTAAAGAAAGCACCGGACATGCAACCCAAGGCCGTCGTGGTGGACCGAATCCCAGCCATTTGATCATCGCTCCCGGACAATCTTCTATTGAAGAGATGATTCGCAATACCAAACGAGGCGTCTACGTAACTCGGTTCCATTATACCCACTGCCCAGAACCGATGCAGGTTATTGCAACCGGAACCACCCGCGACGGCACCTTCTTGATTGAAAATGGTGAAATCGTGGCTCGTTTGAAAAACTTACGCTACACCGACAGCATGATCCGCGTCTTTGCCAATGTTGACAGTTTGAGTAAACAGCAGTATCTGGTCAAGGACTGGTGGTTTACCTTCACCATGTTGGTCCCGGCTATGAAGATTCGTGACTTCACCTTTACCGGTAATACAACCTTCTAATTTGCCAATCTTTCTCAAGGAATAAGGCGCCCTTTTGCCGCCTTTGGTAGGAGGGCGCTTTTTCGCGAACATTTTCGTTAGAAAGCAAAAAAACATTCGGAAAAATTACCAAGATACTTGAAATTTTTGGTTTATCTGTTACAATAAAAAGTAGATTCTTGCCAACAAGAAAGGGAAGCTGACGTATGAAACTTCTGGAGGAACGCATTCGCCACAGTGCGCAGGTGGTAGATCATGACATTGTCAAGGTAGATATGTTTTTAAATCATCAAATCGATGTGGGACTTTTAGCCCAATTGGGAGAAGAGTTTTATCGGTATTTTGGTGACAAACAAGTAACGAGAATTCTCACAGCGGAAGCCTCGGGTATCGCTCTTGCTTGTATGGCTGCCTTGGTCTTCCGAGTGCCGGTCGTCTATGCCAAAAAAGGTCAAGTCCGGACCCAAGGAAGTAACGTCTACCGGAGCGAAATTTTCTCTTATACGCGTGGCAAATCTACTGAGATCAGTGTTTCCAAAGATTTTTTGCAGGCAGATGATCGAATTTTAATCATCGATGATTTCCTGGCATCGGGAAACGCCGTCTTAGGACTCAAAGATTTAGTGGATCAAGCCGGGGCCCAACTGGTGGGAGTCGGTATCGCGATTGAAAAAGGATTCCAAGACGGTGGAAAAAAATTAAGAGAAATGGGCATACCCCTTTGTTCATTAGCCATTATTGCGGCAATTGAGAACGGTAGCGTTCTCTTTCACCAAGATAATGCTGTGAAATAGAAAATCTAATCCACCCCAAAGCCAACATTTCGAAGGAGGAACTCAAAGAATGAAAAAATTATCCAAATTACTGATTCTTGCCCTGGCGTTGATGACGGTCTTAGCCTTAACCGGCTGTAACCAACCTGCTCCGACACCAACTCCGACTCCCGATCCGCAACCGGAAGAAACCGGATTTGCCCCGGTCGCCAAAGAAGACTTAAAAGTTGGTATCATCTACATTGGTTCTGCTACCGATAAAGGCTGGACCTATTCTCATGATCAAGGAATGCTGGCTATGCAAGCAACCTTGGAATTGGACGATAGCCAGGTTATCAAAAAAGAATTCATCACCGAAGACAGTGCCTGCGAAACCGCTTTACGTGAACTCGTTGAAGCCGGTTGCCAAATCATCTTCGCAAACAGTTGGGGTTACATGGATTATATGGAAGAAATGGCAGAAGAATATCCGGAAATCATCTTCTCTCATTGCTCCGGTTACAAAAACAACGGTATCAATTTCAATAACTATTTCGGCGCAATCAATGACGCCCGTTACCTTTCCGGTATTGCTGCCGGTTTGAAAACCGAAACCAACAAAATTGGTTATGTCGGCGCATACAAAAATCCTGAAGTTATTTCCGGCGCCAATGCCTTTGCTTTAGGTGTAGCTTCTGTGAACCCGGATGCTGAGATCCTCTTCACCGAAACTCAAACTTGGTTCAACCCGGATCTTGAAAAATCGGCTGCCATCTCCTTGTTAGACAAGGGTTGCGATGTCATTGCTCAACATCAAGATACCACCATGCCGCAAATTGCCGCTCAAGAACGCGGTGTATTCAGCATTGGTTACCATGTTGATATGACCGAAGATGCTCCTGCAGCCCATATGACCGCACCGGTTTGGGACTGGAGTGGTTTCTATACCGATTCCGTGCAAGCGGTTATCGATGGCACTTGGGCTCCCGATAACTACTTTGGCAACATGAAAGATGGCTTAGTCAATCTTTCTCCCTTAACCGAAAATTGTGCCGAAGGTACCGAAGAACAAGTCAATGCCGCCAAAGAGGCGATTTTAGACGGCTCTTTGGTTGTTTTCTCCGGCCCGATTACCGATAACGAAGGAAACGTTGCTGTAGCCGAAGGCGAAGTTCTGGACCGCGAAGGCGTTGACTCCATGATGTGGTTTGTATCCAATATCATTGTTCAATAAGAGTTATATTGTTCAATAAGAGTTATAGAAAAGGAAGTGCGTGATGGAGAAAGGGCAGGCCAAGCTTGTTAATGCAATTGAACTCAAAGGTATTAACAAATCCTTCGGCACCGTTGTCGCAAACAAAAATATAGACCTAACCGTAAGGCCGGGCGAGATACTTGCGCTACTGGGAGAAAACGGCTCGGGCAAAACCACGCTCATGAACATGCTGTCGGGGATTTATCACCCCGACAGCGGTTCTGTTTTTGTTTATGGACAAGAGGTGCATATCGTTTCCCCCCAAGATGCCTTATCATTGGGCATCGGTATGATCCACCAACATTACAAACTGGTGGAGAATTTAACAGCTACCGAAAATATTGTTTTAGGGACCCGCACACAAGGACAAAGTACCAAAGTCCTCGCAGAAAAGGTACGAAGCATCAGTGAACACTTCGGGTTAGAAGTAGACCCCAATAAAAAAGTATATGACATGTCCGTCAGCGAGAAGCAGACGGTAGAAATCGTCAAAGTTTTATATCGCGGAGCAAAAGTTCTGGTCTTGGATGAACCAACAGCGGTTCTTACCCCCCAAGAGAGTCAGAAGCTATTCGCGATTATTCGTCGTATGCGTGACGAAGGGAATTCGATTATCATCATTACCCATAAGCTGAATGAAGTTATGGAAGTCAGCGACCGGGTGGCTGTTTTGCGTAAAGGTGAAAGCGTAGCCACGGTCATAACATCGGAAACAACCGCGGCCGAGTTGACGGAACTCATGGTCGGTCGCGCAGTAGATTTATCGATTGAACGACCGGTTACCGAGAAATCGGAACCGATTCTTGAAATCGTACATTTGGGAGTGCGCAATGCGGAAGGGATTGAGGCGTTGAAAGACGTCAATTTTGATTTGCGCAAAGGCGAGATCTTAGGCGTTGCTGGGATTGCTGGAAGCGGACAAAAAGAGCTCTGCGAAGCCATGGCCGGATTACACAAGGTGGAAAAGGGTGCGATTCTTTACTACAAGCAAAATATCGTTGGTAAAACTCCCGATGAAATCATACGCTTGGGTATCAGTATGAGTTTTGTTCCGGAAGATCGCCTTGGCATGGGTTTGGTCGCTTCCATGGGCATGACCGATAATATGCTGCTCAAAACGTATCGTGATGCCAAAGGACCAATTGTGAATCGCAAACCCGCCAAAGATCAAGCGCTGTCCTTGATTCAACGCCTAGGGATTATTACTCCCGATACCGAGACCCCCGTGCGAAAACTTTCGGGCGGTAATGTACAAAAAGTTTTACTGGGTAGAGAAATCGAATCCCAACCCAATGTATTGATTACCGCTTACCCGGTGCGAGGGTTGGACATCAATTCCTCCTACACGATTTATCATTTGCTGAACGAACAAAAAGCCCGCGGGGTAGCAGTGCTATTCATCGGGGAAGATTTAGATGTCTTGTTGGAATTGTGTGACCGCATCATGGTGTTATTTGACGGCAAAGTTCAAGCCGTTTTACCCGCTGAGGAAGCCACCAAAGAGATGCTGGGGTTACTGATGACCGGACAGAAACTTGACCAAGTAAGGGGGGACCAACATGCTTCGACGAAGTCCTAACAATGTTGGGGGAAGAGAACCCCTATTAAGAATCGTCCGAATTCGAGAAGAGAACGAAACCAGAGGCATTCTTTTACGAATCTTGGCAGTCGTAGCAGCATTGTTGGCGGGAGGAATCTTCCTCTGGGCTTTAGGGCATCAACCCCTTGAAGTCTATGCTGCCATGTGGAAAGGTAGCTTCGGTTCGGTGATGAGTACCCAAGGGACCGTTAAAATCGCCATTCCATTGTTAATCAACGCCTTGGCTGTCAGTTTGGCTTTTAAGATGAAATTCTGGAACATCGGAACCGAAGGGCAAATGATCGTAGGTGCAGTTGCTGCCTCATATTTCGCCTTGTTTCATTCCGACTGGCCGCATTTTGTGTTACTTGGTGTCATGGCCGTTGCCGGCATCGTCGCGGGAGGATTATATGGGTTGATCCCCGCTTTCTTCAAAGCACGATTTTCAACCAATGAAACACTTTTGACCTTAATGGCCAATTACATCGCGCTCTATGTGGTGCAATTCTTGCGAGAGGGTGCTTGGAAAGATCCGGGTGCCAAAGGTTTCCCGCAGATTGCACGTTTTGCCGCCAATGCTCGTTTGAGCTTACCTTTGGGAGTTCATTTTGGTTGGATTATTGCTCTTTTGTTGATTCCTGCCGTTTATGTGTATATGAAATACAGTAAACACGGATACGAAATCGCCGTCGTTGGTGAAAGCGAAAAAACTGCAACATATGCCGGAATGAATGTGCGAAAGATTATTATGCGCACCATGTTTATCAGCGGTGGGTTGGCTGGCTTAGCCGGTATGCTACAGGCGACCGGAGCCGATCGGACTCTAACCGATACCGTTGCCGGAGGCGTTGGCTTTACCGCAATTATTGTGGCTTGGTTGGCAAATTTGAGTTCACCGGTGATCTTAATGGTATCCATGATTTTTGCTGTTTTGGAAAAGGGCGGCGGCTATATTCAATCGATGTTCAAGATCTCGGCCAGCGCCGCAGATGTCCTGCAGGGGATTATCCTCTTCTTCGTTTTAGGGTTTGAATTCTTCATTCGATATCGAATTGTTTTGCGGAACAGAGGGGAGTAAACAATGGATATCAATTACATTTCCAGTTTTATTTTTGCCGTTGTTGTGGCCGGAACTCCGCTTTTGTTTGCGACTCTGGGAGAAATTATCACCCAAAAAGGTGGAAACTTAAATTTAGGGGTCGAAGGTATGATGTATATCGGAGTTGCCAGTGGCTTTACAGTAGCCTACTACACGAAGAACCCCATTTTATTCATACTGGCAGCCGTAGGTTCCGGGGTATTAGCTTCCATGATTTATGCACTCCTCACCGTAACGTTAAAAGCGAACCAAACGGTGACTGGCCTTGCCTTAACGATTTTTGGTACTGGCTTTGCCAACTTTGTTGGAGAAACGATTACCACCAATTCTCCGACCCGCACCGCAGTTTTGGACGCGCAGTTCATGTCTTTCTTCAAGCCCGCTTCAATTCCCGGTTTAAGCAGTATACCAATTCTGGGCAAGCTCCTGTTTCAATACAATGGCTTTGTGTATGCGTCGTTGCTGATTTCAATCACTGCCGGCTGGTTTCTTTACCGCAATATCCATGGGTTGAACTTACGTGCGGTTGGTGAAAACGCCGCTGCAGCCGATGCTTCAGGCATCAACGTTGCTCGAACCAAATATTTGGCCATTGGCTTCGGGGGAGCAATGAGTGGATTGGCTGGGGCTTACATTGCTGTAATTACAGCTGGTGGAACCTGGACCGCAAATTCGGTCAGCGGCTTAGGTTGGATCGCTGTCGCATTGGTCATCTTTGCCGGTTGGAATCCTTACAAAGCCATTATGGGCTCCGTAATCTTTGGTGCATTGCGCGTACTGCGTTTCTATATTCCGAAGCAGGTTGTCGACATTCCCAATTCGCTCTACGGAGCATTACCGTTTGTGGTTACTGCTTTGGTCATCATTCTCACATCCGTTTATAACTCGAAGGAAATCCAACAACCCAGTGGCTGTGGGATTAACTACGACCGCGAAGAGAGATAATTCAAAGGAGAACCGAGAAGGAATCTCCGTCTTGCTTTATAGGATTTCGTTATGAAAAATATTGACACTATGAAGTTTTTTCATAAAGCAATCAAGTGACGCGAACCTACATTTCCTCCCTTGACCGATTTTGCTCAAGTTGTTAGTATCTTGATGACAAAACGTTTGGGAGGAATTTTTTTATGAATACAAGCATCGATATTGAAAAAATCGGCCTTGCTGCAGAAGAATTATTTCGTTCGGGAGGATATTACTGCTCGGAAGCCGTGGTCGCAGCCTTTCGCAATACGCTAAGCTTGCCCATGCCGGAAGAAATGGTTTCTATGGCAGCAGGTTTTCCCATTGGTATTGGCCGTGCCAAATGCCTCTGTGGGGCTGTTTCAGGTGGAGTTATGGTCTTGGGTTACTTCTTTGGACGTCGTGGCCCCTCTACTCCCGGAGCTGATGAAGTCCAAAAAACCTTTACGCTAACCAAAGAATTACACGACTTCTTTCAGACTCAACATGGGGTGCTCTGCTGTCGTATATTGACTCGGGGTATGGATATGGCTTCCGGAGAACATAAAAGCCAATGCATTTCTTTCACCGGAGAAGTCGCACGAAAAGTTGCTGAAATGGTCGCCCGTGAAAAGGGATGGACTATCGTTACAGCAGAGTAAGTAGGCAACAATGAAAACATTTCTGCAAAAAATACCTATCCCCATGGCAGCTTTGATTTTGGGCCTTGCTGCTTTGGGTAACCTCTGGACAACAACATCACCTCTTATAAGAACGATCTTCGGTGGATTAGCCTTCACCCTTTTTCTTGCCTACATCCTTCGATTACTGTTTGATCCAAAGAAAGCATTGAAAGAAATGGATCATTCGGTCATGGCCACCATTTTTGCAGCATTGCCCATGAGTATGATGATCTTCGCTACTTATTTTAAACAGTGGCTTCCGTCTCTCGCCACGATTTGGTGGTGGAGCGGCTTTCTATTGCATGTTTTTTGGATTTTGTGGTTCAGATTAAAACATGCAGCCCCTCTGAAAATCGAAAATTTATCTCCTACTTGGTTTGTGCTCTATGTGGGCATCGCTTGCGCTGGAGTCACAGCGCCTACTGTAGGCCAGAAAGCGATTGGAACGATTGCTGTCTATTTCGCCACGGCTGCACTAACGGTATTACTACCGCTGATGATCGTGCGGGTATTGAAGGGGAAACCTCTACCGGAGCCATTGCAACCCACTGTCATGATTTTCGCAGCTCCTGCTTCTTTATGCTTAGCAGGTGCTCTGGCGAGTATTACAAATCCGCATCCGATTTTGATTTTCGGGCTACAAATCACATCTTTGTTATGCTATTTGTTTGTCTTACCGAGGTCTTTGCGCTTGTTTCGTGGAACCTTTAGCCCGGCTTTTTCTGCGTACACCTTTCCCTTTGTGATTTCAGCCATCGCTGCAAAGAGCAGTGTGATATGGCTTAAAGCGCAGGGGATAGAGCATGTGCTCTTTGCTACACTTCAACAAGCGACATTTTGGATCGCAACTGTTTTTACGACCACTGTGCTAGTGAGGTATCTAGTTTTTCTTTTTGTTCCTAAAGCCGAATAAAATAACCGCTGCTTTTTGTGAAGGCAGCGGTTATTTCTATGAATCATTATATTGCTTAAAACAAGGATAGATACCATTGTACGACTTGCATGAACTGGGATTCTCCTAATAGCCAAAGCGCAGCAGCGAGACTCAAGAACGGTCCCAGGGGAGAATGATCGGTCAGTTGGAGTTTGCGTAGCAACAGCAAGATCGCAAAATAGAAACCGGCCAGCATAATACCGGTAAATAAAACAAATCCGGCTTTCGGCCAACCAAAGATTATGGAAAAAGCAATCAGCAATTTGATATCTCCCATGCCTAAAGCTACTTGCTTTCTCCAATAACTCCAAAGGGCACCGACCAACCAAGGCAGTCCTACTGTAATGGCGATTGCAGGCAGAACTGAAGTCAGCAGCCCTAAGGGGTAAGAAAGCCAGGCCAGTAGCCCAATTCCACCCAGAAGCAGGCTAAATTGATCTGGAATGATCTGATATTTTGCATCGCTTAACGCCAACATCCACAAGATTTGAATCAGAAGCATTGTAATCAAAATGGAAAAGGTGGAGCTCGTGCTGCCAGAGCTAAACCAAGCGGCACCGGCTAAAATAGAGCAACTTAGAGCAGACCATGAGAATACCGGCCACCGAGGGTACGATGTAACTGCATCGGTAGGGTCTTCATCGAATTCTGTGAACCACGAATTTGGAAAACAATTTAAGAACTGAATCGAAAGGATTCCCTGGAGGACACCAGTCAGAACAAAGATCAAACGCTCCATAGAAATCCCTCCATATTGCCCATAATAGGGTCAGTATAACAAAGAAAATCAGCTCTTGCAATCAAAACCTCAGGTATTTGCTATTGACGAAACTATGAAAATAAGTGTACAATGAACCTGTGAAATTCAAAAAACAGTCGGTAAAGGAGATCGTGCCCATGAGTATAAAAAAAAGAATCCTACCCATGCTTTGGTTATCCCTTTTTCTATTGATTTTAATCCAAGTGGATGGCCTGCTACTCATGGCTCAAGAAACAGTCACCTCAGTCGATGGCGGAAGCCCCTCTTTTAACGACATCATAACACGTTATGGGGCCTTTGCACCCTTCTTGCTGGGGATCATCATCATTGCCCTACGCCGTAAATTTTTTCCGGATTCACACGATAAAAAGTAACAAGTCAAGAACAAAGGAGCTGGTGAAATGTCTGTAGTGGTGCGAGCCAGAGGGAAAATTAATTTTACCTTAGATGTATTGGGAAAACGCCCCGATGGATTTCATGAAGTCTCCATGGTGATGCAAAGCATCTCTCTGCATGATATCTTGTCGTTTCAACCCAGTGATAATTTGGAATTGATTTGGGATCCGCGGGGAAGTCGTCCACCCATGTTAGCTTTAGATGAAAGCAACGATATTTTACGGGCAGCGCGTTTGCTAAAAGAAATCAGTGGCAGCCGTCGCGGAGCGGCGATCTGGTTAGATAAACAATTGCCAATTGCCTCCGGATTAGGGGGAGGTTCTGCCGATGGTGCAGCGACCCTGGTTGGCCTAAACAAGATGTGGCAACTCAATTACAGTGATCAAGACCTCATGGAGATTGCAGCCCATTTGGGTTCCGATATGCCTTTTTGCATTCAAGGAGGCACAGCCGAAGCAAGTGGTCGTGGTGAGATCATACAGCAACTCCCTTTTGTGGGCCTCTGGCATTTAGCGCTGTTTAAACCCCCGCAAGGCATCTCAACCAAGTTAGTCTATACTTCCTTACAAACCAACAAGGTACCGGCACCGGTCACCGAGTTATTGGTCCGGAGTATTCGAGCTGGAGATCAAAACAAACTCCCCGAACTCATGGGCAATAATTTGGAAAGTGTAACCTTTTCCATGATGCCGGAATTGCTGCAATTGAAAGAGAACTTAATCTTTGCAGGTGCTGAGAAAGCGATGATGAGTGGCAGTGGGCCAACCGTTTTTGCAATTACCCGTGATGCAGAGGTGGCACAGCAATTGGTGGCCGAGCATACGCCCCCCGGTTGGTGGAGTAGCGTTTGTTACACCACACCTGTCGGTTGTGAGTTTGTAGAAGAGGAAATCGAAGAATAAGAACAAGAGAGCATCAGCAACCTCTAAAGAGTGTGGCATCGATGCTCTTTCTTTGAAAGGAGTTTTGAAAATGAAACAACAGATCTGGGAAACGATAGAGCAAGGTTCTACGCGTTGGACCGAATTGGCCGATTGGATTTTTGATCACCCCGAATTGGGAAATCAAGAGTTCCAGGCTTGTTCCCGCCTCATAGAACCATTGGAGGAAGCTGGATTTACCATTGAACGAAACATTGCAGGGTTAGCTACCGCATTTCGAGCTGAATATCGCCATGGGAATGGAGGGCCAGTGATTGGCCTTTTGACCGAATACGATGCTTTGGAAAAACTGGGTCATGCTTGTGGGCATCATCTCCAAGGACCGGCAGTTCTTGCTTGCGCTTTGGCGATCCAAGAGCACATCAAGGACCATCCTTATACTCTGGTGATCTATGGTACTCCGGCAGAAGAAACCACCAGTGGAAAAATCGCTATGTTACAGCAAGGGTATTTCGATGAACTCGACACCGCCTTGATGATTCACGCTAATCCGGGAACGACTGTGGACGTGAAATCGATGGCACTTGCGACCTTTACCGTGATTTTTCATGGCATTACTTCACACGCTGCCGTCAAACCCGAGGCGGGACGAAGTGCGCTCGATGGTCTGCTTTTAAGTTTTCAGGGAATCGAATTTTTACGTGAACATGTAGCGGATGATGTGCGGATGCATTATACAGTCATTGATGCCGGTGGGGCGGCCAACAGCGTTCCAGCTCGAGCAGTAGGTCATTTTTATTTACGCAGTTACGACAGTCACACGCTCAAAGACTTGAAACGAAGGTTTTATCAGGTCATGGAGGGTGCCAGTTTGATGACGGATACGAAAGCGGAAATCATTTCAGAAAAGGAAATCGATGCCAAAATCCCCGTGATTACACTCAATGATTTGCTGATGCAAAATGCGACGGAAGTTGGAGCTCCTCACCTTTGTCCACCTCGGGAGAAAACGGGTTCGACCGATTTTGGCAATGTCATGGTACGAGTACCGGGCAGTTGTTTGCGCATGGATTTTGTTCCCCTCGGTACTCCGTCTCATTCCGAAGCCTACTTGGCTGCGGGGAAGGGTGAAGCCGCAAAAACGGCCGTCATTGTGGGAGCAAAGATTCTTGCAGGCAGTGTTTACCAACTGATTACGGACCCATCCTTGCTGAAACAAGTAAAAAAGGAATTTGCCGAGGCTAGAAAGCAAGGCTAAGCTTTCTTGACTTTCCGGACATTTCTAGTATAATAGTAGACGAATGTTCGTCTAGTGAATTTATAAGAACGGACGGAAACCCTGAGAGGAGAAAGAATATCAATGGAAAAAATCCGCAGAAATGATCGTATAGTGATGATCACCAAATATCTTTTAGACCACCCGGGGCAACTGATTCCATTGTCTCAATTTACCCAATTGTTGAATTCTGCCAAATCCAGTATCAGTGAGGATTTGACATTAATAAAAGAAACCTTTCAAACCATGAAATTGGGAACAGTCGAGACACAAACCGGAGCCGCCGGTGGGGTGTTATATACACCGAATTTCAGCCGTGAGCAAGCGATAGCCTTGGTGGATCAGTTGTGTGCAATGATCCGTCAACCGGAACGCATTTTACCGGGGGGGTTTTTATACCTTACCGATTTAATTGGGGATCCGTCTTTAATGCAACAAGTGGGTTTGTTTTTTGCCCAGCGTTTTCGTAATCTCAAACCAGATCTTATTGCTACAGTAGAAACCAAGGGAATTCCCATAGGGTTAATGACGGCCCGGGAGTTAAATGTACCCTTAGTCATTGTACGGAGTGATAGTCGCATTAGCGAAGGGACCAGCATTGGTATCAATTACATTTCCAATAGTCAACGAAGATTAGCAACCATGTCCTTACCCAAACGGGCTGTGAAACCCGGAGCCCGGGTTCTCTTCTTAGATGACTTCTTGCGAGGTGGCGGAACCGCCAAAGGGATTCTTGACCTGATGCAAGAGTTTCAAGCAAAATGCGTAGGCATGGGCTTTTTGGTGAGCGATAGCAGTAGCCGCAAAGCCATTGACGCCTACACCTCGCTTCTGACCTTAGACCAAGTCGATTACGAGAGTAAAACGCTGATCATCCGTCCGGGGGATTGGGTGAATGAAAGCGGTATTTTAGACCTAAAGTATGTAGATTCTGCAAAGGATTAGCAAAACCTATCTTGCTTTTTTGTGAATTGTACGCTATAATTCCTTAGTCATAGGCGTTTATCGATACCCAAGAAAGACGCCAACGCTTTGCAGGTACGACGAAACTTTCGTCCGGTGATAAAACCACCTTGTCAAAGACAACTCTCTGTAAAACGAAAGGAGTTCTTTATAATGGAAAGAGCAAAATTAGAAGCAGTAGTCCGATCAAACATCGGCAGTAACGCCTCCCGCGCATTGCGCAAAACCGGCATGATTCCGGCCGTCGTATACGGCGAAGCCGTTCCCAATGGTTCCATGGAAATTTCATTGGATAATTATGCATTCGAAAGAGCAATCGCCAAAAACTCTGCCGATGGCTTATTTGACTTATCGGTTGGTGAGCATGTTTTCACCGTGCATATTTCTGAAATCCAGAAACATCCTGTCAAACGCACGTTCTTAAACGTTGACTTACATCAAATCGAAATGAACATGGTTCAAACCTTCCGTGTTCCGGTTGTTTTCATTGGCAATCCGGTTGGCGTCAAAGAAGGTGGCATCTTGGAAATTCAAAACCATCACGTTGAAATTTCCTGCTTGCCGAACGATCTGCCCGAGAAAATCGAGCATAACATCAGCAGTCAGGGCTTAGGCGATGTTGTTTATGCGAGAGACTTGGTTTTACCGGAAAACATTACTTTAGACAGCGAGTTAATGCTGGTATTGACCACCATTAATGAAGTACATGAAGATGCTGAAGATGCCGAAGCTGCTGTAGTAGCAGAACCGGAAATGATTCGCGAAAAGAAAATCGTAAAGGAATAAAACGTATGTTAGTGCTGGTCGGATTAGGAAATCCCGGCATCAAATACGCGCCAACCCGCCACAACTTTGGATTCAAAGCGGTAGAGCGGGTGGCTTCTGCGTACAAAATTACCATGACGGGTCAGAAATTCAGTTCGATTTATGGTGAAGGAATTGTGCATGGAGAAAAGGTTTTGTTTGTCAAGCCCCTGACCTTTATGAACGATAGTGGGAGAGCCGTAGGTGCCTGGATGAAGTTTTATCAGCTGCCTCTAAGCAATCTCCTGGTTTTCTATGATGATATTGATTTACCGGTAGGTCGCATTCGAATTCGTCCTCAAGGCAGCGCCGGTGGACACAATGGCATCAAATCGATGATTGCTCATTTACAAAGCGAAGAATTTGCCCGTATCCGTTTAGGTGTTGGTCCACAACCGGCCGGAATGGATTCTGCAGAACACGTCTTGAAAACATTTAAACCTCAAGAATGGGAAGTTGTGGAACGAGTTTTGGCAGAAATGCCCGATGTTGCCGAAACCTGGATCCGTGAAGGAACGGTGGCTGCTATGAACCGGTATAATGGTTTCAACGGCCAATAGACCATAAAAGGGGGACTTTGATGCTGAAGGGATTTGTACCCCTCTACCAAACTGAACAAATCCAACAACTGACCCGGGTCGTTCAAGGACGACGTGGGCCTGTTTGTCTGTACGGACTGACCTCAGCTAGCCAAAAGGCGTTATATATTGCCTTATTAGCAGCAGTCGAGCAACGGCCCTTCTTGTTGATCACCTATGGGCACAGTCAAGCTCAGAAATTATTCGATGATCTTTCAGGACTGTTGCCAGATCATAAAATTGGCTTTTTCCCAGCGAACGAAAGTGCCTTTTACGACGTAGCGGCTGCCAGTGATGAGCTATCGAACCAGCGCTTGCAAGTGCTTTTGGACCTGCTTCACTCCAAATTACAGGGTGTCGTAACAACGGCCGAAGCGCTCATGCTGCCGGTGATGCCCCCGGAAATCATCGCATCTCAAATCAAAACTTTGCGCTTAGGCGACCGACTTGATCTTCAGGAGTGGATGACTTCCTTAATCCGTCAAGGATACGAACGGACCGCTACAGTAGACACACCGGGAACCTTTGCACGGCGAGGCGGGATTCTAGATTTGTATGCCCCCATGGATCCGTTACCGGTACGCATTGAGTTATTTGATGACGAAATTGATTCAATTCGATTGTTTGATCCGGTCAACCAGCGATCGTTTGATCCAATCCAGGAATATATCGTGTCGCCGGGCTCAGAAGTCATGCTGACTAAAGAAGCTTTGGAACATGGAAAAAAAGCGTTGCAAGCCGATTTCAACGACAGCATCAAACGACTTCGGGCAACCGATACCCCTGCTTTGGCAGAAGGATTACAAGATCGCTTTGATGAGATGATGCAACGCTTGGAAAGCAATCAAATCGATGAATCGTGGACCCCTTATTTGCCCTATTTTTATCCTGAAAAGAAAACGCTTTGGGATTATTTTAAACAAGAACCGCTGCTTTGGTTGGATGAGCCTTCGCGTATTCAGGAATCGATGGAGCATCGCCAAGGTGAAGTTATAGATTACTGCATTCAAAGCTTTGCTCGTGGAGAAATGTTGAGAGGAAGACAAAAGCATACGATTGGCTTTGCCGATTTGCAGCCGTTGTTTCAACAAGAAGCCTCGGTTTCGCTGACCATGGTGTTACGACGTCCGGTTTGGCTCAAACCGGTAGAGATTATCGACAATCCCATGAAATCTTTGCCCTTATATCGGGGCTCTTTACCCGTTTTAATCGAAGAGTTCGAGCGATGGCGTAGTCATAAAGTTCAAGTTTTGATTATGGCAGAAGACGAAGAACGCGCACAGCAGGTGAAACAGTTGCTCCGAGAGTACCACTTTGAAGCTACGATTCAATCAGAAGAAGCAGAGGAGTCTGCGGCGCACCCTTTGATTCGTTTAGGGTTTTTAAGTGAAGGGCTGGAGATCTCTTCCAGCCGTTTTGTAGTTTTACCGGACAGTACGTTTTTCAGTAAAGCCAAGAAGAGTAAGTTTAAGAAAAGCAGTGACAGTCGCAAACTCCGAACCTACCGCGAGCTGAAGCCCGGCGATTTGGTTGTGCATATCCACCATGGAATTGGACGCTATGTCGGCGTGACCTCCATGATTTTAGAAGGGCTGCAAAAGGATTATCTGCATATTCAATATTCCGGTGAGGATAAACTCTATGTGCCGATTGATCAAATTGGCTATATTCAAAAATACATTGGTAGTGGAGAAGACAAGACTACCAGACTGACTTCACTGAACAGCACAGAGTGGAGCCGAACTACCGGTAAAGTTAAAAAAGCGGTCGAAGACATGGCCGAGGATTTGTTGAAGTTGTATGCACAAAGGCAGAGCAACTTGGGCTATCCTTTTTCCAAAGACAGTGCTTGGCAAGCTGAAATGGAAGATGACTTCTTTTATGAAGAAACCGAAGATCAGTTGCGCTGTATTGAAGAAATCAAGCAAGATATGGAACAACCTCAGCCCATGGAACGGTTACTCTGTGGTGATGTGGGTTTTGGCAAGACCGAAGTTGCGATTCGTGCCGCGTTCAAGGCAGTAACCGATGGTAAACAAGTGGCGGTTTTGGTGCCGACCACCGTTTTGGCACAACAGCATTTTGCTACATTTCGAGAGCGGTTAGCGAATTTTCCCGTCAATATTGCCCTCATGAGCCGCTACAGAAGCAATAAAGAGAACCTGGCAACCGTTGAAAAATTGAAAGCGAAGCAAATCGATATTGTGATTGGCACGCATCGGTTGTTATCGAAAGACGTGGAATTTGCAGATTTAGGGTTATTGATTATCGATGAGGAACAACGATTTGGAGTAGCGCACAAAGAAAAGCTCAAAAGGTTGAAAACCAATGTAGACGTTCTCATGCTTTCTGCGACACCAATTCCTCGTACTTTACACATGTCTTTAGTTGGCATTCGCGATATGAGTATGATCGAGACCCCGCCGGAAAATCGATTCCCGGTGCAAACCTATGTCATGGAATGGAATCCGGAGTTGGTGCGAGAGGCGATTCAACGAGAATTGGAACGTCAAGGACAAGTCTTCGTGGTGCATAATCGAATCGCCGCCTTGCCAATATTAGCCGATCAATTAGAACAATTGGTCCCGCAAGGGCGCTTTGTGATTGCACATGGTCAAATGCCGGAAGGTAAATTAGCAGAAACCATGAGCGATTTCCTAAGCGGAGAGTATGATGTCCTCATCTCAACCACCATTATAGAAGCCGGTATCGATATGCCCAATGTCAATACCCTGATTGTTTGTGACGCGGACCGCTATGGCTTAAGTCAATTACACCAATTACGAGGGCGAATCGGTCGAAGTAGTCGCATTGGCTATGCCTATTTTATGTATACACGAGATAAACAGCTCAGCGAGCTCTCCGAAAAACGCCTGATTGCCCTGAAAGAGTTTTGTCAGTTGGGGGAAGGCTACAAAATTGCATTGCGAGACTTGGAAATGCGGGGAGTCGGCAATCTTTTGGGAGCGGAGCAACATGGTAATGTGGCAGCGGTCGGTTTTGAGCTCTATTCCATGATGCTTAAAGAGGCTGTTGAAAATCTGAAAGGTGTTGTCCAAGTCAAGAAGGTGGAGACGGTATTGGAATTGCAAGTAGATGCCTTTATCCCATCGGAATATATCAATGACGTTGGACACAAAGTCGATTTTTACAGACGCATTCAGCAAGCCGATTTAGAGGAATTGGTTGAACTACAAGATGAATTGATCGATCGCTTCGGAGATATTCCGCTGCAGGTTCGTAATCTGTTACAGATCGCGCAATTGCGTCTAAAGGCATCGGTTGCTGGCATTAAACTGATCAGCCAAAAGCCTGGTGAAGTGGTTGCAATACGGGTAGAAGGTGTGAGTTATTCCTTAAATGATGCTGCACTTTTAGTAATGGCCATGGACGGACGATTGCGGCACCAAGCCGGAAAAAGCACCCCGTTTTTAATCGATGTGTCCGGGTTATCTGCGTCAGCGATGTTACAGCAAATTGAAATTTTTGTTGCCGGCTTTCAGCGTATTGCCAAAAGTTGAATAAACACGTATAATAGCGGTTGTATGAACTGAAGAAGAATGGGAGTTGGAACGATTGAACAAGAAAAATAATCAAATGGCAAGCCCGGTGCTCGCCCCCTGGATGAAATGGGGAGCCGCACTCTTGGTAGTAGCCATTCTTGCCGGTGTAGTCATGTTTGCACTTTATCAAAAAGGCACTTTAGCGGTGGTCAACGGTGAAAAAATCACCATCGATGATGTTAAAGAACAGTTAGGTCAATATTCCCTCTACGATGATACCGTAGAAATTGATAATGTCTATTATCAAGATCACATTGCCCCTTATGTTGCTTATGATCGTCTTTTATTACAAGAAGCTGCCAAACAAGGCATCGCCATTGAAGATAGCGTTATTGCCGAAGATGCTGAGAACACTCTAAAATATTTGGAAGTCTACTTCTTATATGAGGCAGCCAATGCCGCTGAAATGGAAATGGATTCTGCAGCTCTATTTGGTACCGATGAAGATAAAGCATTAGAAGAGAAGACCCGCCTTGAAACCGCGTTGGGAAAAACCGGTGCTGTCATGTTAGATGAAAAACTGACTGCTGCTCAATTGACTCGCGACTATTTCACCAAAGTATCGGCTTCTGCATTAACAATTGAAGCTTTGAAATCAAAGGTGAAAGAGGGTCTCGTCTTCACCGATGAAGAGATTCAAGCGTATTATGATGAAAATCTCGAAGCAAAATACATTGAAAAAGACACCAGTCACATTTTGGTTGCAGATGAAGCGACTGCAAATGATGTCTATGCAAAACTTATGGCCGGTGCCGATTGGGTAGAAATGTCCGATACTTACAGTACCGATGAAGCGGCCAAAGCTTCCGGTGGAAATATTGGCTATTTTCCCCGCACCGGTGGTTTGGTCACAGAATATATTACCGGGGCATTTGCTTTAACTGAGAATGGTCAGATCAGTCAACCGGTGAAAACCAGTTTTGGGTATCATATCATTCGTTTGGAAGATACAAGGACCATTGAATTGGATGCTGTAAAAGAGCAGATTAAGCAAGATATTACAACCAGCAAGATCAATGCCGAACTGGTTAAAGTCGTGGAAGCCGCAAAGATTAGTCCGGAAGCCACCAAGACAACCATGATTTCAATCGCAAAAGGCGAATAAGAGAATTGCGAAAAGGAACCGAAGGTTTGCACCATCGGTTCCCTTTTTTTGTACTACAATGCCCGTTCTACGGTAAGAGGTAGGTGTGGTCTAGGGGACCACGTCCCTTGCCAAGGTTTAATTGGGCTCTCAGGGCACCGGTGAGATAAGTTTTGGCAAGTTCAATACTTTCTACTAAATTCTTTCCCCTCGCCAGATTACAGGCAATTGCTGAAGATAGGGTGCAACCAGTACCGTGGGAATTGGGGTTATCCACTCTTTGAGCTGTGAAACGATGATACGTTCCCTGATCATACAGCCAATCGGTGGCTTCCTTGTTGAGGTGACCTCCTTTAATCAGCACTGCGTTACCGTAGTCTTCACTTAAGATACGAGCAGCCTGCTTCATATCTTCTTCATTATGAATTTCAAATCCACACAAAACTTGGGCTTCAAGAAGATTAGGGGTAATGATACAACCTAAGGGGAGAAGGCTTCGTTTTAAAGAGTCTAGAGCTTCATCTGAAAGCAGTTGGTGACCACTGGTCGATACCATGACCGGATCTACGACAATGTTCCTTGCTTTATATTGAATCAGTTTCTCTGCAATCTTCTCTATGACTTCACTGCGGGATACCATGCCGATTTTGACAGCATCGGGCACGATATCGGTAAAAATACTGTCGAGTTGGTGACCAACAAAGTCAGCACTTACATCCATGATTTCAGTAACACCGGTGGTATTTTGGGCGGTCAAAGCGGTAATCACACTCATCCCATACATCTTGTGCACCGCTATCGTTTTCAAATCTGCTTGGATTCCGGCCCCACCGCTGCAATCGGAACCGGCAATGGTCAAAACTTTTCTGAGGGAACTTTGGCGGGTTGCAAGCTCACTTAAAACTTTCAACTCACGGCAAGCGGCTTCAATGTTCTTTTGTGCGAAAATCGCCGAAACCAAAGCGATCCCAGCAATCCCACTTCCGGATAATTGCAATAGATTTTGGGCAGTAATTCCACCAATTGCAACGACCGGTAACGAGGTTACCTCACAAATTTGTTTCAAGGTCTCGAACGAAACTGCTTCGGCATCGGTCTTGGTTAAGGTAGGAAAGACCGCTCCGACCCCCAAATAGTCGGCGCCACCGGCTTCGGCTTCTTTGGCTTGTGCTACCGTTTGTACTGAAACACCGATGATCATCTCCTTTCCCACCCTGGATCGAACATGTCTTACCGGAAGATCTTCCTGACCGATATGAATTCCGGTTGCTTGGCATGCTAAAGCAACCTCAACGTTATCATTAATAATGAAGGGAACGGCGAAATGTTCACACAGGGACTTGATTTCTCGGGCTTCCTTTAAAAACTCAGCAGCATCTAAGTTTTTTTCTCGTAATTGTAAACAGGTGACCCCGCCTCGTAAAGCATCCTCCACTTGCTCAATCAGGGTTTGTTCGCCAGCCCATGCTCGGTCGGTGACTGCGTATAGCAGAAGAGACGAGTTATCGAATTTCATAACGAGCCCCCGCTTCCAATGCTTCGCCGGTTAGGTTGAACATGGCATCGATGATGTAATTTCGGTAGCTTGAATTGCCATCGGCTTTTGTTAAGCGTGCAAAGGCAATTTCTCCGCATAAACCCATAGCAGATACGGCAGCCGCTGCAGCTTCTAAGGAACGCTCCGGGTTCGCCGTGATGAAAGCCGTGATCAAGGCAGACAACTGGCAACCACTACCGGTGATCTGGCTCATCATGGCGTGACCGTTGCGTATGCAGTAGGCACTCTGTTCATTGGCAACCACATCTATGGGGCCGGTGATGACCACAATTGCACCGGTTTTGGCGCTGAGCTGTTTGGCCAAATTAACGGTAGCATCCAGTGTATTCTCGTTGACTGCATCGGCGGCATTGGCATCGACTCCGCGGGTATTGCCTACGCCTAAGGCTAAAGTCTTAATTTCGGAGCTGTTTCCCCGGATAACCGTGAATTGAAGCTGCTTTAGTAAATCGAGAGCAGTCTGGGTGCGCAAACGCGAAGCTCCGGCTCCCACTGGATCTAAAAGCACGGGGTGCTGTAGTTGATTCGCTTTTTTACCGGCGGCAAACATAGCAGGAATGGTGCGTTGATTCAAGGTGCCGATATTCAAATTCAATCCCCCGCAAATGCTTGTGATTTCCTCGGCTTCCCCTAAGTCATCGGCCATAATGGGAGCCGCCCCACAGGCAATTAGTAGATTTGCAACATCGTTGACCGTGACGTAATTAGTGATGTTATGAATCAAAGGGGTTTTGGCACGAACATTACCGAGTAATTCTTTAAACATGAGCTCTACCTCCTATAATACTTGTGATTTTTGTGATCAGCCAGTGAAATAAGGCCGTAAGAAACATGACGGGGACTGTAATACCAATTGCTGTATTTTGAGAAAGTAAGAATCGATACAGTACAAATCCACAGAGCCAAACAAACAGGTTTAAGCCATGAACGGCTTGCTTGGAGTGATCTCGTTTTAATACGAAGAAGTCCACCAATTGGATTGCAATCATGGGAGCAAAGACGGAGCTAATCATATACAAAAAATGTTCAAATTGGGTAATGGGAACCATAATCGAGAGAACCGTCCCCAAGATACAAATGCTAAGGGCAACGGGTTTTTCCTTGAGCTTTTTTGAGATGCTCTCGGCACTAACACCAGCAGAGTAGACATCGAGAAAGGTGGTTGTCACGGTTGAGAAGACAATGATCAGCAACGCTAAGGTTCCTAATCCAGCTTTGATCATAATCGCAGCGATATCCCCTTCACCGGTAAATAGTGCTGCTCCTAAACCAATAAGATACATCCAGGTGCTGGTGACAAAGTAGGTCACCGCACTCACAGCAGAGGCTGCTAGTGGCTTTTTGGCTTTGCGGGTATAATCCGAAATCAAGGGCAGCCAAGAGAGGGGCATTGCTACTGAGAGCTCAACCGCTGCACCAAAAGATAACCCGGTGCTCTGGGGGGTGGCCACCCCTTGACCAAAAACAACTGAACTTAAAACAAGGGTCAGAAGAAACAAAGCAGTCATGGCAACAAGATTAACTTTTCCCAAGTTGGTGATGCCAATCAAAATCCACACCAAGATCAAAGCACCGATTACCATACTCCACAAGGATAAACCGCCAAACGGAGCTATGGATTGAGCGGCAACAGCCCCGCTGTAGATCATGACGGCGGTCCAACCTAGGAGCTGCAACACATTCAAACCGGAAAATAACCAGGAGCCTTTTTGGCCAAAGGACATCTTGACCGTTTCCATTGCGCTTTTGCCGGTGCGTCCACCCATGAGTCCCGCCAAAAACAGCAGTCCACAGCCGATTATGTGGCCTAACAGTATGGCGACTAAGCCCTTTTCAAATCCCAACGGTGCAAACAAGGTTCCGGTTAGGATTTCGGCAATGGATACTCCGGCACCAAACCAAAGCAATCCATGAGAAAAAGTAGAAGTTTTGGGTTCTTCCATAGCAACCTTCTTTCTTTCAGGGCAACAAAAAAAGGAGAACGCCTTTTGGGCATTCTCCGCTTGCAAGCAAGGATTCCTTACTCCCTACGGTGGCATTACCCACATCAGGTTAAAGGGTCGAAGTTTTGAGAACTTCCTCTCAGCCTGCTACTACAAGCTCCCCCGAATATGTTTTCTTGACTATATCACTTTGTGACAGGTTTGTCAATTTTTTGTCGTTGTGCTAATTCCATAAGAATATCTTTGGGTTGTATCTCCAGTTCAGCCATGAGCACTAAAAGATGATAGGTCAGGTCGGCAATCTCCCAAACTGCTTCCGGCTTCCGTTGATTCTTGGCTGCAATAATCACTTCTCCGGATTCTTCTCCAATTTTCTTAAGGATTTGGTCAATCCCTTTTTGGAAAAGTGTAGTGGTATAAGATGCTTCCGGCATTTCTTGTTTGCGTTGCAGAATTTTCTCGTAAAGCCCTTGCAACCGAAATCCTTGGGACTGGGGTTGCTCTAACAGGGAGTTGTGAAAACAGCTGATTTCCCCAGTGTGACAAGCAGACCCAAAAGAACGTACCTTAACAAGGAGTGCATCGCGATCACAGTCGGCAGTGATGGAAAGAATCTGTTGCCGATTACCGCTGATATCCCCCTTACGCCAAAGTTCCTGTCTGGAACGGGACCAAAAGCAGGTATAGCCCTCTCGTAAAGAAATTTCTAAACTTTCTTTGTTCATATAGGCTAACGTCAGGATTTGGTCGCTTTCTGCATCTTGAACAATCGCTGGAATCAACCCTTGTGCATCGAATTTAATTGTATCAATCATGATTTTTTCTCCTTTCGGCGAACCAAGATTGCTTGGCTTGCCAATGCATTTTTGACTTGCTCAATTTCCACCAAACCTCGGTGAAAGACTGAGGCGGCTAAAGCACCACTCATAACGGGAATTTCTTGGAACAGGTTAACAAAATCATCGACAGAACCGGCACCCCCGGACGCAATCACCGGCACAGGAACGGCGGCGCAAACTTGCTTAAGAAATTCGATGTGGTAGCCTTTTTGGCAACCATCGGTATCAATGGTATTGACCACAACTTCCCCGGCACCTGAACCTACTCCCTCAAGGATCCAAGGAAGGGCTAAACGGCCGGTATCCACTTGACCGCCTTTGGTGAAAACATGAAACGCTTCCCCCACTTGGCCAACGTCAACCGATAAAACCACGCATTGGTTCCCGTAGCGCTCAGCAGCTTCACGAATCAATGCCGGATTCTTTAGAGCACCACTGTTGACACTAACTTTATCGGCACCGGCTTCTAGAACTCGCTGAAAATCTTGCAAGCGTTGGATGCCTCCTCCCACGGTTAGCGGAATGAAGAGGGTTGCTGCGACTTGACGCAAGAGATCAAGAAACAGTCCTCGATTTTCCACAGAAGCTGTAATATCGTAAAAAACCAATTCATCCGCTCCTTGCTCACCGTAAAACTCGGCTAAAGCCACGGGGTCGCCGATACCCTGTAACCCTCGAAATTGAACTCCTTTGACCACTTTGCCATCTTTAATATCGAGGCAGGGGATGATCCGTTTGGCTAGCATGATTTCACCTCTTTTTGTAAACAGAAGACTCTCTTCAAATCTAAAGCCCCGCTGTAGAGAGCTTTGCCAATAATCATGCCTTCTAGGGGAAGCTTTAGTAGCGCTTTGACATCGTCTTCATTGTGAATACCACCGCTGGCGACAATCGTATTCGGGTAGAGTGAACTCAATGTTTCATAGAGCGCTCGGTTCGAACCTTGCAATAAGCCGTCTCGCTGTACATCGCTACAAAGAATACTTTGCACCCCCAGCTCGTGCAATCGTTTCAAATAATTCATTGGACTTTCCTCGGCAACTTTCGTCCAGCCTTCGAGCATGATTTTATCAAAACTCAAATCCATACCGACCGTAATCTTTGCCCCGAATCGAGTCACAAGTCGCGTTAAGAAACTCGGATCTTGTGCGGCAGCTGTTCCCAGCACCACCCGAAAGGCTCCAGCCTGCAATAATTCTTCCACGGCTTCATCGCTACGTAAGCCCCCACCCACTTGAATTTTCAAAGGGGTTGCTTGGATTAGTTTTTGGATCAACTCTCGCTGCACCGAGCTCCCTTGACGGGCTCCTTGTAAATCAACCACATGCAAATATTCTGCACCGGAATCTAAGAACCGTTGAGCAACACGAAGGGGATCGGCATCATAGATGGTTTGTTGTGTAAAATCTCCTTGTGTCAGGCGAACAACCTGACCTTCCCAAAGATCAATAGCGGGAAAGATTTTCATGGTAAGACCTCCGTCCAAGCTGCAAAATTGCGTAAAATCTTTAAGCCAGTCGCCCCACTTTTTTCCGGGTGAAACTGAACTCCTGCTACGTTTTCTCTTGCAACAGCAGCGCTAATCGAGGTCCCGTATTCACAGGTGGCAATGGTTTGGTTCCCGGTTTGAGTAGCCGCATAGGAGTGAACAAAATAGACCCAGACTCCGGGTTCCAAATCTTGAAAAAGGGGATGTTTTGGCTGAACTGCAGGGAAGCGCAGTTGGTTCCATCCCATGTGGGGAATGGTCATCGGCTGCGGTATCAAATCTTGCAAGGCGCGGATTTCTCCCGGGATTAAACCCAACCCTTCGTGTGTGCCGTACTCATAACCGGTTTCCAGCAATACCTGCATGCCCAAACAGATGCCCAGAAGTGGCATACCCTGTTGGGCTACCGATTGAATCACCTCAACAAGATTGCGAGAGCGCAACGAATTCATCGCCGCTGCGAAGGCTCCAACACCCGGTAGTATCAACCCTTGACACGCCTGAATCTCTTTCTTATCTCGTACTAAACGGTGTTCGATACCACAATGCTGCAAAGAAGATTGTAACGAAAAAAGATTGCCAACCCCATAATCTACTATGCCAATCATAGCAAGACTCCTTTACTAGAAGGGATTTGCTCTGAGCTTTCCGTGATGGCAACGGCTTCCCTTAAAGCTCTGCCAAACCCTTTGAAACAGGCTTCGCAGAGGTGGTGGCTGTTGCGTCCCGCCAATTGCTGCAGATGAAGGGTGAACTGCCCTCCCCGGCAGAGTGCCTGAAAAAACTCTTCGACCAATTCGGTGTCGAAATCGCCAAGGCGAGGAGATGGAATCTGCAGATTGCAGTAACACCCGGTCCGACCCGAGATATCGAGAGCAACTAAAACTAAGGCTTCGTCCATGGGCAACAGCGATTGACCGTAGCGACGAATTCCCTTGGCGTTGCCTAAGGCCGTTCGCAAAGCCGTGCCTAAGCTCAACCCAAGGTCTTCAGTTGTGTGATGAGCATCAACCTGTAAATCACCGGAGCAGCGCAGTTCGAGCCGAACTCCAGCATGAAAGGCAAGTAAACTCAGCATGTGGTCTAAAAAGCCGATTCCGGTTTGAATCTCAGATGAGTTGCTCTGATCAAGCTCGACATTCAATGAAATCGTGGTTTCGCGGGTTTCGCGGGTTATGAATGCTTGACGCGTCATCATGATTTTTCCTCCCTCATTTTTGGGTAACGTTCAGCTGTCAGAGCAAGCAGAATTTCCATCTCTTCTTGATTGCCGATGCTGATTCGAACAAACTCGGAAATTGGGTCGAGCGAAAAATAGCGGATCAAAACCCCGTTACTCTTGAGGTAAGTAGCATAATCCGCCGCATCACCACCGGGAGGAGAGACAAAAACGAAATTACCCTTGCTCGGAATCACACGGAAATCGAGATCCAGCAATTGTGTTTGTATCCATTCTCGAACCCGGATGATCTCAGAACAGCGCTCCTGGAAGAGATTTTCTTCGTCTAAGGCAGCTTCGGCGGCTGCCAAGGTCATACTGTTGACGTTGTAAGGGTTGAGGCTGTAGCGTAAGCGTTGCAAATCAGCGATGAGACCTGCACCTCCCATGGCGAAACCAAGCCTGCCACCGGCCAAACAACGCGACTTAGAAAAGGTTTGTAAAATCAACAAATTATCATAGCGCTCCAGGAGTGGCACGCAACTCTCGCCACCAAAATCAACATAAGCTTCATCGACTAATACAACATGGTTGGGGTTGGTCTGTAGGATGCGTTCTATTTCTTCTACACTCAAAAGCGTTCCGGTTGGCGCGTTCGGGTTGGCTAAGACAATGGGCTGATTCAGGGAGCAAAAGTCCTTGCCATTAATCTGTAAATCAGAGGTCAAAGCAATACCATGGTAGGGGGCACCGGCCATTTGCGCATAGACCGGATAAAATCCGTAGCTGACAGCGGGGCATGCCACCCCGGATTCTGCAGAACAGAACGCTAAAAAGGCTAAGAACAGAAGTTCATCGGAACCGTTACCCAACATGATTTGCTCCGGAGTAATCCCATAGCGTTTCGCCAATGCCAAGCGCAAGCGCTTGCCTTCAGGGTCGGAATACCTTTGCAGTTGGGCAGCAGCTTTTGCGACCGCCTGCTGAACATGAAGTGAGGGAGCAAAGGGAGCTTCATTGGTATTCAATTTAATGCGGATGCCTTGCACCCCTTGTTCGCCGGGGGTATAAGGACGCAACGATTGATAGTTCGCATTTAAATAACGGCTCATTTTGGTCCTCCATGGCTACGGATTCGAATGCTGCGACTGTGGGCGTCTAAGCCCTCAAATTCAGCAAAGCGGGATATTTTCTCAGCTACCTGGGCTAGTTGATTTTGCGTATAATACATGAATTGGGTTTTCTTCAGAAAATCATCGACGGAAAGAGGACTGGAAAAGCGAGCACTGCCGGCGGTGGGCAAGGTGTGATTGGCACCCGCCCAGTAATCGCCTACCGGCTCCGGAGTATAAGCTCCTAAGAAGACTGAACCCGCATGACGAACCTGCTCCAATGCTTGCCAGGGATTTGAGACACATAACTCTAAATGTTCTGGTGCAAAACGATTGGCCACTTGCATTGCTTGGGTAAGATCTGTTACGACCACAATCTTGCCGAAGCGTTCCATTGCTTGTGAGGCAATCTCTTTTCGGGGCAACGCTTCTAATTGCACCTGCAATTCTTGGTTTACCTGTTCTGCTAGAGTGGGGGAATCTGTAATCAAAACAGCCATCGCCGCCGGGTCATGTTCTGCCTGAGAAAGTAAATCTGCCGCAATATGCGAAACCGGGCAAGTTTCATCTGCCACGATCACAATTTCACTCGGACCTGCAATCATATCGATCGCAACATCCCCAAAGACTTGTCGCTTGGCTTCCGAAACATACCAATTGCCTGGGCCGACGATTTTATCAACCTTAGGGATCGTTTCGGTACCATAGGCTAAAGCAGCAATGGCTTGTGCCCCGCCAACTTTAAAAACCCGAGTTACTCCAGCGATGGAAGCCGCTGTAAGCTTAGCAGGAGACCGGGTAGAAGCGTGGTGTGAGATATATCGAGCAGAAAAGCATCATTCAAAACTTTTAAAGTGTCGCCCGCCATGCAAATCAAGTCAAGCTCTTCTTTGTCGGTCAGGGGTCCTAAACATTCCACGCCCATTTGCAGCATCTCTTGAAATCCATGAGCCCCTTCCGGAACGCGATACACCGTTTCTTCGTACGACCATTTTTGAATCAGACCATCGGGCTGATAACGTCGCATCAACGATAACGTCACATCGGGTCTGAGGGCTAACAACCGCCCGTCGTAATCGTGGAAACTCAAAATCGGAGTGTTTTGTAAGAACGCTTTATGTTGAGCATAAAAATCATAATCTTCCCAGCGCAGTTTCGAATATGGATGATATTCGTATTGGTGAAACACGTGACGTAATGCCAAAATTGCCTTTTCACGAGAACTGAGCAGCGAACCGTCGATAGCCATGGGAAACCCTCCTATTCAATAAAAAAAGCGGAGTGGTTTTGCTTTTTGCAAAACCACTCCGCGAAGAACCCTTTTAGGGATCTAGTTCATTACAATACGCTTCTTCTAAAAATAGGGTATTGTAACCTTTCGGGGTGTTTTGATGCAAAAACCGTAGGCAAAGCAACCATTTCATGACCACAATGGTGATGATGAAGATGGTGATGCAGATGCAATGCCACGGGTTGATGCATAAAAAAGAAGGCTACAGCCGAAGCTATAGCCTTGAAGGACGTGTTGAAATTGGTCGCAAAGAAAGAGATGCAAGCCAAAAGAACCGCGGCGATGATGATCGCTTCGGTGGTGATGACGTTAAAAAGGGTTGTCGTCAACATGGTTGCATCCTCCTCATAGATTTTGAAACGGATTCTAACATAGGTGGAAATCAATGTCAACCCTTCTTTGAAAATTTACAGAAGAGTTCTGCTTTGAAGGGAAATGCATTCACAAAAGAGAACAGTATAGAATTGTAAACTTCCCGGGGTTTGAACCTTAAGGAAAGAAAAGGTGATTACGATGAATCAAGAGACCAAAAAGTCTTTTTTGTTGAATACAATGATTTTAACCTTGGCCGGAGCCTTTGCTCGTGTTTTGGGGGCTGTGTATCGTATCTTTTTAACCCGAATCATCGGCGATGAGGGAATTGGTCTTTACCAAATGGCATATAATCTGGCCCTACTCTTTATGACGGTGGGCATGACCGGGTTGCCGTTATCCATTTCAAAATTGGTAGCAGAGAAAACAGCTGCTCAGGATGAACGCAGCACCCGCAAAGTTTTATTGCTTTCTTTACTCTTATCCGGCACCTTAGGGTTATTGCTCATGGCCATGTTAGGCTTGGGGGCAAATTTTTGGGTTGAAACCAACTTGAAAGAACCGCGTGCTCTTATGCCATTGCGCGCGATTTCACCGGCGGTGCTCTTTGTCTTTCTCATGGCACCCTTTCGCGGCTATTTTCAAGGCCGACAAGAGATGATTCCCCGTGCTATTTCCGATGCCATGGAGCAATTGGTGCGCGTCATCATGATCTTAACGCTTGCTATGATCCTCTTAGGCAGGGGCTTAGAAGCGGCGGCCACCGGAGCAGCGTTGGGAGTGACCTTGGGTTCCATGGCTGCATTCATCTATTTGCTGATGCTGTATTTACGAACCCAGCACAAACAAGTTGCCGTAATTGGTGATTTGGGTGTGAAAGAAGAAAGCAGTATGACGGTTCTGAAACGAATCGTTTTGTTGGCCATTCCCGTTACCTTGGGCTCATTGATCTGGCCACTGATGCAATTTGTCGATGCTCTGATTATCAGTGGTAGATTACAAACGGCAGGATTCGCCGTAGAAGAGGCTACCGCATTGTTTGGCCGCTATTCCGGGCAAGCCGGACCTTTGGTTAACATGCCCAGTATCCTCACCGTTGCGGTGGCGGCGTCGTTGATTCCATCGATAACCGATGCCATGTCTAGAAACGATGTCGAAACCATGCGCAGCCGTGCCAATTTGGCTTTGAAGGTCAGCACTCTAATCGCCCTACCTGCAGCGTTGGGATTAAATCTTTTAAGCCAACCGGTTGCCCAGATTCTTTACGGTTCTGCCGATGCAGCTAATATCATAGCAGTCTACTCCTGGGTGATTCTCTTCTTGTTGTTGTACCAAACAACGGCCAGTATTCTACAGGGGATCAACAAGATTCAAGTGCCGGTGGTCAGTATGTTGATTGGCATTGGCATCAAAACGGTGTTGACCTATGTCTTGTGCGCCATTCCCAATGTGAATATCTTTGGTGCAGCCATTGCTACCGGGTTGGGCTTCGCCGTGGCCGTTGGTTATAATTTGTACAAAGTGTATCAGTTCACCGAAATGACGGTGGACATGCAAGGCTTGGTAATTTCGCCCATCATCAGCGCCTCACTCATGGGACTGGTCGTATATCTGGCATATCATGGTATGACGGGTCGCATTTCCATGCTGGTAGCGACTGCAATCAGTGTGCTGTTGGGAATCTTTGTATATGGCCTTGTGCTCCTATTGAGTGGAGGTTTGAGAAAAGATGAATTACAGGCAATTCCCAAAATCGGGCCATTGATCTTAAAAATTACCGGACGATGGATAAAATAGGAGGATCCCATGAATCACGATACCTTAAAACCATTACTCGATATCATGCATCAACTGCGCTCCGCAGAAGGATGCCCCTGGGACAGAGAGCAAACGCATGAAAGTCTTCGCCCCTTTGCCATAGAAGAATCATATGAAGTTGCCGAAGCGGTAGACAACCACGATCTTTCGGCACTGGTCGATGAATTGGGCGACTTGTTATTACAAGTCGTCTTCCACGCAGTTATCGGTGAAGAAAACGCGGAGTTCAGCATGGAAGATGTCGTTGCTGCCGTCTGCACCAAGATGCAACGCAGGCATCCGCATGTCTTTGCTGAAACCCATGTCGACAACAGCGCTCAAGTTCTGGCGCAATGGGAAGCCATTAAAGCACTGGAACGGAAAGACAAACCCAAAGAGAGCGCCTTAGATGGTGTGACTAAGAATCTACCGGCACTCATGGCTGCCAATAAACTCCAGAGCAAAGCAGCCAAAGTCGGCTTTGATTGGCCTACCGTTCAAGGCGTCTGGGATAAACTTGAAGAGGAAAAAGCAGAAATTTTAGAAGCGCTTCAAGCCGAGCAACAAGAAGCAGTGGAAGAAGAAGTCGGTGATTTTCTCTTTGCTGCAGTGAATCTTGCCCGGTTCCTCCATGTAGAACCGGAAAGTGCACTCTTGAAAGCCAATCAAAAATTTAAATCCCGATTCATTGCCATGGAAAAGCTCGCCAAGCAAAATCAGATGGATTTTTCCAAGTTGAACTTGGAGCAACAAGAAGCCCTATGGCAACAGGTAAAAAAGCATTAAGAAGGGAAGAACGTTATGCGTCTCGATAAATATTTAAAAGTATCGCGCCTGATCAAGCGCCGCACTCTGGCCAAAGAAGTGGCAGAAGGGCAGCGTATTGAGTTGAACGGCCGAGTTGCAAAACCGGCAGCCGAAGTCAAAGTCGGTGATACGATTGCTTTGCACTTTGGCAGCCGAACCCTTACTGTTGAGGTCTTGAGTATCACGACCTCGAATCGCAAGGAAGATGCAGCGGAAATGTATAAAGTGATTTCTGAAACACGGGAAGAGATGACCTTTGATTGGTAAACAGGGATTGATTTCTATAGAAGTTCGTGATAAGATAATAGTACTTTCAGTAGGAAGGAGTGAGGCCAATGCAATTGAGAAGAAACTTGAAATTATCGTTAATTTTAGGCAATGCTGATTCCAAAGAAGCGAAATCAAAGCAGTATTTGAAAATTGCAGCAATTGTACTCTTGCTCCTGGTCATTGTTTGGATGTCTTGGCAGATTGTGCACATGGAATTACGCATCAAACGCACCGAACAAACCTACCGAAGTGCGCTGTATCAAAAAGAACAATTAGTGAATGAGCAACAGGCCTTGAAAGAGGAGCTTACGTTTGTGAAAAGTGACATTTACATTCGCGAAATGGCCCGCTCCAAATTAGGGATGCTACTTCCCAATGAAATCATGTTCGTCAAACGATAAAATAAAACATCGGATCTCCAAGATTAGAAACTTGGAAATCCGATGTTTTTTTCAAACTCTTTTAGCAATTGCTCCACCGTCAGGTTGCGCTTTGCTTCGCCCTTTACATCTAAAATGATTTTACCGCAACTCATCATGATCAGGCGATCCCCATAGCGAATCGCATCACGCATATTGTGAGTAATCATTAAAGTGCTGAATTGGCTGTTTTTAACAAACTCTTCCGTAATCTTCATCACGGTAGCTGCTGTTTTAGGATCCAAAGCAGCCGTGTGTTCATCCAGCAACAAGAGCTGAGGTTCTTTCATGACCGCCATCAGCAAGGTGAGAGCTTGACGTTGACCTCCTGAAAGTAAGCCCACTTTTACCGTCAAACGATCTTCTAATCCCAACTCTAGGCGGCTTAAAATCTGACGAAAACGCTGGCGATCTTCTCCGGAAAGAGCACGACGATACCGGTGCTTTTCCCCTCGTCGCCCCGCTAAAGCTAAGTTTTCTTCCAAAGTCAACTCCGAGGCGGTTCCCTGCATGGGGTCTTGAAAAACTCGCCCTAACAACGAAGCTCTTCTATGTTCCGGCATGGAGAGCAGATCTTGACCACTCAGACTAATCTTTCCCTGATCCGGTAGGCAAGTGCCTGCCACCAATTGCAATAAAGAGGACTTTCCGGCACCGTTTCCGCCAATGACAGTCACAAATTCCCCTTTGGGAATATGCAGAGAAATCTGATCTAAAGCAGTTTTTTCGTTAACAGTACCATGAAAAAAACGCAATGTAACATCTTCAATTTTTAGCATCAGGCAGCCCTCCTTTTTTGTCCGGGTCTGGCTAAAAAGAGCGCGACCAGACAGGCCGTGAATAGTTTTAGATCAACGGTGGAAAGACCTAAGTAAATTACGACCGACAAAACCACATAGTATGAAATCGATCCCAATAAAGTACCGGAAAAGCGCAAAACGAAACGCTCATGATGACGCATGAGTCGGCTGCCAATGACCACCGCTGCTAAGCCAATGACAATGGCGCCACGGCCCATATTGATATCGGCATTTCCCTGAAATTGCGCTAACAAAGCCCCCGAAATCCCGACCAGTCCGTTCGATATTATTAAGCCTAAGCGTTTCATGGCATCGGTATCAATCCCTTGTGCTCGGGCCATTTTTTCATTATTACCGGTTGCCCGCACGGCATATCCGATTTCCGTACGAAAAAACCAAACCAACGTTAACACCAAAACGATGGTGATGGCCACTGCTACAACGAGTGCATGGCTGATGTTGGCGCTGCTCAGCAATAAAGCGTATTTGGTGCGGCTAATCGTAATATTCGATTTGCCCATGATACGCATGTTGATTGAATATAAAGCGAGCTGGCTCAAGATACCGGCGAGGATTGCAGGAATCTTTAAACGAGTGTGCAAGGTTCCAGTCACGAATCCCGCCAGCATACCGGCCAAAGCTGCAAAGACTAAAGAAAAACCCGCCGAATAGCCCGCGGCGATACTAACGGCACAAACCGCACCGCCGGTAGCAAAACTGCCATCGACGGTGAGATCTGCATAGTCCATGATCTGGTAGGAAACAGCAACCCCTAAGCCCAAGATCCCCCATATTAGACCCTGCGCAACGGATCCGGGCAGTGCGTTGAGAAATGAGATGATCATTTTAGAAGACCTTCAGGGATGACAATGCCCAAAGCATCGGCAACTTCTTGATTGATGAATAATGTCAAATTGGAAGTATCAAAGGTGAAAATTGGGGTTGTTGCAGGATCTGCACCATTGACTAAAATTTCGAAGGCCATTTCTCCAGCCTTGTGTCCTAAATCGTAGTAGCTAATCGAGTAGGTCGCCAAGAAACCGGCTTCACACATGCTGGATTCGGCGGTAATGACCGGGATTCCGGCAGCTGTGGTGATGTTCGCCATGGTGGGAACATTGGAGGCAATTAAGTTATCACTGGGCTCATAGAAAGCATCGACTTCGGTGCAAGCTTTGGTAACTACGGTTTGAATCTCATTGGAGTCAGCAACGGTGTAGATTTTTACCTCATACCCTTTTGCTTCTAATGCAGCTTTGGCTTCAACGGCTTGGATCTCGGAATTTTCTTCGGCAGAAGAGAAGACAATGCCAACTACTTCGGCATCGGGAACCAAGGCCGCCAAGAGTTCAACCTGGACATCGACCGGATTGTTATCGGAAGCGCCGGTAACATTACCCCCGGGGGCTTCATTGGATTCCACTAAGCCACTTTTTACATAATCGGTTACGGAAGTGCCGACAATGGGAATGGTAGAAGTGGCTTCGCGAGCCGCTTTTACGGAATTGGTAGCATTGGCCATGATTAGAGAGACTTTATCATTGACAAACTTGTTGACAATGGTCGTGGCATTGGTTTGCTCCCCTTGAGCATTCTGCAGATCGAATTCTACCTGATCCGGGAGTTTCTCGGTCAAGGCATCTTGAAATCCTTGGGTGGCAGCATCTAAAGCCGGAAATTCTGCTAACTGTACAATGCCAATTTTAAATACGGTTTTGGGCTCGGGGGTCGGAGTAGGGGCGGGTGCCGGGGTGTTACAACCACTGAGCATGAATACGAGGATGAGAGCAAGCATTGCTAAAACAAGATTTTTCTTTTGAGTCATGATAAAATCGTCTCCTCATTAATTTTTTTATCTAAATCCGTCTGGCCAGACCGGATCAGGTAACAACGTCTAAAAAAGTATAAAAAAACAGCCCCGTCGAAACCGACGAGGCTGTTGTTAGCTCCTTTTTAGGTAGCTCAACGAACAGGCTGGATCCGTCGATTCCGCCCGGTGCTGCTAAAATAATAAAAATAGGCATAGGAATAGAAACCTGCGAAAGAAGAATTTTGTAAATTCTTACTCATTGTGGTTTCCCCCTTGCCTTAGTGTTTGTGTCAGTATAAAGGCAACGATTTCATTTGTCAAGAGGAAATTTCAAAAAAAAGGAAAACTCTCTCTGCATGTGCAAAGAGAGTTTTGGTGGGCCATCAGGGATTCGAACCCCGGACAGGCTGATTAAGAGTCAGCTGCTCTACCAGCTGAGCTAATGACCCGTGAGAACAAGGAGTATTTTAGCACAATCAACCGCCCTTGTAAAGAGAGGGAATCGTATTTTTTCATAGTAAAAGAAATTTGTGCTCACACTTGACATCGTAACCAACTTATCGTATAATACACAGGCCAGTAGAAATCGCGGGGTAGAGCAGTCTGGTAGCTCGTCGGGCTCATAACCCGGAGGTCGTAGGTTCAAATCCTGCCCCCGCAACCATCTTACTCTTGGCGGAGTAGCTCAGCTGGCAGAGCAAGCGGTTCATACCCGCTGTGTCGTTGGTTCAAATCCGACCTCCGCTACCAAACGACATACGTTCCACTGCAGAAGTGCGGTGGTTTTTTTGTGTACAAAATTAGTTACTTTACAAGTTACATTAATGTTATTTTAATTTCAATTACCATAAATAGGAATGACTACTATTAGCTAAATTTACTCAATAAAATCCGAAAATCCTTCTCAATTATCAAAAAAAACGTTGACAGCATACAATTATGCTTGTATAACTCATTGTACGAGGATAAAATTCCCTGTCATTAAAAGGAAGAAAATTAATTAGAAAGCTAAATAAGCAAAAAGCTTCCTGAAGGGCACCTTTGACCTTGGTCATGAGTGCCCGGAAGGATCTTTTTGCGGCGGGAGAGTACTCCAGCAAAGTAGGGAGACGTCATGCCGAAATTTCAGTACAATGGCTATAACTCCGCTGGCAAAGCCCTTAAAGGCACCGCGGACGCCATGGACGACCACCAACTTTATTTAAAATTGCAAGAAACAGGCATCTTTGCAACGTCCATCGAACCGGTCCAACAGCGAAGCGGTCATCAGCGACTTAAGCTTCCGGCGGTGGTCTCTTTTTGCACGCAAATGGGAACCTTGCTCCACGCAGGTGTATCCTTAGTGCGTGCTTTAAACATTTTATCGTTGGAAGAAGAGCTACCCGAATCAACCCGTGCAGTCTATGATGAACTGCAGGTACAAATTCGCCAGGGCGTTGCTTTATCGGTTGCCATGGGCTCCTAAGCTCCGGCTTTTCCGGAACTGCTGGTGCAAATGGTCGCAGCTGCGGAAATCAGCGGCAGCCTCGATCAAACCCTTGCTCGCATGGGGGAATATTTTGAAAAAGATCATCGCATGAATCAAAAAATCAGTGGTGCTATGACCTACCCCATGATTTTAGGCTTATTGACCTTGGCTGCCGTGGTGATCATTGTTACCTTTGCCCACCCGCGTGGTCATGAATGCTAGTGAGTTTATGAGTCATTACTGGTATATCGCCATTGCAGCTTCTGCAGTTTTTGTCTTCTTATTTCAAGCCTTCATGCGGTTACCGCAAGTGGCATATGAAATGGACGAATTCAAGATTCGGTTCAAACCGATTCGTCGTTTAATGCGCACGATCTATACCGCCCGTTTTGCCAGAACTTTGAGTTCGCTCTATTCCAGTGGGATGCCGGTATTGTTGTGTTTACAAGTAGGCAAAACAACGGTGGGAAACCGTTTCATTTCGGCTCAATTTGAAGATGTAATTATTGCGGTACGACGCGGAGGAACTCTAGCGGACGCGGTAGGAAAAATCGATGGATTTGTGCAAAAACTGACCTCCACAATTTTTGTAGGAGAAGAAACCGGAAATTTAGAACATATGCTGAATGTGATTTCAGCAAGTTTAGATTACGAAAGTGAGATTTCGTTATCTAAAATGACGACCATGGTTGAACCGATTATGTTAATCATAATGGCGGTAATCATTGGCTTTGTCATGTTGGCTGTCATGATGCCGATCTTTCAGATGTATGGTAGTATTCAATAGCAAAAGGAAGTGATCAAGTGAGTACGGTCTTATTTATGTCGAATCAACGGATGATGGTTTTAGAAAGTCTAAAGCATCTTTGGGATAATCATCATTTGTCTCGTGGGAAACTCCAAATTGTGATCGATAGCACTCAGTTTCAGCTGAAAAATGCACAATTACCAAAACTGAGAGATACAGCCATGCAGGCGTTGGTAAAAAATGAGTTTTCCGGAAACGAACGGTATAACGAGCCAATTTTTGATTATATGGTTTTGCGCGATACTCCCTCAAACCCGAAAATGCAAGATATTTTGTGCTGTGGTGTCGAGCGTAGCTTTATTCACAGCTATGTAGAACTGTTCCGTCAAGCAAAGCTGCAAGTGAGAAGTATCGATACCGCCCTTGGGGGAATTTTGAAACTGATCAGCTTTCTGCCCATTTTTCAGAAAAGAACATGCCTTTTGTTGATTTTTAATGGCGATAATCTGCTTACCATCTTATTGGAGAATGGATTTTACAAATATTCAAGCCGAACAAGGCTGTTGGCTCAACCCAATAACGATGAATTTGCCACCGCCATTCAGCGCGCCGTTTCATCGATTCAGCAATTCTAAGCGGTTGACAGCAATGGCTTTACCATTACCGACGCTTATTTTTGCGGTTGTAGCGAGGAAGTAGTGGATTTCTGCAGACCAGGAGTTCAGAATCTTGGCTTGAATGCTCAGCTTCTCCCGGAAGATCCGCGAATACAATTCAAAAAAAATACCTACGGCAAGCGCTTCAGCGATATTGTTTATCTGGTTGGAGATTTCATGAGGAGGTGAAGCCATGGCTACCTTGCAGAAAAAGGATTTTAATTTTTATCAACGATACCAACAAAAACCAGCAAAGAAATGGGGCTTTTGGCCCATTTACTCCTTGCTTATGGTTTTATTTGTCATTGTCGCCAGCGGTGTCAGCTATTGGCTTTACACTCAGAATCAAGCTCTAGAACTCGAATTAAACGCATTGGTTCAAGGATATTTGGAAAATCCGACCCTAGTGGCAACGCAAAGTGAAGTAGTTCGCAATAGAGAGCAACTGCAAGAGGCCAATATCCAGGTAACCAATCTTATGGATGCATTTTCCGCCATGGAGTCCTATCCAAGAGCTAACTGGTATCTACTACAGCAGATTTTTTCAGTGTGTCTTGCGTAGCAACGCAGGCAAGGAGGTGCTGGAATGAAGATTGATCTTCGCATCACTTCTCGTGACAAAATTATGTTGGCCTTGCTACTCGCAGTTTTAATCTTAGCGGCTTGGACGAATTTTGTTCTTTTACCCTTTTTGAATCGAAATCAGGAGCTCAAAGATGAGCTTGGCAGCGCCCAAGCCAGCGTGCGTCAAATGGAATTGACGATTAACAGTGGTAAAGATGTACCAGTGCAATTAGAAAAAGTCCAGGAAAAATTAGCCGCATTCCGAGCTGATTTGCCCGACCCCATGAGCACCGATCAAATGGATCATTTAGTAACAACGTTGCTTCAACAATATGGCTTAACTCCTCAAAACCTTATTCTAACAGAAGCTGTTGAAAAGCCGGTGGTTGCCTACCAGTTCTCCGAAGCAGCAACTGCTGCCAACAAAGGAACGTTGCCCATGGCCGAAGTGCGTTTTGTTTGTGAAGGTTCTGCCCGAAATTTCTTTGATATGCTACAAGGGATTGAACAAAATCATAAATATTTGCGAGTCCTACACTATAGCTTTCAAGAAGATTTAACCAATAACGCAAGCTTTGACCCCGACTTTATTGGCACTATTCAAGGGTCGTTTGCAATTTATATGTTTCGTAAGTAGCGAGAAGAGGTTTTTATGAAAAATTTACCCTTAGGAGAATTACTGAAGAATTTAGGGTATATCTCGGAATATCAGTTGCGTGAGGTCCTAGAATACCAAAAGGTCCATACTCACTTGCGCATTGGTGCTGCCCTAATTGAATTGGGCTTTATTACTGAAAAGCAATTAATGCAAACATTGGCACAACAATTAGAGCTCAAAGTTGCCGAGGTGGAACGCTTAAGCATCGATATTGAGGCAGTGCAACTTATCCCCCGCCAATTGGCAGAGAAATACGTTATTTTAGGCGTGAAGGTCAACGCCAATGTCTTGACCATTGTCACCAGTGATCCTTTGAACTTCTATGCCTTAGAAGATATTCGTCAAATCACTGAAAAAACGCTGGATGTGCAAATTGGTGAAAGCGCTCCTTTGAAAAAATCCATTGAATATTACTATTCAGAAGTTACGCCCGGAGAGCCATGCAAACGGCGAACCAAACCACGGTGGTGGATGCCGGTAAATTTTTATCGGAAGCCATGGTCATTACCGATGCTGAAACCAGCGATGCTCCCACCATTCGCCTGATTGACAGCCTCATCCAACGTGCTTACACCATGCAGGCCAGTGATATTCACATTGAGCCTTTTGAGGAAGAAACGGCTGTGCGTATGAGGGTCGATGGCGTGATGATTGAATACATGAACTTGCAGAAATCCCTTCACCCCTCCCTCATGGCACGCATAAAAATTATGGCCAATTTAGATATCACCGAAAAGCGCCTGCCTCAAGACGGACATTTCCGAACCCACCGGTTCGGGTAAATCCACGACGCTTTATATGGTATTGGAATATTTATCGCGCCGTAATGTGAATATTTCTACCATAGAGGACCCGGTAGAGAAGAACATTAGGGGCATCAACCAAACTCAAACCAATCCTGTAGCAGGACTGACCTTTGAAACCGGGTTGCGAGCTTTACTGCGGCAAGACCCCGATATCATCATGGTTGGGGAGACTCGAGACGCTGAAACGGCTTCAATTTCGGTCCGAGCGGCCATTACCGGTCACGTTGTCTTTTCAACCTTGCATACCAACAATGCCACCTCCTCCATCGTGCGGTTGCGTGATATGGGCTTAGAAAACTATCTGATTGCAAACTCATTGGTTGGCTTAGTGGCGCAGCGCTTAATGCGAAAAAACTGTGTGCAGTGCAGAGAGGAATTCGAAGTAACCCCGCTGGAGCGCAAATGGTTGCCTCCCGGAATTCAACACACCTACCGCAGCAAAGGCTGCCCCAGCTGTAAAAACACAGGCTTTTCCGGACGCATTGCCGTGCACGAAGTGGTGGGAATTGACAAAGAATTACGCGGGATGATCGCTCGCAATGCCCCCATGGATGAAGTGGACGCCTACGCCCGCAACGTTCAGGGAATGAAAACCTTGTTGGAACAAGGCTTGGATCTCTTACGTCAAGGGATTATTCCCTATGAAGAAGTGCTGAAACTGATCTACTATGTCTAAGGGGGAGAAACCATGTCTGTTAATTTAGCTCATGTTATTTCGGTAGCACGCCAAATGGGCAGCTCCGATGTTCATATTTCGGTAGGGTTACCGGTGGTGTATCGAATCAACGGTCAATTACAACCGGCCCCTTTTGAAGTGACTTCTGCCGAAAGCGAAGCCATGATCCGTGAGATGTTGCAATTCGATACCCAAGAAGCCTTAGAGAATTTGACCGACCATGATTTTGCTTTTACCTTAGGCGAATTTAGACACCGCGCCAATGTCTACAAGCAGCAGGGGAGAGCGACCACGGCGATCCGTTTGCTCAATCAAAAGATTCCTTCATTAACAGCCCTTGGCTTACCAAATGTTTTACAAACTCTGGTAGAAGAACCAAGAGGGCTGATTTTGGTGACCGGACCCACCGGAAGTGGTAAATCAACAACCTTAGCTGCCATGATTGAATTTCTGAACCAAAACAAAAGCCACCATGTCTTAACCGTAGAAGACCCCATTGAATATGTCTATGAACCCAAAAGGAGTTTGATCCACCAACGCGAAGTGGGCAAAGACGTCCCTTCCTTTGCGAAAGCCCTGCGTTCTGCCTTGCGGGAAGATCCGGATGCCATGTTGGTAGGAGAAATGCGCGATTATGAGACCATCTCGGCGGCTGTTACCGCTGCCGAAACCGGGCATCTCGTACTGAGCACCTTGCATACCATTGGTGCTGCCCAAACCATTGATCGTGTAATCGACGCTTGCCCCCCGGCGGCTCAATCGCAAATCCGAACCCAAATGTCGGGAATCTTAAAGGGCGTGATTACCCAACAGCTCATTCCGCGTCAAGATGGCAATGGTCGTGTCGTGGCTACTGAAATTTTGGTGGTGAACGAAGGAGTTGCCCACATGATTCGAGAAAATAAAATTCATCAATTGGATTCGCAAATGCAAAGTGGGGCTGCTTTAGGGATGCATACGCTGAACAGCGATTTAGCACGTTTGGTGCGTGAAGGGATTATTAGCCGCAACAGCGCGTATGCTGCAGCGACCAATAAAAAGGATTTAGAGCAGTATTTGGGGTAGTGTGAGGTGAGGGCATGACAAAGCTTGATTGTTACATTTTAAGTGACTCTTCGGAACGTCACAAACATGAACATGCTCAGATCTTCTTGCCCTTGAATGATACGTTAGAACTTTATTGCAATGGTTCTACCCATATGATTCGTACGAATGAACTTGCTTTTATTCCACCGAACATCGAACATTTGTGTTTGTGTAAAAATCGAGTCTTGATTATCAACATCCCGCCCGATATGATCAAGAAAGAAGACATGCAGAGTTTGACCAATCAAATCGTTTTCCCGGTCTTAGGACCGCTCGTAAATTTAATTGAACTGATCAAGGACGAGATTTCTAACGGTCCAACCGGCAACACAATTCGCTATTTGTTTTACTATTTGTACGATAAACTCGTAGAATACCACAGACCCGACTCCCTTCGTTATATAAGGGAGCATTACGATGAAAATATTAGCGTTTCCCAGCTGGCGAAATTGGAAAATTATAATCTTTCTTATTATAATGAATGGTTCAAACATCAAACCGGAATTAGTCCGGGACAATACATTCGCAAAGTCCGCATGGAAAAAGCCAAGGAATTGTTGCTGACAACGCAGTATTCCATGCTCGAAATTGCTTTACAAGTGGGGTATCAGAACCCGGCTGCGTTTACCCGTGCTTTTGCTCAAACGGTAGGGCAACCGCCAGCTACATTTCGTAAAGATCAGCAAAGTACGATTTGAAAAATATTTTCAAAATTTTCAAAAATTGAGGAAGGAAATACCAATTCACTGGAGAATTTGTAGGGAGTTATACAAAAAGGCCTATTGAGAGTAGGTTACAAAAAAAGCAGGGGATGCAGAAAATTTTTCTAGAACTTTACACAAGATTCTATTGACTTTTATTCTCAACTGATATACAATCTCAGTAAGGAACTAAACGTCATAGAATCAAAATTGAATTTAACTTTTGGCAAACTATTTGAAAAAATAGGACGCAAAGTCTGGAATCTAAAGCACAAAATTGTGTCATGATCGTCCGACCGCAATCTTCTTGCGGTCGGACTTTTTTTAATTAGCTGCCGGAGTATTCAAAACAAACTTTGGAACAGGGGGTTTTATATGTGAGTGAAACGGAGAGCAATAAGAAGAGCAGGGTGGGAATCGGAACCATCTTCGGGATCATCCTCTGCATCATTCTCATCCCTGCCTTAGTTGTAAACATTACTCTCATCGTAAAGTCGTTTCTCTACCCGGAGGAAGTGCCCAGCTTCATGGGCTACAAACCCTTCATTGTCTTAACAGGGTCCATGGAACCGGTATTTTATTCAGGCGATTTAGTCATGGTGAAGGAGGTAGAGGCAGATAGCCTTCAGGTCGGCGATGTGATTGCATTCAGAGAAGGCACCGCAGTGATTACACACAGAATCGTTCAAGTTGAGGGAGCAGATCAAGAACTTCGCTTCATCACCAAAGGTGATAACAACAACGTGAACGACCGCAGACCGGTAACAGTAGAACAACTCGAAGGTGTCTACTTATATCGTATCTCAAAACTGGGCAACTTTGCCATGTTTATGCAAACCCCGGTCGGCATGGCACTCTTCATCGCATTACCCTTGTTATCATTCATCCTTTATGACATTTTGAGACGAACCCTGTTTGAACGCAAGAAGGCCCAACGCACAAAAGAACTGGAAGCCGAATTGGAAAGCATGCGCCAACAATTGGAAGCTAATTCTATCAAAGAAGATTCAACCAAACAAGAATAAACAAGACACATGGGGATTTGACCGATAATTCGGTCTCCAAATAGAAAAATTAGATGGAGGTAAGAAAAATGAAAAAAAATTGGGTTTTAAGATTAGGCTTACTCGCTATGGTATTGACCTTAGTGACGATGCCTATGGTTTCCAGCACTTATGCTAAGTATGTGACGGAAGCAACCGGAACAGATACTGCCAGAGTGGCGAAGTGGGGAGTGACCATTACTGCTGACTCTGCTGGTGATGGTATGTTTGACTTAACTTATGTCAAGGATGATGCAACCTTCATGCTTGGTCCAAATTCCGTGATATCAACAGAGAATGTAGTAGCCCCAGGAACTTCTGGGAGTTATACCTTTACTTTAGCTGGTATTCCTGAAGTAGCCGTAAGAGTTTCTTTTGGAGCTTCCTCTATAAAGGATAACTGGCTCGTATCAACTAAGGCTTATGAACCGCTCAATTGGACTATTTATAATGGGACTAATTACTGGACTGGTTCAGCATGGGGAGCGAAAACATATTTCACTTTGGCAGACTTAGAATCAGAATTAAGTTCATTAACTGTTGATTATATTGCTAACGCATCGATTGCTACAACTTACACGATTGGTTGGGAATGGCCTTTTGAATGGTCCAGCACATATTTAGCTTGGTCAGAAGTTGAAGTTGCAAAAGCAAATGTGGCTATGTATTATACTGCTCCAGCCACTTTGGCCACTAATCCTTACAACCCAGCAACTACATACTATTCTGATTCTGCAGCGACTGTAGTTGTACCACATTCTACAATTAAGTTGGCTGCTTATGACAAAGCAGATACTGATTTGGGAGATTTGTTCCTAACTGATGATGCACCGTCATTGACCTTGAATTTACGAATCACCGCTACTCAAATCAACTAACTAAACAAAACTAAGCTCCCCTATAACGAGCCCTATGCAGGTGAGTTATTAAGAAGCTGGAACAAATAACCCCGGCAAAGGTTTATAACCAGCTGCCGGGGTTTCATTCTACATAAGGCACGAGAAGAGAGGTGAATCTGTATGAGGTTTTTTTGGGAAGAAGCGCTCTATGAAGAAGCCGAAGAGACGACAGGACAGATTCGTCGCAGAAGGCTTCGCAGATTCATCCTCTTACTCGTTTTCTCTTTAATGTTAACCTCCTCCATGATTGGTTACTTAATCGGACGAATCGTCTATAGAGACTACTACACCGGTCAGATTATCGATACCATCACCATTGACTTTGGCCAACCTACGGTAACCCCAGATCCAACGCCGATTTATCAGATTAACGTTGTGGGAATCGTTCAATATACAGATGGAACACCTTATGCCAACGGCACAATTGAGTTGCGTAGTGAACCTCGCTACACCGAAACAGACTCCCTTGGTCGTTTCGAATTTTTAGATGTTGAAGAAGGTAGTCATACGATTAGCGTTGTGAGCGATGGTGTTGTTCTTGCAACAACCAAAGTGAACTTCCTTCTCGATGCCTTCATTAATGTAAAACAAATTATTAAGCTCGATGCCGGTGGTTATTTAATTCGAATCCCCTTAGAGGTCCAAGTTCTGAATGTGATTTTAGAAATCGACCCAAATAGAGAAAACGGAACTAGTATAGGGGAAGAGAACAGAGATGATTTAGTTATCAAGTTTGACTTCGATAATGATTTTGAAACACCTACTAGTCCAACGGATCCTGTAAACCCTGCAGACCCAGACGATCCGGATCAACCTGGGGGCTCCATTGAACCTGAAGACCCGACCGACCCCACTGATCCTACCAATCCAACGGACCCGACAGATCCGGAAGAACCTGTAGAGCCTGAAGATCCGGTCGATCCAGATAATCCAGGTGGTTCCATTGAACCAGAAGATCCAACCAATCCTACAGATCCTACGGACCCAACGGATCCAACCGACCCGACAGATCCGGAAGACCCCACTGATCCAACAAATCCAACGGATCCAGTTGATCCGCCCCCTCCGCCTCCACCTCCGCCTCCACCTCCGGATCCACCAGAAGATACGACTCCTCGGATTTATGTTTCCGATGATTACACCATGATCGGTCGCACTTGGCAGAAAGTAACCTCGGTCGATATCTTTGCACCGAGAGCAGGAAACAACGGTGTTCAGAGTATTGACGGAAAGAATGTCATTGCTCCAGGATCCAATGGGAAATTTATTTTCAAAATCCGTAATCCGCAAATGTTTGATGTAGATATCACCATAGATCTTCAGGATTCCGATGCAAACGTGCCCAATATTCCCATGATTTACCGATTAAAACGAGGAATCGTGGGCGATGATTATGTAGGTGGGAATGCTTGGAGAACCGCATCTGAGATCGTAGAGTTTGCACAATTACCCCGTAGCTCTTCGGTGTATTATACCTTGGAGTGGGAGTGGGATGCTTCCAATAACACCCTCGATACCGCCATAGGCAATCAAATCGATCCGCCCATGTATATTTTAGAAATCTTGATTACGGGACAATAACGGGTAAGGAATGCGATGAATTTGAATAAAATCTTAAGTATCGGTCAGAAAATTGTAGTAGCTATGCTTGCGATAATCTTGATCGGTAACCTTTATCTACTTACTATGCAGTTAGTTTTCAAACAAGAGTTGCCCACCATTTTTGGATTCGGCCAAGTCATTGTCATCTCCGGAAGCATGGAACCGACGATTTCAGCAGGTGATTTGCTGATCATCCGTGAGCAAAACCAATACCAGGTCAGTGACATCGTCACCTATGAATGGGGTAACAGTCTTTGTACACATCGTATCGTTTCCATAGAAGGAGACCAGATGATTACCAAGGGCGATGCTAACAATACGACCGATGAGCCAACACCATTAGCTCTAATTAACGGGAAAGTGGTTTTCACCATACCGGGATTTGGTAATTTTATACTATTTTTGAAGACTCCCTTCGGGTTGCTATTGATTGCCCTAACGGCGATTGCACTGGTGGAAGTCCCCAATCTTCTCAACAAACGAAAATCAAACTCTTAAGCAATAGAAATGTGGTTGTGATAAATGAGGCGAATGCTACCTTTATATTTAGTCTATCTAATTATTGTCACTCTCGTGGTGACAGGCGTATCCTTTTCGAAATATGGAACCATAGTCGACGGAACCGATACGGCTAGGGTTGCAAAGCCTGTACTGGAGTATGTTCCGGGGATAGCTACGTATAATGGGTTACAGCAAGAAAGCCTTTCTTTTGAAAATGTGAAGCCGGGGGATGCCGTAGCTTATCAATTTCAAATTCGTAACTTTAAGAATGAGGACTTGATCGAGATAAGGAACGAGGTTCTGTTGAGATATAAGATTGAAGTGAGTGTTGAGCCAGAAAACGTGCTACCATTAACTAAGAACTTAGTAGGATCGTATCCTTCTGATGGAGACGGTTGGACAATTTTAGGAATGGGTGAAAACATCACTCACAGCTACACGCTCAATATCGTTTGGAACGAATTAGAAACAGGAAGTGAATATGCAAATAAAACTCAGACCATTCGTATTACCATTAACGCGGAACAAATCGATTAGCTTCTTCCGCAGTCAATCGGCCTAACAAAACAAAGAAAGGAGGGGCACCGATGAGGTTACGTAGAACGGTGATCAACCATTCTTCAAAACTTGGCAGAGCTTTAGGGCTTCTGCTTACTTCTACTGTACTCATCGTTTCTTTTGTTGCTTCCAGTCCCTCTTTGTCGAAATATGTTTTGGATTCGGTTGGGGCAGATTTGACATTCTTCTCCGCTGATTTTGCACAAGAACTTGTTGCGGAGATTAGCATATTAGGCACAACCCGCCAGTATGAGACATTGACTGCCACTGTAGTAACGGATGAAGAATCCACTTATACGATACAGTGGCAACGAGCCAATTCTCTGGAGGGAGAATTTATTGATATTCCTGATGCGACGTTAGAAACGTTCTACTTGGATATTGAGAACAATAATCATTACATTCGAGTCGCAGTCAAAGGAACCGGAGAGTATTCCGGCACTGTTTACAGTTCTACAGTTGGCCCGGTTGTCGTTGCCGCCATAGATTTGGAGTCCATGGGTGCTATCCAGGGCAATGCGGTAGTAGGACAAACGGTCACTGCGGGCAGCTTGCTTCCCACCGGTGCCACCGCTACCTACCAATGGAAGATTGCCGATACTCTCAATGGGACTTACGTCAATATAAGTGGAGCGACCAATATCACGCTCTTGTTAACCGAATCCATGATCGATAAATTTGTGCGTGTCTATGCAACCGGGTCAAACACCTATAGTGGAACTGAATTTGCCAGCATGGGTCCTATTATCAGCGATAAAATTCAAATCACCGATCTTGACCCCATTGTTGGAACCACCACCATTGGGAATACTTTAACTGCGGGACCTTTGACTCCCTCAGGAGCAGAGGTGACCTATCAGTGGCAACGATCCGATACCAGTGGTAGTATTTTTAGCAACATTGAAGGTGCAACGAGTTCCACCTATGTGCCAGTGAATCCAGAAGACCTAAACCGATATGTACGAGTCGTTGCTACCGGAACCGGGGATTATTCTGGAACGGTCACTTCGGTACGAAGTGGACCGGTAGTAACAGCAGGTATTTCTCTAACGGCACCTGTAACGATAACCGGCACGGCACAAGTAGGACAGACTCTTACGGTAGAAGCGCTTGCTCCTAGTGGAGCAACTGCCTCGTATCAATGGTATTTTTCCGATAACGGAAGTGCTCCATGGAACATAATATCTGGTGCAACCGGTAATACCTATACCATAGCAGCTAGTTATTTTGGAAAGCATCTTAGAGTTACTGTGACGGGTTCCGGATCTTACACCGGCACGTTAGACAGCAATGCTCTCGGACCTGTGGCTGCTATGCCATTACAATCCATTGGAAATATTAGTGGTTCCGCAATACAAGGGCAAGTTGTAACAGCCGGTACCGTTTTACCGAGTGGAGCGACGGTAGATTATCAGTGGAGAAGATATAGCACGACGAATCCTAGTGGATCATACACCGTTATTGGAGCAAATAGTAGTACCTATACCTTGAGTGCTTCCGATGTCAATACCTATATTCGTGTGGCAGCAATCGGAACCGGTGCTTATAATGGTACAGTGCTAAGTCAATACATTGTTCCCTCAGCCGCTGGGACTACACTTACCCATCTATCTTCAATTGCAGATAGTATTGGCTTAACTCAGGTATTTCAAACTTTGACAGCAGGAACGGTTTCCCCTTATGGTGCAACTGTAACATATCAATGGTTGAAGAGTAGTTCGATGGATGGGATATACTTACCTATTTCAGGTGCAACCTCTCAAACATTGGTACTAACAGGAGCAGACAAAGGATTTTACTTCAAAGTTACCGCTACAGGTTCAGGATTATATACCGGATCCGTCACAAGTAGATATGCCGGACCGATTACTGCGGCTCCTTTGATGTCCATTAGCAATATTAGTGGAACAGCAACGAACGGTCAGCTTCTGACTGCTGGCACCGTATTACCTTCGGGAGCAACTGTGAACTTCCAGTGGTTACGATCAGATATCAATGGTGAAAACTATATCCCGATTGCAGGAGCAAATTCGAATACGTATCAAGTGACAGAGACGGACATCGGTTTATTCATTAAAGTTCAAGCCACGGGAATCAATTTATACAGTGGAACTGTCACAAGCCAATATTCTGGTCCGGTGGTTCTTACCCCTACCAATATCACTGCAGTAGGTACTATTAGTGGAACCGCTCAAGTGGGTCAAATGTTAACAGCCGGAAACACGACACCTTTAGGTGCAACAGTAACCTACCAATGGTCACGAGCCGACGTAAGCGGAGGACCGTATACAGCAATTAGTGGTGCGAATTCAGCTACTTACACCACAACAGCAGCGGACTTAAACAAGTACTTTAAAGTGACGGTTTGGGGATCCGGAGTTTATGCAACCCCCCCAAGCGGAATTACGAGTGCTTTCTTTGGTCCTGTTCTGGCTCGACCACTCGAATCTATATCGAATGTCATCGGTAAGACGCAAGTGGGCCAAGTGTTAACCGCAGGAACAGTACTTCCAATCGGTGCAAATGTTTCGTATCAATGGAAGTATAGCGATAATACGAGTATTGTTGGAGAGACTTCAAATACATATATCATAACCTCTGCTGATCTTGGTAAGAGTATCAAAGTTTCAGTCACGGGTAATCAGGGTTATTTTGACACCGTTTCGAGTATTAGTACAGGACCGGTCGTAACCGGAGATCCTAATTTGATTCAAGGCATAGGTGATATCACCGGTATAACCCAAGTGGGTCAAATCTTAACCGCCGGGGTCGTCTTCCCCTATGGAGCAACGGTTTCTTATCAATGGTTACGTTCGGGAGAAATCGATGGTACTTACGAGGCGATTTCGGGAGCTACTCAAAAGACGTATACATTGACCGGTGCAGACCACAACAAGTACATGAGAGTTATAGCAACCGGATTTGGGTTGTATTACGATGAAGTCAGAAGTAATGCAACCGATAAAATCATGTTGGGAACCGTGGATTCTGTGGGCAATATTTTGGGACAAACAATTGTTGGTCAACCCCTTTCTTCCGGTGGGATTCTTCCGGTGGGTGCCACGGTAACATATCAATGGAAGCGAAGCAGTGATGGGGTTTCTTATACCAACATTCCCGGAGCAACGCTGAGTAGTTATTTACTGACGGAAGATGATTTAGGGAAAACAATTAAGTTATTTGTGACCGGAACCGGCTCCTATGAAGGAACCGCTGAAAGTCAACCAACTCTTGCGATTCAACCCAGTGGTACAGTCCCGCAAACGATCACCATGGGAGGATTCACTCCAAGTGGAACCTTATCGGTAGGGGATACGGTTACAATCGGTACCGTAGGACCGAGCGGTGCAACCTATAGTGTTCAATGGCAACGATCGGAAGATAATATCAACTTTAGCAACATCAGCGGTGCCATTAATACTTCCTACGTTTTAACAGCAAATGACTTTGAGAAGTACGTTCGACCCGTGGTAACCGGAACAGGAGCTTATACAGGTGTCGTAACCGTAACAGGCAGGCTAGTAACGGGAATGCAAACCATAACAGCTGTTGCAAACATTATTGGTACACCGGCTCTAAGTGAGTTAGTGCTCGCCGGAGAAGTAACTCCTGCTGGTGCCGCTGTTACCTATCAGTGGATGTATACCAGTTCTAGAACTCCATTAACAGCTACCTTTTACGATATAACCGGAGCAACAGACTATTATTACAAATTTCCAGACGAGTTCACAACTCCTACAGGTCAAGAGAAATATTATTACAAAGTCAGAGTCAGTGGGGATGAATCGAAAGGATTCACTGGTTCAGTCGATAGTTATTTCTTCGGTCCCCTGAAAGAAGACCCAAGCAAAATCACGGCGATTAGTCCTATCGTAGGAGATCCAACCGTAAGCAACTTATTGAGCGCAGGAACAACCACTCCTTTTGGTGCTTCGGTAACATATCAATGGTATCGTCGCGCAGCCAATGCCGAGACGTATTCAGCAATCTTAGGTGCGACTGCTTCAACGTATCGTTTGACGGATCAAGATTTTAACCATTATTTAAAGGTCGTAATTACAGGTTCGGGAGGGTATTATGGCTGGGCCGAGAGTGAACCGACTTCACTCATCGGTAAGGGAGCTTTAGCTGCGTTGTCTTCTATAAGTGGGAGTAGAACGGTTGGCTCAGTTGTAACGGCGGGAGCGATTACCCCTGTATCGGCAACTGCAACCTATACATGGATGAGAGCTTCGACTCTGGAAGGTAGTTATTCAGCCATTGATGGAGCCAATACAGAAACGTATACCTTAACAACCGAGGATCTAACTTCTTATATCAAAGTGAAGGTAGAAGGAACGGGTTTCTATACCGGCACCATCACAAGTAGTGCTATTGGTCCAGTGATAGACACCCCTCTGACGAGTGTTACGAATGTGGTGATAACCGAATCCGGAAATCGATTCCAAGTGAATCGGACGTTGAACGCCACGTCGGTCTCGCCAAGCGGAGCAACTGTGACGTACCAATGGTATAGATCAAATACCTCTGGGGGTACTTATATCCCCATACCCGGAGCTACAGCTTCTACATATTATACAACGGTAGAAGATTATCTAAAGTATATTAAGGTCGAGATTGCTGGTACCGGGAATTTTGGTGGAGTATTCAGATCAAATGCCACCGCTCAGATTGGGAAAAGGCCCATAACAAGAGTTGGAGAATATACCCCGGCAGGGGAGCAATCAGTCAATCAATCCTTGGTTGCGTTCTCCATTGACCCTGCAGAAGCAACGGTGACTTACCAATGGGAGATTTCTCAAGGCGGAGGCGGAGGCGGAGGCTGGAACAATATCGGTGTTTCAACACAGTCGGTATTGATTCCAGACAGGCAACCCGGAAATAATGCTTCCACGGTGGGACGGGATATTCGTGTCATTATCACCGGAACGGGAGCTTATACCGGAACGCTAGGAACGACTGGAACTACCGTAGATATCGTAGCATATAGTTCCTTAGAAACGCTGGAAGCCATGGGCTCAATTGTTGGTACTTCAGCAGTTGGTCAAACCTTAACAGCCGGTGCAATAACACCAAGCGGAGCTTCAGCATTTGTAGATTACCAATGGCAAAGAAGTTTAACTCCAAGTGGAACATTCCAGAACATAGCGGGTGCTACAACGAACAGTTATACCATTCCAGCGGGGGACTTGAACTACTACTTGAGGGTTGTTGCTACTGGAACAGGAAATTATTCAGGGGTATTGACTTCAGCATCCACCGGACCGGTTATTTCCTCCGGTTCATTTATACAAATTGCTTCTATATCGGATATCTTATACACAACGGTCCCGCAATTAACTTTGACTGCCGGAACAGTATCTCCCATGGGAGCAACGGTAACTTATCAGTGGAAGGTTGCATCTTCACTCGGTGGAACCTACTCGAACATTTCAGGAGCCACATCCAGTGTTTATACAATCCCGGTGAACCAAGCTTTGGGATCTTACTTCAAAGTAGAAGTTACCGGCTCAGGTAGCTATTCCGGAACGGCTTTAAGCAATGCAACCGGACCGGTAGTAGTTACACCTGAAGAGTTAACTAGTGTCCAAGTAAGTGGGATTAACAAAGTGGGAGAGACGTTATCCGCAGTGAATTTAACCGCTGAGAATTTATGGCCAGGTGACACATACCCAACTGCAACCTACCAATGGCAAGTCTTTACCGGTCCCGGAGGAGTTTTCGCCGACATACCGGGTGCAACAGGCTCTACCTATACACTGCAACCAGCTCAATATAACTACTATGTTCGGGTGATTGCAACCGGTAGTGGAGCATATACGGGGTCTAAATTTGCAGATACCACATCCAAGATTATTGGCTTGTTGAGTTCGGCTCAAGTTACGATGGCTTCTCCAGTTTTGGGGGCCACTCCTCAAACAGCAGCTCAGGTGCAAAGCACTACCAATCATCCGGATTATGAAGTGACGGGCCTCGTGTGGAACGAAGCATTAACTCCCCTTGGAAAATTCAAAGCAGGAACCGCGTATACTGCCACCGTGACCTTGACCTCCAAGAATACCAAGATTTTTGTTTCAACTCCCTTTACACCCATGGTAGCCAGTGCAGCTTCGGTTGGCACGACCACCACCTCCGGTAGCGATGTGGGAAATACAGTCTCCTTCACTGCTACCTTTGCACCAACCGGGGCTCTCATGCCAACCTCTATCTCTGTAACAACCCAACCGACCAAATTAGTCTATGTAGAAACTACCGATGGTGTTTTGGCACTCGATGGAATGGTGGTTACTGAAACCAACAATGATGGTACTATTACCACAACAATTTTCACCGATGGCACTGCAGCAGGATATACCGCTTCTCCAGAAGATGGATCTACCCTCACGGGAGCTCAGCACGATAGCTCCGTGACTATCACTCATACGGCTTCGGGGAAAACAGCAACTACCGCCAACCTCTTCGTAGAAGCTCCACCCAGTGCGAGCAATGTTACTATAACAGGGACTGCAGCGGCAAATTCGGCACTAACAGGAAACTACTCCTACTATGATGTCAACGGTGATGCAGAAGATACGGATACTACATATTATGAATGGTTTATCGACTCAGTATCGGTTTCTGCTGGTGCGGGAAGTAGTTATTTAAGCTATACATTGACAGCAGCCGATATCGGTAAAACGGTTCTCTTAGAAGTCACCCCTGCTGCGGCAAGCGGAAGTTCAACCGGTGCTGCGGTTACAAGCACTACAACCTTACCGGTTGCAACGAATACCATCACCAGTGCTTCGGTAAACATTGTTGCTCCGGTCTTAGGTACTACACCCGATACTCTAGAAAATGTAGAAACCCAAACTGCAAATGACGATTATACGGTAACGGGTCTTACCTGGAACGAAGCGTTGACTGCGGCTGGAAAATTCAAAGCGGACACGGTGTATACAGCGACGGTCACCTTGACATCTAAGAATGATTCTACGTTCCAATGGACTTTCTTTACACCCACGGTGACAACTGCGAGTTCAGTAGGAACTACAACCACCAGCGGATTGGGTATTGGTAATACGGTTACCTTCACAGTTTCCTTTCCGCAAACCGGAGCTTTGGCGGTTGATAGTTTAAGCATTCAAGCACCTCCCTCCGATATGAGCTATGTTGAAATGACGGATGCAACCTTATCCCTTAACGGTTTAGTTGTTACCGCTACTCATAACGATGGGTCACAAATTCAAGTCCCCTTTACCGATGGAGTAGCAGCAGGGTATACCGCTGATCCGGCTCATGGAACTGTATTGACGAATGCAGATCATGATGGGCAACCAATAACAATCACCCACACAGACTCATCCAAAACAGCTACGACCAGCAACCTTGCGGTACAAGCGCAGGTGGCACCGGTAGCAAGTTCTGTAAGCATCAGCGGAACGGCTCAAGTAGGACAACCCTTGAATGGGTCTTACGAATATTATGACGCCAACAGTGATTCACAAGGAACATCCACCTTCAAATGGTACGCAGATGCAGTTGAAATACCAAGTGCAACGACAACTACCTATGTGGTGCAAGCCGGTGATGTAGGAAAGGTGATTCGCTTTGAAGTTACACCGTTTGCAGCAACTGGACTAACACCAGGTAATCCCGTTCAGAGTGATCCGACTGAAGCAGTGGTTCCTAATTAAGTAAGTAAAAAATAAAAAGTCATCTCAAATCAAGAGATGGCTTTTTGTTTGCAAAATTCGAAATTTGTGAAAAATTATACTTGACATATGTCTGAATAGAAGTTACAATATCGGCAGATTAAATTTGACAAATTATGATGTTTATTGGCAAACTACTTGAAAGAGTAGGACGCAAAGTCTGGAGTCTGAACACTGTTGAAGTGATGACCGTCCGACCGCAGGAATGCGGTCGGTTTTTTTATTGTTCCGCCTATAGAAATTTATGCATTCAAGCTAAATGTGTGCTGACGTCGGGAGGTAGGATGTGTGAGACTTAAACGAAAGAACGTTCAACAATCTTCTATACCTCTTAATAATTTATTCGCATTAATCTTACTTGCTACAGTATTAGTTACGGCAATCATTGCCTCGAGCCCTACAGCTTCGAAGTATGTCCTCGATACGATTCAGACCGAATTGTCCTTTGTCTCTGGAAATATGGGGCTTCGATTGGAATCGGTTGGGAACATCTCCGGAACAACCAAACAATACGAAGAACTAACAGCTGGGGTTGTGTTGCCAAGTGGAGCGACTTTTACTTACCAGTGGCAAAGAGCGAATTCGCGAACTGGTGTATTTATTGACATCCCCGGAGCGAATCAGGAAAAATACACCTTGGTTTTCGATGATAACAACAGATACATTCGCGTTGCAGCAAAAGGTACCGGTGATTACATCAACACCATCTATAGTGCTGAGGCAGGTCCCGTTGTTGTTGCTGCGACACCCATTACAGGCATCGCCAATATAGTTGGAGAACCCATAACCGGTCAAACACTTTTTGCAGGGGCGTTAACTCCTTCTGTAGCAACAGCAACCTATCAGTGGAAAATAGCCGATTCTATGAATGGAGATTACAGCAATATTAGCAGTGCAGCCACGAACAGCTTATCACTAACAGAAAGCATGGTGGATAAGTTTGTTCGAGTCTATGCCACCGGCTCCAATACCTACAGTAATACGGTCTATGCAGAATTGGGCCCTATACGAAGCAGTAAGACACCAATTACCAGTATAGGTGCCATTATGGGAACGACCACAATTGGGACAACCCTTACTGCGGGAACTGTAACCCCTTTGGGGTCAACAGTAACGTATCAATGGCAGCGCTCCGACCTTTCAGGAAGTATCTATACAGATATTCTTGGTGCTAATTCGCCTACTTACGTTCCAGATGATGAACCGGCTGAATTAAATGATCTCAATCGTCATTTACGTGTGGTGGCAACGGCTACCGGGGAATATTCCGGGAGCGTGACTTCAGTTCGTAGTGGACGGGTTGTAGCTGCAGCGGCAGGTATATCTTTACAATCTATTGGCACCATCGTAGGAAGTGCTCAAGTGGGGCAAACAGTCACAGCAGGTGTTTTAGAACCCGTTGGAGCTACTGCATCGTATCAGTGGTATCAATCGGAAGATGGTAATGAGCCATGGAACCTCATCAGTGGAGCTGCGAACCAAACCTATACCATTGCTCCTGATGATGTCGGAGATTATTTAAAGGTAATTGCCGTTGGTTCCGGGTCGTATTCCGGTAGCAAAGAAAGCGATGCTCATGGACCCATTGCTCCAAGATCACTGCAATCGATTGGGAACATTAGTGGTTCTGCTGTAGAAGGGCGAACCATAACAGCCGGTAGTGTTTTACCAGCAGGAGCGACCGTGGTATATTCATGGCAGAGAGCAACTTCGCCAAATGGTCCCTATAGTAATCTGGGTGTTACAACTTCTACTTACGATTTGACTGCGACCGACGTTAACAAGTATGTTCGAGTTTCTGTCTCAGGCACCGGGGCTTATACCGGAACGGTAAACAGCAGTTATGTAGTGCCTGTATCCGATACAGAGCCCTTAACCTCTCTTACTTCCATTGCTGACAGCATTGGAATTACCCAGGTGTTCCAAACCCTGACAGCCGGAACCGTTTCACCGTATGGCGCATCGGTTACGTATCAGTGGACTCGTAGCGAGACCCTGAATGGGTCATACCTTCCCATAAATGGAGCTACTGCAAAAACGTTGGTGCTCACCGGGGCAGATAAAGGTTATTTCTTTAAAGTGATTGCTACCGGTTCCGGATCCTATACGGGTTCCGTTACTAGTCGATTTGCTGGGCCGATTGCAACGGCTCCCCTTACTGCCATTGGTACGATTAGTGGTACCGCTTCCGTGACTTCTGTCTTAACAGCCGGGGCTGTGACCCCAGCAGATGCCACTGTGATATATCAGTGGCTGATCTCAGATACCAACGGAGAGAATTACTTACCCATTGCCGGTGCAACATCAGATATCTATGTAGTCAGCAATGACGATATTGGGAGATTTATAAAAGTTCAAGTCACAGGAACAAATTTATACAGTGGGATCCGACTAAGCACATTCTCCGGCCCAGTTCTGGCACAACCCGTAGAAGTGACAGCGATTGGGGCTATAAACGGGTACCCACAAATTGGTCAAACTATACAAGCAGGAGTGACAAACCCCATTGGTGCAACCGTAACCTATCAGTGGAAGCGTGCGGATTTCGCTGTTGGACCGTATACTTCAATAAGTGGAGCAACCACTTCATCGTATACAACTACTTATCAAGACTTAAACAAGCACTTAATTCTAACAGTATATGGAGCAGGAACGTATTACACTAATATAGGGGGTGTATCGAGTCCTCCATTTGGTCCTATTGTAACGAGACCCATTACGTCCATATCTAATGTGATTGGTAAAGCACAGGTAGGCCAGGTTCTCACGGCAGGCACTGTTTTACCGGTTGGGGCGGAAGTGAATTACCAATGGCAATACTATAACGGAACAACCTACGTGAATATTGTTGGTGAAACATCCAATACCTATATGATTTCAACCGATGTGAACAATCGATTTATTCGTGTTTCTGTTACCGGCAAAAATGGTTATTCTGACACCTTATATAGCAACAACACCGGTCCGGTTGGAAGCCCCAACGCCATCTCTTCCATTAGCGATATCACCGGTGTGACTCGAGTAGGACAAACCTTATCCGCTGGGGTGGTATTACCTCATGGTTCTACGATTTCTTACCAGTGGCTACGATCGGCAGAAGTAGATGGCACTTACGAGGCAATTGTTGGAGCCACATACAGCCAGTATACGTTAACTGAAAATGACCAAGCCAAATACATGAAAGTTATTGCAACAGGGTTTGGAACGTATTTTGGTGAAGTCATCAGTAGCCCTACGGATTTCATCTCTAAAGGAATCATTAGCCAGGTTTTAGCACCTCAAGGTCAAACCATTGTCAACCAAACATTGGTGGCGGGAAGCATTACACCCGTAGGGGCCTCTGTGAGTTATCAGTGGCAACGCAACGATGGCAGCGGATTCCAAGATATCCCTAGTGCCACATTGAATAGCTACCTTTTAACGACCACAGATGAAGGAAAAACAATTCGCTTGGTTGTTACAGGCACAGGGTCGTATGAAGGTTCGTACGAGAGCCCTGCCACCAACATCATCTCTGCCAGTGGAACAACTCTAATTGCACTGAACTCGATTACAAACACGACCGGAACTGCCACGGTCGGTCAGAATTTGACGATTGGATCAGTGGATCCAGGAGCAGCGACCTATACTGTTCAGTGGCAAAGATCCGATTCTGCTGGGACGAATTACACGAATATACCGGGAGCCACTTCCTCGACTTACACGTTGACAGCAGCCGATTATAACTTTTATGTTCGCCCTGTCGTCACCGGAACGGGAATTTATACTGATACGAAGACGGGGTCAAATCTCTTGGTCACCGGCCGTCAAAGCATTGTTTCGGTTGGCAACATCACAGGTAGCACCAATGTTGGTGGAACTGTTACGAGTGGACCCGTTGTTCCTGAAGGAGCAAACGTCACGTACCAATGGAGAAGACATAAATATAGTCCTTTGTTAGGCTGGCAAATTGAAACAATAGATGATGCAAATAGCTATTATTATACGACAACAGAGGATGATCAGGATCATTTTATCGATGTAATAGTCTCAGCAGCATCTGGGTCTGCTTATAGTGGGGGTGCTACGAGTCAGAAATTTGGGGAGATTAATTCGTCACCTTATAAAGTTGTTGCTATCGCCGATATTACTGGAAGTACAAGAGTCGGAAGTTTGTTAACCGCGGGTAATACAACTCCATATGGGGCTTCAATAACCTATCAGTGGTTAAGAAAATCGCCGGGTGCAGAAACCTATAGTGAAATTCCAGGTGCAACTTCAAAAACCTATTTGCTTCAAGCTTCAGATTACAATTCAATTTTAAAAGTTGTTGCAACAGGGTCAGGTGGGTATACAGGTTGGGTCGAAAGTGCACCTACATCACAGATTCAGCCAAGCAATTTATCCTCGATCTCTTCCATTGTTGGAACAACTGTAGTCAGTCAATCCTTGCATGCAGGTACAGTAATTCCGCTAGGCGCAACAGTGAATTATCAATGGCTGAAATCTAATACTTCAGGCACCGACTTTGTTGAAGTGTCAGGTGCTACCAAAGCTGCTATTACCCTAACAGAGGATGATTTGAATTGCTCTTTCAAAGTACAGGTAACAGGCGTTGGAGCTTATACTGGTTCGCGGCTTAGTGATTCAGTTGGACCGGTGGTTGAGAGTTCTGCAATAGAGCTGACTTCGATTGGCGCATTTACTGGAACCCTGAGAGTCAATTCTCCATTAACAGTTAATAAGGACACTCTGTCACCCGCTGGTGCACAGGCAACGATTCAATGGCAACGCGGAGTTGAGGAGGATGGGCCATTCCAAGATATTCCAGGAGCTACTGAAACATCATACACTTTGACTGTTGATGATTATTTACAATATATCCGTGTAAAAGCGGTAGGTGCAGGAGCATATTCAAAAGAAGTCTATAGTGGAGTTCAGGGACCAATACAGCCATGCATCATTACAGGAATTGGTGAGTGGAGCGGTTCACTTAGAATCGGCCAATCTCTTGTTGCTGGTGTTCCCATCCCGGCAGATGCCACAGTGTCCTACAAATGGGAGATTAATATTGCGATTCTTGGTTGGACAGATACAGGAATTACAACGAATTCAGTTTTAATTCCAGAAAAACTTGGTTTATTGAATTGGAAAACCGTAAACCGTCAAATTCGTGTAACCATTACCGGAACAGGGGCTTATAGTGGTAGCCAACAAAAAACAATTGGCTACATTCTTGAGGAAGAGCCGGTGAACCCTTTAACTTCCATTGGCGCTATCCAAGGAACTACGTCACCTGGGCAAACCTTAACTGCAGGGACTGTATTGCCATTAGGAGCAACTGTAACATATCAGTGGCAAAGAGCAATGAATCCACAAGATACTTTTGAAAACATAGCCGGAGCTACCAACAATCAATATATGGTTCAAGAAAGCGACTTAGGTATGTATTTCAAGGTTGTTGCTACAGGGAGTGGTTCTTATTCAGGAACTGTGACATCAAGTGTGAAAGGACCGGTTGTAGGTTTTGGGGAAGCCATTCCAATTTTAGCGATTTCTGATATTCTTTATACTACTAAGGCTTCAAATATTACGTTAACAGCGGGTGTTGTAACGCCGCTCGGTGCAGAGGTGACCTATCAGTGGTATAAGTCGAACACAACAATTCCAACAGGAGAGTATACTGCTATTGAAGGAGCTACATCAAATGCCTACACCTTTGCTGATAGTGAAGCAGAAGATTACTATTTCAAGGTGGAGGTCACTGGCTCGGAAAGCTATTCCGGTACAATCATGAGTAATTATACCGGTCCAGTCACTTTGTCACCGACCGCGCTGACCCATGTCGATATTGGTGGCATCATTCAGGTAGGAGAAACACTTACGGCAGCAAACCTCTTGCCTGAAGGAGCAACGGCAACCTACCAGTGGCAAGTTTTCACCGCAGCAGATGGAGTTTATGCCGATATTCCGGGAGCTACTTCGTCCTCGTATGCGCTTCAACCGAATCAATACAATTACTATATGAAAGTCATTGCAACTGGAAGCGGAGCGTATACCGGTCAGGTCTCAGCTCAAACCGATACAGTTGTGATTGGACTGATCGAGTCTCCTGTCATCAGTATGGTTGCTCCTGTGGTAGGAGCTACACCACAGACTACTTCTCAAGTTGAAGGGGTGAATTCCTCGGTTGATTTTGTGGTTACCAATGTGGTCTGGAACGAACCCATGACACCTTTAGGAAAATTTAACACTGATACAAGCTACTCTGCTACGGTAACCATGGAATCCAAGAACATGAAAACCTTTGTGCCAAGTTTTGCACCGATTGTTTCAGGTTCCTCTTCAATATCCGACATAACAGTGTCTGATACTGGTGTAGTAGGGAATACGGTTGAGTTTACCGTAAACTATGATGCTACTGAACCTTTGAAAGTGTCAAGTCTAACAATACTGAGTCAGCCAACGAAGCTCAGCTATACCGAAGGGTCCGATGATGTCTTAGATTTGTCTGGCTTAGAATTCACTGAGCTTTACAACGATGGCAGTACAGCCACAGTTAGTTTTGCTTCTGGAACACCAGCAGGATACGAAACTTCGCCAATGAATGGAAGCGCTTTAACAGGTGATAATCACCTTTACGAAGTTAGCATTACACATACTGATAGCAATGTAACAATTGGAACCGCTCCGCTCTCAGTAGAAGCGCCACCGAAAGCAACCAATGTAAGTATATTAGGTGAACTTGTCAAAGGTGAAACCCTCACCGGTTACTATGTTTATTCTGATGTCAATGGCGATGAAGTAGATACGGATTCTACGTATTATGAATGGATTGTCGATTCAGTATCGGTATCCTCTGGGGCCGGTAGCAGCTACTTGACTTATTTGTTAACTGCTGCCAATGCCGGTAAAACAGTTTTCTTCAAAGTTACTCCTGTAGCAGAACGTGGTACTTTGACGGGGTCTGTTGTAAGTAGTGCAGAATCCTTGCCTGTTGCAACCTCCGCGCTCTCAGCTGCGACAGTTAACATGACCACTCCTGTAGTTGGTGCAACGCCGGAGAATTCGGGGGATGTGGAAACGTTAACCTCTGATCCGAACTTTACAGTATCATCCTTAAGTTGGAGTCCTGCTCTGACAACAGGCGGAAAGTACGCTGCTGATACGGCTTACACAGCAACGATTACCCTAACTTCTAAGAACGGAACAGCATTTTCTGCGACTCCGTTTAGACCTAGTATTGTTGGTGCTTCAACGATTTCGAACACGGTACGGAGTGGTAATGGAGCGGGCAATACTGTGACCTTTTTAGCGGAGTTCCCAGCAACTGTCGCATTGCAACTGGTTTCAATTGAAGCAACCACACAACCAAGTAAACTGGTTTACAAAGAGATGACTGAGATTTTATCATTAGTTGGTCTGGTCATTACGGAAACCTATAACGATGGTAGTACAGTGGTAGTGGAATTCATCGACGGTGTCGCAATTGGTTTCAATGCTTCCCCGGCGAACGGTTCTACCTTAACAGCGGCCTTGCATAATGGGCAACCAGTCACGATAACTCATGATGCTACTTTGCAGACGACTGAGACTGCCACTTTAACCGTAACCGAACAACACGCACCGGTGGCAAGCAATGTAAGCATTTCGGGAACCTTACGGGTAGGTCAACGTCTTGATGGCAGTTATGAGTACAGTGATGATGATTTAGATGGCGAAGGCGCCACCTCATATCAATGGTATGCTGATGATGAAGCAATACCGGGAGCTACTTCAACAACCTATACCTTAACAACGAATGAACGCGGAAAAACCATTAGATTCCAAGTAACACCTGTTGCAAGTGCCGGAATCACCCCAGGATCAGCCGTTCTGAGCAGTCCCACGACAACAATCTTGCAGACGATCGACATTGCAGCAATTAGCGGAATAACGGCTCCGTCATGGAAGAACACACCAGATTCTACAGTGAATGAAACAGATCAATATATTGCGACTATTGCTTGGCTTTCTCCACCAACGTTAAGAAACGATGGGACTTTTAGAAGAGATGCAATTTACACTGCAGTCATTACTTTGGTGCCCAAAGCGGGATATACTTTGACAGGTATTTCGGAAGATTTCTTTACAGTGAATGGAGCTGATGCTACTACCAATACTGCAGATTCGGGTGTAGTGACAGCAACTTTTCCAAGAACGAATTAATTAAAACACAGGAGCACACCAAACGGTGTGCTCCTGTGTTTTGTTAGTGCGCCCGGTGAGCGCACGTTCTAATGGGTGAAAGTCCCAAACCC
>CAYRNW010000011.1:0-72720 GCA_964425745.1 uncultured Eubacteriales bacterium | reverse complement strand
TTCCTTGGACTAGGACAATTCTACTACTACTTTATAATACGAGGGGTCAGACCCCAACTTTAAAATTTGACGGTGAAGGTGGTGGATTGATCGTTGCTATCGACGGCAATGTTGGCATTGTGCAGGTTGGCGATCTTCTTGACAATGCTCAACCCTAAGCCAATGCCTTCGCCACTATGCGAATCATCGCTTTGGTAGAATTTTTGGAAGATACGCTTTTGCTCTTCCTCCGGTATGCGTGGGCCAGTGTTACAAATAGAGACGGCACAGCGGCTATCTTGTTGCTCAATGCTGATTTTGACAGTACCGCCCGGGTTCGCGAATTTTATAGCGTTATCGATGAGGTTGATCCACATTTGTTTAAGCAGTTCTTCGTTAGCGGTGATTTGTTGTTCAGCGAAGTCTGCCTCAAAAACGAGTTGCTTGGCACTCCATCTTTTCTCTAAAAGCAAAATGCAAGTGCGCAGCTGTTCCGAGAGGTTATACGTCTTAACATCGGTGAGGATGCTTTGATTTTCAATTTTGGTGAGGTTCATCACACTAGTGGCCATGTCGGCAAGACGATTGGCTTCTTCAGCGATGATTTGCAGGTATTCGCGGCGTTGTTCTTCGGGTAGGTCCACCTTTTGTAGGAGGTTGGCAAAGCCGCTGATCGAAACAATGGGGGTTTTAAATTCGTGCGAGAAGTTGTTAACGAAGTCAGAGCGTAACATTTCGGTATTTTGTAGTTCGGTGGCCAGTGTGTTGAAGCTGTTGGTCAATTCCTTGGCACCGTGAAGTTTACCCAGGTCAATACGCGCCTCATAGTCGCCCTTCGCTAATTTATTGAGCCCGTCGATAATTGCGTTGATCGGCCGCAAGGGGCGTTTGCTGAAAAAGAGGGAAATGATGGTGCCGAGTATTAGCGAAAAGAGGGCCATGACGATGAGCGGAGTCCAGATGTTGTGAACAGCGATGAAGCCAAAATGGTAGAGGGCCATAAAAAGCAGGCCGGTGATGATGAGGGTAACCGATTGGATGATGAAAACGAGGGCCGAAAAAGCTAGGGTGATCAGACCGAAGCGAGGCAGGGTGTTTTTCATGAATTTTTCACCGCCTTGTAGCCGAGTCCGCGGACAGATTCAATGCTGAATTCGGGGTAGTTTTCAAAGCGTTTGCGTAGCCGATTGATGTGCACAGTGATGGTTTCCCAGTTGGTATCGCTGTCGATCCCCCAAATTTCATCCATGAGTTGAATGCGAGTAAAGATTTTACTTGGGTAAGAGAGTAGTTTGTAGAGTAAGAGGAATTCTTTTTGGGGGAGCACTTGAGTTTCGCCGGCTCTAGTGACGGTGAAGGAATCGTAATCGAGGGTGACTTCGCCGATGTTAATGCGGCGCTCACTGACAATTTGGGCACGGCGCAACAGTGCCTTGATGCGCAGAAGCATTTCCTCGGGGTCCACCGGCTTGGTCATGTAGTCATCGGTGCCCACCAGAAAACCTTGCTTACGGTCGGCTGGGAGTTGTTTTGCTGAAACCATGAGGATGGGCAGGGTGTTCAGGGTGGATCTCAGAGTGCGCGTGAACATGTAGCCATCGATTTTTGGCATCATAATATCTAAAACAACCAGGTCGATGTGTTCTTGCTCGAGCATCTTCAGGGCGTCTTCTCCGTTTTCGGCAGTAAAGACGGTGTAATGCTCCGCCTCCAGCCAAGCTTGCATGAGTTTGCGTGTGTTTTTATCATCATCGACGACAAGTATGTGAAACATGAAATCACCTCTTAGTGGTCACTATAATTGCGGATTATTAACTGTAACTTAACTCATTATACCATGTTTTCTCAAATAAATAAGGGACAGTTTATGGGTTTTATGGGGACGGTTCTCTGCCTTCGATTTTTTCCAGTTATTTTCCAGGCTTTCAGGGTTCTTATTATCTATAAAATTAAATGACATCTGTCTCTTAAAACGATTAAACATTTACCCTACTCTACTCTACTACTATTCCATTTTATTGGTAATTTTCAGCAGCAGAGAACCGTCCCCAACCCCATCATCAACTCCTTCCCCAACCCCAAATGCAAATTTCTCCTTTCGTTCTTCAAGATGTCCCAAGCGCTGAATTGAAGGGACTACGGAGGTGGTTGTTGAACCATAACCTTTAGATTTCAACGTATATTCACAATCCCCGCAATAAAGGAGTCGATTCGTTTGCCTGCAGTGATGTTAGTCTTTTTGATAGCCGCCTTAGGGTATTTTTTGGGCAATATTAAAATCAACGGCTTGCAACTGGGTACTTCCGGTGTTTTGCTGGTTGCCCTGGTGTTTGGCCATTATGGATTCTTAGTGCCTTCATTAATTAAAGATTTCGGCTTAGCCTGTTTTGTGGGAGCGGTTGGTTACATTGCCGGACCTGTCTTTTTTCGCGGATTCAGGAAGCAAGCAATTGCTTATGTCATTTTAGGCGTTAGTATTATCATAGTTGGCGCTGTCTCAACCATGGCCGTCATCTCATTTTTCGACCTCCCCACTCCTTTAGCAATTGGTATGATGTCAGGCGCTTTAACCTCGACACCTGGCTTGGCCGCTGCCATCGAAGCCACCGGCAGCGATCTTGCCTCGGTTGGCTACGGTATCGCTTATCCCTTTGGCGTCATCGGTGTCGTGCTTTTTGTCCAACTCATACCAAAATTCGGCCGCTATAATATGGATAGCGAACGCAGCAAACTCATGCAACCTTCAGAAGAAGAAAGCAGCGCTCCTACGAACGGCTCAAAATATCGCGTTTTCGACGCTTCCGGCATGCTCCAATTGACGCTTGCCCTTTTTATTGGTCTATGGCTGGGCAGAATCGTAGTCCCCTTACCCGGAGGTGCTGAATTCAGCTTAGGAACCTCAGGCGGTCCCTTATTAGCAGGACTTATATTCGGCCATTTTGGACATATCGGTACCTATTCGCTCGGTGTGCCCAAGAAAACCTTGGAAACCTTACGTGAATTAGGGCTAATGCTCTTCTTAATCGGTGCGGGAACCGGCGCTGGTAGCGGATTCGTGGCGGTTGTGCAGGAGCATGGTGTGGGCTTATTCTTAATCGGTGCTATGATTACCCTACTGCCAATGGTGATTGGCTACTTCATGGCAAAAAATATTTTCAAACTAAACCTGCTCGATAATCTTGGGGCAATCTGCGGCGGCATGACCAGCACCCCGGCTCTGGGCACCTTAATTACGGTCGCCGGAACCGATCAAGTGGCTGCGGCGTACGCTGCAACCTATCCCATTGCCTTGATCTGCGTGGTTTTAGCATCGCAAATCATAGCAAAAATCATGTAGATGAGTCGAAGGAGATTACAATGGCCAGCGAAATGATGCATTTATTCGTCGGGCATGTGTTAAGGGAGCGCTTGCAGGTGCAACGGCTATCCCCTTTTTATACTGGGTGTATCGCGCCCGATAGCGTCCACTTTGCGGGGAATGTTCCAAAAGAGGAGCGATGGGGACGGCATGTGCGGCATAAAAATTTAGCAGTGTGGGCGGAACAGGCGTGGGAATTTTATGATTCTCGTCCGGATAGCGCCGATGCAGATCTTTGGTTAGGATATTATATTCACTTGCTCACAGATATTGCTTGGGACGCCGGGGAGCACGACGAGATATGGATGGAAATGAAGCAGCTGGATCTGCCCAAAATCTCCAAGTTTGGAGCAGGATGGGATGACTGCTTCCGTTTCGATTACCAGCAAATGCACGAACCATGGTGGACAGATCAAGTTCAGCCTGCTCTATTGGCAGCCAAGGGTGAAGCGATGCCCGGGCTATCGGCGGCGACGATTGAAAAATTTGCGCACAGGATAGCCGAACAGCCCTGCGAATGCGAAGGGATTCCCTGCCCTCCGATACGAGTAACTCGCGACTGCGTCTTACGACTCGCCGAACAAGTTTGGCAATTATTTTCGCACGAGGGGTCTGACCCCTCGTGCGAAATTTAACCATCCATAGCGTTAGTTGTAAGTAAAAAGTCAATAAAAAAAGCCGACGGTTTTAAAACCCGTTGGCTTTTTCAATTGGTCATGTTAACTATCATGTTTACGTTGTTATAAACAGTCTTGGTAACGGTGTTATTAACTGTCTTGGTAACGGTCTCCTTCTGTAATAACAATGATTATGCTATTTTATAAAGAAGGCTTCCCTTTATTTCAACATCACAACGCTCGCATTGAGATCATACAAGGTATTACGGATGAGGGTATCGGCGTCTTCTTTATTTGCAATGCGCGGAGAAGTAGCGAGACCTTGCAACAGGTCTTTTGAACTTTTCACCGCTCCCTTGTAGCCCAACATGCGCTTGTAATACTCCTCCAGATCCTCCACAACTTCTGTCTCACTGACATGCTCTTTCAACCAGGCAGCTCTAGCTTTTATAATTGGCAAAACATAGCGGAAATATCCGTCCCTTTCCGTAAAATGGCTTAAATGGATGACCCCCTGCCGCACCAAACGCTCTGCCTTTTTGGAAAACTTTGGCGATACCGTCGGGAAAAAGACGGCCACTTCTTGATCAAGGACAAGGGAGTCAATCCGTTTACGATATGCATCGCTTAAAACTTTTTCAATTTCGATATCCGCATGCTCATTTAAATACGTTACAAAGATTTGAAACAAGATAGAATCTGCGCCGCGAACCAATAAACGTTGCTTCGAGGTCGTGTACTGCGTTACTATTAAATGGTCCGTGTCCATTGTCAAACTGTAACAAACCTTGCTATTTCCTTCTTGCTTTTGTACAATCAAAGAATCACAGTCAGTTTTCATGCTTTCTATGACATTCGAAATCGTTTCGACACCGATTGCTTCAGTCAGAAACCAATGATCCCCTGACACCGGAATCCTCTTTCCTTCCGTAAGTGGTTTCTTCGAATACTCAATAGCTTTTAAAATATATTTATCATCCTCTTGCACGGTTTGAATTTCACATTGCAAAACTTCAGCATATTTTGTCTCATAGATGATGTGTAGCATTTTGGCAGCACGCCCTTCAGGCCTCAGCTCATCTGCTATCCATTTTCCAATTTGCTCGGATTGGTTAAAAATGATGAGTTTATCGTATCCGTTAGAAACCGCCCAATCCATTGCATTCAAAACGCCAAAAATTTCACCGGCAACAGCCTGTGCATCGAGATACTTTTGATTCATGCCGGAGCCGCAAATTTCATGCTCCTGGTGTTTTTCGTCGATCATAATTACGCCATAAGCATAGCGGCGCCTCTCTGCATCGTAATACCCGGCGCAATAAGCAATGGCAAAGCCTTGTTCAAGCAGCTCGTCTCTTTTTGATTGATCCATTTAACTGTGACTTCCTCTCTCATTCCCAGCTCAATCGTCTAGGTTTATTTTGTCACAGTATAATACAAGTTTTTATTTATGTCAAGTTTATTTTCTTTATTTATTTGCAAATAATGATCTGGGTTGAAGATATGAGTTGGGGACGGTTCTCTCCTCTCAAATTATACCATTTTACTGGTAAATAATCGAAAGAGAGAACCGTCCCCAAGTAGACCACCCTACAACCCAAAATGCATTTTGATCATCTCCGCCACCTCTGCAGCCGTAAGATGAGAGTTATCGATTTTCAAATAATTATCAAAAGGGATCTCCCCGTCTAGGCTGACACATCGGTAGCGTTCATCGTCGGCCAAAATCCGCTGCGTGGAACGCTCTAGATCGCGTTTCGAGGCCTTGTTTTTCAATCGATTCTCGGTCACATTCCGCTGCAAACGAATCTCTTGCGGGGCAACAAGCTCCACATAATAGATCTCGGCCCCTTGATGTTCAAAGATTTCTCGCACTCGCTGCACGTAGTCCCAATCGGCTTGCTGGTTAAAGGCCCACATAAACGTAAATATCAAGCCATAATTGTCGGTTCGAGCAAAATCCTCAAAGATCACCTGGCGCAATCGATCAATGGTTTTGCTTTGAAAGCTACCAAAAACCTCGAGCACGGGTTCAATGGTCATGTGGTTATGGAAGAGCCTGAGGTCGGTGATCTTCATCAGCTCCTGGCCTACTGTCATCTTCCCGACCGCAGCATCACCGAACAATAAAAGTAGTTTCATAAAAGTCCCCCTTATTTACAACTTCTCTATACACTTAAACTTCTAAATCCAAGTCGCTCCAATCCACCGTGAACAGCATGTTCTCATCGCATTCTTATCTTTCTTGGGGACGGTTCTCTACCCCTTCATTATACCATTTTATTGGAATAAAACCGAAGGAGAGAACCGTCCCCAACTCAAATTTTCAAGGTGGGGACTGTCCCCACCTTGAAAATCATTAATATTAAGCGTTTTTGAGCGACTTCAATAGAGTTGTCAGTTTGGGTGGTTTGCCATACATCAGCACACCAACGCGGTAGATTTTCGCGGAGATGTATCCGATGCCTATCGTTGAGGCCAGCAAAATCGCCACCGACACGATGATTTCAATGGTTTTCGGCTCACCCATTGCAATCCGCACAAACATCGCCATCGGTGAGGTGAAGGGCACGAAGGAAGCGACGATCATCAGCGGATTCTCCACATTGCCGCTGGTCATCGAGAACATGACGATCATAAATGCAGCTATAAAGAGGAAGGTAATCGGCATTACCGAAGTGTTGATGTCTTCCACTTTTGAGGCCAGCGATCCCACCGCGCCATACAAAAATGCGTAAATAAAATATCCCAAGAGGAAAAACAAAATCGTATACAGTAAAATCGAGACCGGCATATTAAAGATCGAGTTGACGATCGGATTCCCCACCCAATCGGCCTTGGTGATGTTAAAGCACAAAAAGGATGTCCCCAAAATCGCCACCAATTGCATCAATCCCGCAAGCCCAGAGCCTAAAACCTTGCCGAACATCAGGTTGGCAGGTTTAGCACTGGTAATCAACAATTCCATGGCACGCGAGCTCTTTTCGCTGGCCACGCTGGTCGCAACCAACTGCCCGTATAGCAAAATTGCCATATACAAGCCAAAAATCAAGATGTAGGTGTAGAAGAAATTATCCATTTGATCTTTGCCGGTCTGGATGACTTCCCCATCGATCGGTGCATAGAGGATACTTCCCACTTGCTCCGGCGATATCCCCAGTGCTGTCATCTGGTCCAAACGATGCTTTTCCAGGAGCAACTGGCTGATCTCTGACCGCGGGCTTTCGTACATGCCAACATTATTGACAATGTAGGTGTATTGCGTGGGGGTATGCAGCACAATGGCAGCGCTGATGCTATCCTGTTCCACTTGTTCGGTCAATTCTTCTACCGAAAGTTGACTAAGACGGATATCTTTATGCACCCAAAAACTCTGGAAATACGTAAGCGTGCTTTGCGGGTCGGCAGCAGTTTCATCAACCAAAAACACAATCGGTCGTTCGCCTTCTACCGGTTCTGTCGTGGATGGCGGTTCGGGAATCGGTTCCTCTTTGCTCCAGAGGGTGGAAATGCGCGGAAAGAATAGCACACCCGTGACCACCAAAACCATAACCAAGGTGACGCCAATGAAAACTTTGTTTTTGAGGTATCCGGAAAACTCGAAATTGAGAATATGCATAAATTGTTTCATTAGATTCGACCCTCCGTATATTCTACAAAGATATCGTTGAGGGATGGTTCAAAAACCTTGATTTCGTCAATATCCACCTGCAGTTGCGCAAGTTTGATCAACAAATCGCCCTTTTCAGCTTCATTATTGAGTTTCACCCAGAGTTGATCGTCTTTGATACGGCTAGGATAGTCGATTTGGTCCTGGATTTTGCTCAGCTGCGTAGAGCTAATCAAGATGGTGGTGCGGTCGTAGCTGCGTTTGATTTTGCCAATATTGCCGCTAAGCACGATGCTGCCGCCGTTCAAAATGGCGATATCGTCGCAGAATTCCTCAATATAGTTCATCTGATGCGAGGAAAATAGCACGATTTTGTTGTCTTCAATCTGCTCTTTGACAATATCCTTCAGCATCATGGCGTTAACCGGGTCGAGTCCGGAAAAGGGTTCGTCTAAAATGATGATTTGCGGGTTGGCGATCAGCGTCGCTACCAGCTGAATTTTCTGTTGATTTCCCTTCGATAGTGTATCGAGGCGGCGGTTGAGCGTGTCGGACATCTCCATTTTGGCTGCCCAGCGCTCGGCAGAGGCTTTGGCATCGGCTTTTTTCATGCCTTTTAGCATACCAAAGTAGATGAGTTGCTCAAGAATCACCTTTTTTGGGTATAATCCGCGCTCTTCCGGCAGATATCCGATGGTGATGCGGTCGCGGTTTATGGGCTTGCCATCGAGCAAAACCTGGCCTGAGTCGGGTCCAAAAACACCCATGATAATGCGGATGGCGGTGGTTTTGCCGGCACCGTTACGCCCCAGCAAGCCTACTGCTTTTCCACTCTCTGCTTGCAGGCTGATCTTATCTAACACAAGATTGCTGCCAAACGATTTACTGATCTGTTGAATATCGAGTTGCATAGGTTCCTCCATGTTGGGGACGGTTCTCTCCCCCGCTTTTTATCCAGTTATTTTCCATTCAAGCTTCTTTTCCGAAAAATTTTTCACGCCCCTCAAGCTGTTGTCCCATTCAAAATCTATTCTCTACGATTTAAACTTCGTCCAAGTTCACTGCACCCGAGTTTAGGTTTCTGTAGGCTTAATTTTCAACTTCATTATAGTCTTCATAGTCTTCATAGTCTTCATCTTCAACGTCTTCGGTTACGTTCAACATCGTCAGTCACCTTAAAAATCGTCAGTCACCTTCAACATCTTCGGTCAACTCAGCTTTTGGGTTCGCGCATCTGCTCCCACTCTTCACGCAGCATGGCATACACGAAGGTATCCTTCCAGAGCGGCAGCCCAAGGCTATCCTGTTTGAAAAAAACTTCACTTTTATGGTGTGCTTCTCTTCGCATGCCAAGTCGTTCCAAAAGTTTCCAGGAGGGGGCGTTTTTGGGGTCACATTTTGCCATGACGCGGTGGGCTTGGCAGTGTGAAAACAGATAGCCCAGCAGTCCGCGAGTGGCTTCCGTGGCATATCCGCGTCCGTGATAGCTGCGGTTGAAGACGTAGCCAACGATCCAGGTGGCGAATTTTTCGTTTTGTTGAGCTGCATACAGGTGGCCGATCAGGGTGCCCTCGGACTTTAAGCAGACGGCATAAAAACGGTCATCGGTGACGCGAGCGAGGCATTCTGCTTCGCATTCAGAAAGCGTAAAGGGCGGGTAGGGTTCATATTTCACAACTTCAGGGTCAGAAAGGTACGTGTAAAGTGCGGCTGCGTCCTCTGCTCTAAACTTGCGGATAATGAGGTGGTCGGTTTCAAAGATAAACATCTGAGGTAGATTCCTTCTCTCTTGGGGTGAATTTTTCGAGGGTTTTGGTGAAAATTGTGGTGTTTTTCTTAGGGGTTTTGGTGAAAATTCGCTTTCTATTTGTGAAGAAACGAACTATCTATGATGTTATACCACCATTCCAGATCATTGTCAATATTTGAGAGAGAATGAAGAGCTTGAAGGAGGTAGCTCGTGGAGGTGGTTCGTGGAGGTGGTTCGTGGTGTGCATCCCATAGCGTCAATCTAATCGTGTTAATTCACGTCGTATTTCTTGAAACTAAAAAAATAGCATGCTGAAGTCTAACCACCCTCCAAAAAAATCCTTCGGCTAAAGATTCGGTTGACGATTCGGTAACGCTCATGAGACTGCTTTGACTGGTAATTTAATGGCAGAAATGCGTGGCAGAGAACCGTCCCCAAGAAAAGGAAGTCTGTCCGATTTTGTCGAATATTAAACTATTCGAGGTGAAAGGATGATGGTTCATGCAAAAGCGTTTTATCTCCATAGCACTTCTTCTATCCCTGCTCTCCATCTATCTCCCTCCACCACAGCACGCTGAGGCCGCTCTACTAACAGAAACCTCTCCGGTGCTGGTGCAAGACGTGACCTACACCTATCAAGATAAGGTTCAGCTTCTCAGCCTCTCCCCAGCCACCCATCTCGGCAATACGCTACTTTGGCCCGGTGCGGAATTTTCTCCTGGTGACATTTTAGTGGATGAAACCCTGCAACAAAGCGCTAAAATCCTCCGCAAACTCGATTCCGGTGCCTACTTAATTGCCAAACCCTCCATGTACGATTTGTTTCGTGAGTTCAGCATCCCCCGGCAAGAAATCGCTCCCAGGCAAGACAACATCGTTGAATACGACGTGAAAGGGATAGACATCGACGCCTTTCTTGCTCAACAGGCCTCCCAAGCACCCGGTGAAACGACCACCCAAACCTTATTCAGCAGTACTGGTCCCGGCCTCATGCAAGACATCCGCATGAAATTCAATCAGCGTGGCACCAAAATCTACGAATACGACGGCACCTACACCTTCCATCCCTATGGCAACACCGACAGTAGCGACACCATTAAACTCGCACTGCGCGGAGCTTTAGGCGTCAGCCCCGGCATGGTTGCCGAATATTCGCTGTTCGATGGCTACGAGTTCGGTTTTGTCGATGCCGCCCAGTTTATTGAACTGAACCTCATGTTCGATGTCACCCTCAACGAAGAGGTGTATCTACCGGTTTTTGCCATTTCGGTACCAATTCCCGGCCTCGGCAGCATCAAAATCGGGGTTTATCTGGTAGTTGACGTCAACGGCGACATCACGCTCACTGTAAAGGCATCTGAAGGAGTCCTGGCTACGGCCTCGGTACACGGCGGCACCAGCTTTGGTGTTCCCACTTCTTTCCATCTTAACACCGACTACGACCATTACTCCGATGCCGAGTGTGACCCCATGGGAAACATTGAAGCCGGTCTCTACATCACACCGTTGGTCAATTTAGAAATCCTCGATGTCGATGTTTTCGGTGCTCAGCTTCGCTTAGGCTTTTACACCTATGCCACCACCCAGGAGCACACCATGAGTTATGGGGTCGATTTTGTCTTGCATGCCTTTGTGGTCATCCTCGATGACACCACCGACCTTTTCAAGCTGCAGGAGCCCCTTTTACAACGCAACAAAAGCTTTAACCCCGCCGATGACGTGATTTTCTACTTCAGCCGCCTCTGCGTGTATCAAGATCGCCTCAATTTGGCAGCCATGACCAAACGGATGGCCGGTGCAACCACGTCGAACGCCCCTCCCTTCAGTGATAAAGAGCCCTTTGCCTTACGCACCCTCGAGGTCAAGTATTATCGCAATGGCAAGGATCCCAAACAAGGTACCGCCACACCGGACCATCTGATTCCCGTGCAAACCGATGGACAAGGGGCTGCTTCGGTTGATCTTTCCACGCTCGATGTGCAAAAAGGCGACCAGATTCTGATTTATGCTCCCGGTTTTCAGGGTCAAACCGATTTGATTCAAGCTTCTACTCCTTTTGGTGCTGAGAAGGTACTTGGGAAAACATCGGATTTCTATGGCAATAGTCGCGTCTGGGCTGACTTTTTTGAAGAGAAAGTGACCTTCCCGGGTTTGAGCGGACCCGATTTGACCGTTTTGGATGTGCCAAACATCGATTTGGATTTTCAAACACAAAGTTGGATCAAATATCAGGGTCCGGTGAAGCTGTATGCGACCAGTGTTTTAACCCAGCAGACCGAAGAAGCCTGGATTCATGCCAATGGTGTAGATACCGAGTATACGCCTCTTCAGCACGGCAGTTTCGATGGCGTCAATACCATGATCAACCAAGCCTATAACGTCAAGCCCAATCATGAAATGCGCTGGCAAGTCAATGTCGATGGTTTCCTCTATGGAACCTATGAACCGACCGGTGCCGGTGGCCATTTGACCAGTCATCATGTGACGGTGCATCGGATGATCGAAGATTATCCGGTGGTGATTCTGGACCTTGCTGGGAAAACAATTGGCATCCAACATCAGGTGGCCTTACATGTGGTGGCGGTCAATCACAACGGCAATCGCACCTACAGTGGCAGCGCGGACTTAGAGGTCAGTTTAGGGCGAGTGCCGGAAGGTTATACTCAAAGTTTTGCCCAGGACCAGGTGATTCAAGACATTGGCACGGTGCAATTTCCGGCTGCCGATGTTCGCTATCCCCTTCATTATGAGTACTACGTGGGACCTCCCTTCCCCGACTTGCTGTATGAGATGCCAAACGAGCCGCAACTGAATGTTTCGACAGCGAATAATCAGACCTTGACGCAAATTCCGCTTACCGAAGGTGCAGTGAGCATGGCACATTTCTTATGGAAATGGGAGGAACGCTTGCAGGATGTGCCGGCGACGGTGGATCATGAGGAGTGGCAGGTGGTGAAGAATCCTTCTACCGGACGGCCGATGAATCAGCTGGTGACCGTTTCGGAACCGAATTGGTTGTTGGCGGTGCAAAATTTGAGTGGGCATCCCGAGTTCAACGCTGTGCCCGTGTCGTATGTTTATGCGGTGGAGGGAGAGACGGCCGATGCGTTGCAAACCGAAGATCTCTTCCAAACACGGCACGTTGTGAGTGGCATGAGCATTGAAGGGGTGGCTTTAAAAGATCCTTCCGTGATCCCACCGGCACCGGTAATCTACCATTACGACGACTATTTGCCGAGCGATGTGCGGCATTTTGATTTGCTTTTCCAGTTAGAGCAATTGCGCAGTGTGGATCGTTTTGTAGTGAATCCTTTGGATTTTGTGACGGAAATGGGCATGTATAGAGGAAATGTTGCAGTTTCGGGCGTTGCGGTGCGCTATCCTGTGACCATTGCCAATTTTGCCGAAGTTCCTGATTGGTCCAAAAACTACGTCTCTTCGGTGGTAAACGCCGGAATCATGAACTTGGATTCTTGGGGACGGTTCTCTGCCGGGGTTTCAACCACGCGAGCCGAATTTGCCGGTGCGGTGGTGCGCGCGTTGGGGTTGACCGAGGCCGATGCGGTGCGACAGGGCTTCCCGTTTGGCGATGTTGATCTGGTGGATGCAGACCGGCAAGCGATGGAGTTGGCATACCGCTGCGGGGTCATTAACGGCAGGAGCGATGTCGTCTTTGCGCCCGGGGATACGGTGACCCGACAAGATGCGGCGACGATGTTGTTGCGAGGCTTTTCCTTGCGGAATGCGGATTTGTTACCTGAGGAGGATTCAGCCAACTTGCAAGGGTTTGCCGATCAAACCACGATTAGCGATTATGCGGAAAAAGGGATGGCGCAGGCGGTGGCGCTTGGCTTCTTCAACGGCTACACCGATGGCACCCTCAAGCCGCAAAACCAAATCTTGAACGAACAAACCGCCAAAATCGTCTGGGAAATGAAACTAACCGCAAAAAAATAGCGTTAATTTCGCAGAGGGGTCAGACCCCTCGTGCGAAATCGGCTGCTCTACAACGAAAAAAGGAAGTCCACTTTTGATGGTGGCTTCCTTTTTTTTGTAAAGTAATTTTAATGTAAATTAATTTAATGATCTGCTTCATCGTCTTATACCGGTTTGTGGCGATATTCCGAGGGTGAAACCCCCACTTTATCTCGAAACAATTTGGCATAATGGCCATTATAATCTAAATTGCATTCCGCAAACGCTTGTGCTACCGACAAGTTGGGTTCCAGGAGTTTTGACTTCAAGTTGTTGATTTTGAGATCGATATAATATTGGTAGGGCGTCACCCCAACCTGCTTTTTGAAGAGTTTAGAAAAGTGCGATTTGCTCAAGCGTGCGAGATTGGCGATTTGTGTTGAATCATAGGGTTCTAACCAGTGCTCTTGCAAATACTGACGAACCCGAGCAACCTCCTCATTGCCTTTGTAAAGTGTGCGAATCACAAAAACCGAGGCAAAATAGTCCATGCTACCATCTTCGTTATAAATCGGGAAATTGAATATATCGGAGCTGATTCCGGAAACATCGCGATCAGCCACCTTGAAATGTTTCATCATTTCGCGATAACTCGCCATAAAATCGGTCAAGACCACAACATCCCCACTGAGCACGCGCTTGATCTCTTCTTCAGCGTGATGTTGAGTGACAATCGGGTCTCGAAAAACGTTATAATGCCCGATATGCGATTCAACAGTGAGGATACCAATCAAATCGAGACAGGCTTTGTTGATATAGCGAGCGGTTCCATCGAGGGAGAAAATTTGTACAGGAAATGGGAATTGTTCAATCAGGTTTTTAAAATCTTCAGCTTTTGGAACGACAAATGGGAGGCCTGAATCGGACATTAAAATCCCCCTCTGACGACGTTTTATCTGTAAAGCATTTGTATTGACAGGATAGTTTTGGGCAGCGTCGCGCTTGTCAACATATCCACTTGACACATTTGACACCGGATTTCGATTTGGAATTCTTCTTGGATTTCTTCTTGGGGACGGTTCTCTCCCCTCGATTTTTACCAGTTTAGTGGCAAAAAAACGGTCGATAGAACCGTCCCCAAGGACGAGATTGAGAATATCCAAGAATTCACAAAAAAATTACCTCTATTTTTACTCTCGATCTACGCAAGCCGCAATCATGCGGTGGATGGCTTCATCGGTATAGCTGAGTAATTTACCAAAGTCGTAGGCGATCATATATCGAGCTTCGCCCGAATAGTTCCCCGACTCGACCAACGCTTTTTTTCGTGCTTTGAGGTGATAGTATGCATTAAGATAGAACTCATCCTTATAAAAGAGAATGTTGTATTTATCTTTGTTGAGCGATGCCCGGAAAAGATCGGTCAGGAACGGGTCGTCTTCCTCGACACACTTGGTGCCGGTTTCTTCACAGATTTGCTTTGCATATACCATGTGCTCGTCGCGCAAAGCTTTGTCCAAAACAGGAACACCAAGAGCCAGGTTTTTGGCACCGCAAGAAAGCATCTCGTTGAAGGTAGACATGGAACCAACAGTTTTAGAAAAAGAATCGATTGTACGCATAAATATTTCCTCCTTTTATTATGGTTTGGGTAAATATGATTCTTAAATTCTTGGGGACTAATTCTTGGGGACGGTTCTGTCGGCTAGAAAATTGCCACTAAATTGGAAAAAATAAAGAGGACAGAACCGTCCCCAACCTTGTCCCAACCTCGTTCCCTACTTCAATTTTGCAAGTGCAGCTTCGACTCTGTCCATGCCGCGCTGTAAGTTTTCCATGGAATTGGCGTAGGATACGCGCAAATGATATGGTGCATAAAAAGCTTCGCCTGGCACAAGCGCTACCTTGCCTTCTTCCAACAAATAGGTGCAAAGATCCCCCGAGGTTTCGATGACACTACCCGCCTCTGTCATCTTGCCGAAATAAGCTGAGACATTGGGCATAAAGTAGAAAGCACCTGATGTAGGAGCAACAAAAATATTCGGGATTTGCTGCCAACGCTGGAGCATGTAATCCCGGCGAGCCTCAAATTGCAGCCGCATCTTCTCTATCCCATTGTCATTGCGCACTTCTAACGCCTCTAAAGCACCGTATTGGCCGAAGGTTGTGGCGTTGCTGGTCATATGACTTTGCAGTGCATCGATGCCGGCGGCGAGGGATAAGGGGGCAGCAGTGTAGCCCAAGCGCCATCCGGTCATGGAATAGGCCTTGGAAAAACCGTTGACCAAGATGGTGCGACCGTAGGCATCGGGCGACAATCCACTGAAACAGGTGTGATTCGCATCGTGATACACCAATTTTTCGTAAACTTCGTCAGCAATCACCCAGAGATTGTGCTCCAAGGCGATGTCGGCGAGCTCGACCAAATCCTCTTTTGTGTATACAGCGCCGGTGGGATTATGCGGGTTGTTAATCAAGATAGCAACGGTTCTGGCGGTGATTGCACGGCGGATGGCAAGTAGGTCGAGGCGGAAGTCATCCACTTCATTGCTCGGCACCAACACCGGAACGCCTCCTGCTAATTTAACGATTTCCACATAGCTGACCCATGCGGGTGTAGGGATGATGACCTCTTGTCCAGGGTTGACCACGGCTAGAACAGCGTTGTTAAGGGCTTGCTTGGCACCGGTGGAAACGCAGATTTGTTGTGGGGTGTAGCGAACGTTGTGGTCGGTCGATAAACGATGGGCTATGGATTTGCGCAGTTCGGGTAGACCCGCATTATTGATATATTTGGTTTTGCCTTCAGCGAGGGCAATGCGGCACGCTTCTACAATGGGTGAAGGTGTGGGGAAATCAGGTTCACCGGCATTGAGGGCAACAAGATCCTCGCCGCGAGCTTTCATTTCTACCACTTTTCCATTGAGCGCCACCGTGACCGAAGCGGATATTTGTTGCAATCGAAGACTGGATTTCATTAGCAACCCTCCTTTTATTTGGGGACGGTTCTCTCCCCTCAATGACTTGGGGACGGTTCTCTCGGCCTGATTTTTTCCTTTTTTATGGCAAAGTTCAGGGGGACAGAACCGTCCCCAGCTTAATCGACAGAACCGTCCCCAACCCTTATTCAACATAGATGGCAAAGTCGGGGCAGGTTTTTTCACAGAGTTTGCAGGAGATGCAGGCCTCAGAGTGTGCCACTTCCACGACAGTATACCCCTTTTTATTGACTCGTTGCGACATCGCCAGCACATTTTTGGGGCAAATTGTCACACACAAGCGACAGCCTTTGCAGAGTCGCTCATCGATATGTACCATTATGCTTCTCCCCTTTCCTGCGCTTTGATTTGTCCGGCAAATTCGACTCCCGCGCGAACTGCGTTGAGGTCAAGCTCCCGGAATCGTTCATCCACTTCGCTGATCACCACTTGTTCCAGATGTTCCACGCTGATAACACCGAACATTTCAGCTAAAAAGCCCAGCATCACCATGTTGGCGGCCATTCGATTACCGAGACCCACAGCCATCTGTGTTGCCGGCACTCCGTAACTTTTTCCCTTGCGCGATTCGGGCTGCACCAAATCGGTATCGTAGACCAGTACACCATCCTCTTTCAAATCGGGGATGTACTTGTGATATGCTTCTGAAAACATGGCCAAAAGCAGGTCTTTTTTTTGTGCCACAGGCGATAGAATGGGTTCGCGGTCGATGATCAGCTCGGCTTGACACTGGCCCCCCCGAGCTTCGCTGCCGTAGGATTGGGTTTGGACCGCGTGTAAGCCAGCTAAGGTGACCGCAGCGGTGCCGAGTAGGACCGAGGTTAAGATGATTCCTTGACCGCCCATACCGCAAAGGGTAATGCGTTGAGGGTACGGCAGAGTTGAAATTTGGTCGACTGCGGTGTTATATGTGGTGGTGGGAGCGGCATCATCTTGCTGTTTACGAGCTCTTTCCTCCTTTTTTTCAAGGAGGGGACTGTCCCCACCCTGTAAATTTTTCAATGAGGGACTGTCCCCACCTTGAAATCGGAAGATGCCGCAAGCGAGTTTATTGTGCTTTTCTTCCGCGGTGAGGCGGTCGGCTTGTTCCAACAAATAGCTATTTTGATGAATCCACTGCAAAAGTTTGCCCGGATCACCACTTTTCAAAGCATAACGGCCAAAATGGGTCGGACACTGGCTGACAATCTCAATGAGACTAAACCCTTTATGCTGCAGTGCTCGCCTTATTGCCTGCTCACATTGAATCGGCCGCGAAGTTGTCCAGCGTTCCACATGAGTGGCACCCGCCGCCATGGCCAACTGCGCCACATCGAAGGCCGGTTCATCGTTCCCATACGGCGTTGTCATCGTCACGGACCCCACCGGTGTGGTTGGCGCCACTTGCCCTCCGGTCATGGCAAAGTTGAGGTTATTGACCATAATCACCGTCACATCAAGATTCCGCCTTGCCGCATGAATAAAGTGGTTACCACCTATGGAAACCAGGTCGCCATCGCCTGCGAAAATTACAATGGGAATCTCTGGATTATGCAGCTTGACTCCGGTTGCCCAGGCCAAAGTGCGCCCATGCACCCCGTGAAAGGTGTCGGACTTCAAATAAACCGGCATTCGCGCCGTGCAACCCACCCCACCGATGGTTAGCATCTTCTCCACGTCCATCTGCAACGCCTCAAGCGCCTGGGTGAAATAGTTGAGCACCTGCCCACAGCCACAACCGCTGCAAAAGAAATGCGGTAACTTCTCTTCTCTCAAAAATTTGCGATTCGGATTTGCTTTCGCATTCGGATTCGCTTTCGCGTTCGGGTTCGCTTTCGGTTTCACATTCACACTCTCACTCATTTCAGCACCTCCCGAACCGCTGCGCAAACTTCCCAGGGCGTATGCACCAGCCCACGATTCTTAGTAACCGAAGTGACCGGGCAGCGGTCCTTGACCACTCGCCGAATCTCACCCACATATTTGCCCAGGTTCATCTCCAACGCGAAAATATGCCCCACCTGACTCGCCACTTCCGCTATGGCTCCCTCCGGCACCGGCCAAACATTGCACAACTGCAGCACGCCGATCTTTTTACCTTCTTCACGCAACATCTGCGCTGCTTCCCTTGCCGGCCGCACTTCACTACCATAGGCAATGATCACCGACTTTGCATCATCCAACCAAAACCCTTGCGTGCGGCTGATTTTCGGCTCGTTCTCGCGAATTTTGCCGGTGATACGTTTGTACAACCGCTCAAACCCCTCCGGGTCCCAATCGATCCGGCCCGCTTCATCATGCGGGTTCAACGAGTAAATCGTGTTGTAGCCCTTGCCCAAAGGTGCCATATCGGGTGCGGCGTTGGCTTCGGCAGCAAACGGCAAATACTCTGCTGGTGTTTTCTCAGTATACCGCCGATTGTGCAACAGGATAGCCTCCGCTGCCGGTATGTGCAGCCGTTCTCGCATGAGCGCAATGGTCGTTTCGGAGGCAATAATGACCGGGTTCCGATAGGTTTCGGCCAAATTAAAGGCCCAAATCGTGTAGTCGAAGAGGTCTTGCACCGAAGTGGGACACACCACAATGGCTTCGTAATCGCCGCTAGCTCCATGGCGCAATTGCATGATATCGCTTTGGGTGGCGTAGTTGTCACCACGGGTACGCATCACATTAGCCACTACCAAGGGGGCTTCCACGGTGTAGCAATACCCTAATCCTTCTTGCATGTAGTTGAAACCGGCGCTGGCGGTTGCGGTCATCGCTTTGGCACCGGCTAAGGCTGCTCCGGCACAGGCATAAATGGAGGCCAACTCATCTTCGCCCTGCATGAAGCTGCCACCCACTTGGGGCAGACGTTGTGACATGCGTTCCGAAATCTCATTGGCAGGGGTAATAGGGTAACCGGCAAAGAAATCACAGCCGGCGCTGATCGCTCCTTCCACCAATGCATAATTCCCTAGTAGAAAGTGTAATCCGCTCATGACCCTGCGCGGGTCGGCTGTTTGTTGGTTGGGTCGCTGCATGGAATCGCTCCTTTTTGCTATATTTTATGGATTTCCTTTGTATCGACCGATTTTACTGGTTGTGTAATTGGCGCGCACCAAGCCTTCGGCGATGATGAGTCCGCAGACCACACCATCGAGCACGGGCACTCCCAGTAGGGATTGCATCGTGTTACCCATTTCACAGAGGCCAGCACAACCAAGCACCAGCAGCTCGGCTCCATCGAGTTGTATGGCTTCCTTGCCCAATTGCAGGAAGAGGTCCAAATCATTGAGGTCTTGTGTGGCTTTACGAGGAGCACGCACCGAGGCAAGCGTGTGGTCGAGGCCGTAACGATGCACCAAAGCTTGTTTGTTAGGCACCGAGTCGGGTGAAGTGGATAGTACCGAGAAGCGATGTCCCAACATGCTGGCCATTTTCATCGATGCTTCGCCAATGCCAACCACCGGCTTAGCTGTGACTTCTTTACAAAGGTCGAGATTGGGATCGCAATGACAAGCGATGACAAACGCATCGAATTGGGCTTCGTATTCCCGAATCAGCCGCAACATTCCGGGTACAGCAAGGGCCGTGTCGAGGTAGGTATCGATAAATTTCGGTGCACCGGGAGTGCGCATGGTCTCAACTTCGAAGCGATTCCCGGCAAAAGCAAGCGCGCTACGCTGAATATCGGCGGTCATTTTGTGATCAGAATTGGGGTTGATAATCAGAATTTTCATACTTTCATCTCCATGGGGTAAAATTTGCCGAAGCCGGGTTCCACTTGGATTTCGCGGTTTTTACTGACCAATTGACCGCGGATATAAGTAGCGTCGATGCGTCCACGGAATTCACGGCCATCGAAAGGCGTGTGCTTGTTGAGGTAATGCATGTTTTCAGCTTTACAAGTCCAGCTGCGATTGAGGTCGACGAGGTTGAAATCGGCATCAAATCCCACTTCCAAAGCACCTTTGCGTCCCCAAAGGCCAAAGCGTTTGGCCGGGTTTTCACTCATCAAGCGAGCGACGGCTGTAAGAGGAAGTCCTCGTTGGAAAACGCCTTCTTCTAAAACGACAGGTAACATGGTTTCTAAGCCCATCACACCTTCGGCAGCGTCGGTGAAGCGTTCCATGGGCACAACTTTGCGGTCGAACGGGTGCGGCGAATGGTCGGAGACAATCATATCGACTTGGCCATCGAGCACGCACTTCCAGAGATCTTCGCGCATTTCGGCGGATCGAGCGGGGGGATCGCATTTGGCAACTCCGCCGCGTTCAAAAAGGTCGGCGTGGGTGAGGCCTAAGTATTGCGGGCAGGTTTCCACGGTGATATCGATGCCCTCTTGTTGGGCGGTGTGAACGGCGCGGATCGCTTCCGGCACGCTGCAGTGGGCGATGTGCCCTTTGGCACCGGGGGCTTGACGAAGCAAGAAGATGTAGCGTAAGACAGCTTCGGTTTCGCTGTAGGGAGGGTGGCTATCGATAAACGCTTGCGGTCCGCGGTAATCTTGAGCGTTGAATTTGTCGACCAGCTCTTGAATCAAGCTATCACTCTCGGCATGAGCGCAGGATACACCGCCGAAGGTGGCAAGGATGCGTAATCCTTCCAGCATCACGCCATCGTTTGTGGTTGGATAGTTGGAACAGCGGCACATAAAGCTTTTAAAGGCCCCTGCACCGAGTTTTGCGAGAGCAGGCATATCTTGGAGTGCACCCGGAACCAAACCGCCCCAGATGCCAAAATCGACGTGGAAATCGGCTTCAGCGGCCGCTTTTTTCTCTAAAAACGCCTCGGCTGTGACAGTTATTGGTACCGATAAGGGTTGCTCTAAAACGGTGGTCACTCCCCCGGCAGCCGCAGCAGCGGAGGCATGGCGAAAGGTTTCGCGCTCGGGCGTGCCGTGTCCGGCGTGGACGTGAGGGTCGATGACACCGGGTAAAACGGCTCGAAAAGCTGCGTCGATGGTTTGCTTCGCAGGAAGATCACTGTTGGGTGCGGTGATGGCAGCGATTTTGCCATCCTTTACATAAATCTCACCACTATACACCCGCTGACTGGTCACAATATTAGCATTCTTAACCCGTAAATCAAACATAATATTCCTCCTTTAGTTGGGGACGGTTCTCTCCCCTCGTTTTTTGACAGTTATTTACCACAATCCATATTTCCTGACAAACTGACAGACAACGCGTTACTAGCTTTGCAAAAAAGGGATAGGCTGGCCGTCCGGACACTTAATAAACAACAACCACAATAGTCGTCGTGGAACAAATGATTAAAAATTAGATGCGTTGAATTAGCAATAATAAAGCTACTGCAACAATTTAATAAAGTTTAGGGAAAATCATCTTATCAAAGTTGTCTTTCTCCCATATAACTTCCATTTTTAAGGGGCAGAGAACCGTCCCCAAGAAACGTACACTAGCAAACGACGCCGCGGACAATAACATGGCGGATGCCAATCGGCGGGATGGTCGGTTCGGTGTAGCTGTTGACATCCTTGATTATGCGAGGGTCAAAAACAACAACATCGGCGGCCATACCCACGCGCAACAAGCCTCGATCCCACAAGCGAAGGCGTCGCGCCGGTTCGGAAGTGATTTTTTTAATCGCGGTCGCCAAGTCCATCAGTTTTTGGTCGCGCACATAAGTCCCTAAAAAGCGCGGGAAGCTGGCGTAGGTGCGAGGGTGCGGATGCGCGCCAACAATGCCATCGGTGCAAACGCAATGCAAGGGGCTGGTCATCAAGAAGCGCACGTCGTCTTCCGATATGGAAAAATAGATAGCCACAACTGCCGGTCCTTCATGCTGCAAGATGTGCAAAACGGCATCGACTTCGCTCAAACCTAACTGTGCGGCGATTACATCGAGGTATTTACCGGCCATCCAAGCATATTCATCGGTTGCAACTGAGGCAATCATAATACACTTGCCGCCTCCACGCATGTCCACGATTTCTTGGGTTTCGGTGCGAATTTTCGGCAGCTCTTCCCCATCGTTCAATCGCGCTTGAAAGGCGGTTTCACCTCCGGCATAGGCCCAGGCAGGCACGCACACCTTGAGTCCGGTGCAAGCGGCCGTCCAGGGATATTGGTCGAACGTGATGTCGTACCCCTTTTCGCGTAAAGCCAGTAATTTTTCGTGAGCGCGTTGCACTTTTCCCCAATTGGGGGTGCCGAGGGCTTTGAAATGCGATATTTGCAGCCTCGCGCCGCTTTCGGTCATCACCCTTAACATTTCGTCCACCGATTCGAGCAGGCGATTGTTTTCGTTGCGCATATGCACCATGATCAGGCCGTCGTATCGCGCCACCACTTTGGCCATGGCGATCAATTCATCGGTGTTGCCGTAACTGCCGGGCGGGTAAATGAGCCCAAACGATAGTCCGCGCGCCCCTTCTTCCATACATTGCGCCAGTACTTGCTGCATTTGTTCCAGCTCGGCGTCTGTAGGAGGACGTTGCTCACTGCCCATCACATACATGCGGATAGTGCCGTGACCGACGAGGCTTTCCATGCGCGGGGTGGGACTGGCGGCTCTGACCGCAGCCAAGTACTCGGCAAAGCTGCGCCATGGGTAGGGTTTGTCCCAGGTGCCACACAGCGGTGCCATGTTGTCGGTGAGTTCCTCTAAGATGCCGTCGTGTAAGGGGGCGACCGAAGATCCGTCTTGACCGAGCACTTCAGTAGTGATGCCTTGCTGGATGACAGCGGGGAGTTTGGGGTTTTTCAGCACTTCCAGTTCCATATGGCTGTGCGTGTTGATGAAGCCCGGGGAGACGGCTAAATCAGTAGCATCAATCACAACTGCGTCCTCAGGTACGGGCAGATTCAGGCCTAGGGCGGCGATTTTGTCATCGATGAGCAAAAGATCCGCCTTAAAAGGGATGGTGCCGCTGCCGTCGTAAATTGTGCCGTGACGAATTAGGGTCTTCATGATATCCCTCCTCGTGGTTATTCCATAATACTATTTTATCTTCCACAAGAATGCTCTTTCCCCTTCTCATAATAGAAGTTTTTTAATGAGGGGTCAGACCCCGGTGCGAAATATTTCGCATCGGGGTCTGACCCCTGTTACAAAAGTATTAAATTTTACGACCCGGCGCAAGAGGTAAGATCTCGCAGTTGATCTCGTTGAGTTTGGCGTCGACCCAAGGCCGCGGGTAACTGTGAGTTCGCTGTTGCATCTCGATGGTCTCGGCTTCTTTTTGCATTAAGACCTTCGCGTCATGCAAAATCTGCTCCGCCTCCTCGGGATCCACAAACAGGATGCCATCGCCGTCGCCCACCACAATATCACCCGGATACACGACTTTCCCGCCAAAACTCACAGGCGTGTTGATCTCCCCGGGCCCGTTTTTATACGGTCCATTGGGCGACACTCCGCGTGCATACACCGGAAAATCCATTTCGGCAAGGGCATCGGCATCGCGGATGCTACCATCGATAATCACCCCTGCCAGTCCGCGCAATTTGCAGTAGCCGATCATCAGCTCCCCAACAATACTACGGTTCAACATCCCTCCGGCCGCCACGACCAAAACATCGCCCGGCTTGGCCAAATCGAGCGCTTTATGCACCATCAAGTTGTCGCCTTCGGGGATCTGCACGGTGAACGCCGTGCCGAGTAGCTCCTTTTTGCCAAAGGGACGAATTTCCGCGGTGACTGCGGCAGTGCGGTTCATGCAGTCGTCCAAATTAGAAACAGGAACCCCTCGAAATTGCTCAATGAGTTCGCGTTTCGGCCTCTGAAAATCAAGATAGATTCGGTTTCCCGTGCACATACTAGGTACCTCCCTTGTTTATCACTTCCGACCACCCGCCGCGTAAGCTACGCTATCCCCTTTTCGCCACGATGATCGCCTTGTAATTCGTTTCGTTACTCGGGTTGCGGTGGTAGTCGCCATATTCTTCGACAAGACTGAACCCGTTTTCCTTCTAATTGGAAATTTCGCACTTGGGGTCAGACCCCTTTTGAAAAAATTATACAAGGGAATAAGCGCAATGTTGTAGAATCCCATAGTATCATCCTAGTATCATCTAAGGGAGGTTCGTGTCATGAAGAAACTTGCGCAATGGATTCTCATTGCTACACTTCTCATTTTCGCAATCAATGTCTTTTCAGAACCGGCGAATGCGGCAGCGGAGTATGTTGAGGCCTTTACCTTCACCCAACTCAAAGCGGCCCTGACCAACCCGGCCGGCGCCAAGGTGAAACTGATGGCCGACCTTGCAATTACGACTGCACAAGCAGTAGACGCGGATTGTGGCATTGAGCTGGGCGAAGGGCATTATACCTTAAATCTCAACGGACACACGCTAACCTACAGCCACATGGGTGGCATTGGCGACCCAGAAGGTGTTCCGATTATCGGTCGCCAGAACCGCAGCTTCACCGTAGAGGGCACCGGCAGCATGGTCGGCGGCACCTTTGGATACGAACAAGCCGGCCGATGGGGCACTTTTTACCTGAACGGTGGCAGTTTAGAAGGTGTTATTGGCTCTGGAATGCGCATTACCGGGGGCTTGGCATACCTGAACGCTGGTTCGATTACCGGGAATTTCGATGGGATTTTTTATGAAGATGGAATTATCGTCTCCCAGGGCAGCACCATACAGAGTATCGATGACCGCACCGGTGGGCCGCACAGTTTTAGCTATGGTATCATAGAAAACGGAATCTTTACCGGTAAGGCTGTGCTCGATGAGTTTGTGCTGGTCGTAGATGACCTCACCATTTCAGCTGGTTCCTCTCTTCAAGTAGAACGCCGTGGAGGTCTCGTGGTTCAGAATCGCCTACAAAACTTTGGTACCTACACCTTTTATGGGGGGCTGCAAAGTATTGGCGGTCAAGCTTTACTAAAAAGTGAAGCTCAAGTCAACCTCTATGACTCCCTCTCCCTCAAATCGCTAACGCTCGAATCTCAAGCGCAATTGAGGATTGAAAACAACGCACAAATCAGCGTCAATGGACCCTTTATCAGCAGAAACGGGGGCGTTGAAGTGGCTTCCGGCGCGCTTTTGCTCAAGGGTAGCATCGAAAACAGCGGCACCGCCATTGGTGTCCCGCAACTTGCAGAGCAACCGCCGGGTGAACCCGGACAACCGGGGGATCAAGTGGATCACAGTCAACCTGCCGATTGGGCACTCCCCCACATCGAGGCCGCACGCACCAGTTGGCTGACCGAATCCCATCTGTTTTCCTTCTACCAAAACAACATTCGCCGTGAAGAATTTGCCGAATTGGTGGTCAAACTCTATGAAGCCATGGCAAAGCAAGAGGCACCGCTGCCCGAAGTCAATCCGTTTACCGATATTGACCTCCTGCATGTGCAAAAAGCTGCCGAATTGGGGATTGTCACCGGTCGTGGCGAGGGGATTTTTGACCCCTTCGGCCTGATTACGCGGCAAGAGATGGCGACGATGTATGCGCGTTTGTTCACAGCGCTAGACATTAAACCCGTGGTTACCATGGAATATGTGCTCTTTGCCGATGAAGATCAGATCAGCAACTATGCCAAGACACCGCTGCAACTCATGTATAAATTGAATATCATCAAAGGAGAGGGCAATGGCGTCATGGCACCTTTAAAAAACTCCTCCCGCGAAACCGCACTGGTCATTTCCAACCGTATCTTCGAAAAATTTGTTTAGGGGACGGTTCTCTCCCCTCGGTTTTTTCCATATTTAAGGAAATTTCACCCCGGACAGAACCGTCCCCAAGAAGTTGTCTCACCCTATGACACAATTTCAGCAAAAGCAGGATAGCCGCGGAGCAGTTCCTCATACGTCCCCTTGCCCTTCACCAATCCTCGTTCCATAAAGATGATTTGGTCGGCTTGCTGCATAAAATTCTGAGCATTGGTAGCAATCACCACCGCATCACCGCTGTTTTTTAGGTGTGCCCTGATTCGCTGCAACACCAACAACCGCGTTTCGCCATCCAAGGCGCTGACACAATCATCAATCACCTTGATCGGCTGTGGCCGTGCAAAAACCCGCGCCATGAGCAGCCTTTGCCGTTGCCCACCGGAGATTTTATCTCCTCTTCCCCCAATTTCCGTGGCCAAGGGGATAGACGACGGCAGCGCAGCAATGTTCAGTCCCCGCGCGATCTCCTCGTCACTCAGCTTCTGGCCCAACTTCAGGTTCGTCTCAAGATCGGTTGCAAAGAAACCGCTGCGTTGAGGAGCTCCTATAATCCATTTTTCTGGAAATTTTGACGGGGAGAGAACTGTCCCCAACTGGTAAGGCAAGAGGTTTAGCAGGGTGCTAAGCAGGGTGGATTTGCCGGATGCCATACCACCGGCGATCACGGTCAGTTGCCCGGGATGCAAATCAAATGAAACATCGCGAAAACCATCGTTGCCCGTGTAGGTGTAGGTCAAGTCTTGCACCCGCAAGAGGGCAACCTTTTTTTCGTCGTTTCGAGTCTCTCCAGCCGCTTGTGTAAGAGCTTGTGTGTGGGTAGGACTTCCACTCAGCAGCCCTGCATCAGCATCGAGCGGTCTTTGTTCCTTCTCTGTAATTACACGTAGTTTATCGGCAACCGCCTCCGCCTTATCCTCCTTCAATCCACCCTCCTCTTCCACCACTTCCCTTAACACCAACTCGTTTTTCCTTGTCAAAAGCTCTGGCTCGCAATCGAGGGCACTTAATATCCGCTCGTAGGATACCTCTGCCTTGCGAGATTCAGTATAAATCTCCACAACACGATACACACATTCCGACAAGGTAAACAAGTGAGCAATAAAAAAGCTGAAATCGCCAATGCCAAAGCTCTCACCGGCCAACAAGCGCGCCGCAATGAACATCATCACCGCGGAACCCAGCGCCACCGAACCCGAAAGCAGGAGCTCAACTCGTTCATTAAAGCTTTTCTCCTGCAAAATTGCACTCCTTCGCACTCCGTTAACCTGGTCGTAACGATGCAACACTGCCTCTTTTGCTCCTGCCGATTTCACCGACATCGCCACATCGGCAATATCACCAATAAAAGCACTAGCAGCATCATGAGCTTCGCGGTTGACCTTACGCCGTTCTTTCATCCGCTCCGAGAGACGTTGCACCCCGTAAATGGCAGCAGAAAGCGGCACAAAAATGAATAGAGTGAGCTGCCAGTTGATGCTCAGCATCATGGACAACGCAATCAAGGTATACACCGCATATCCAGAAGCTTCCGTAAGCAATTCAACCGGAAAGGTTGCTACCGGAATATCGTCATCGAGGATTTCAAAAATTTGATTGGCCTTCCCCGTCACCTGCGTAATATCGGGCTTTTGCATAAGATGTTGCATCGCATTCAAACGAATACGGTTTTGGTAAAAATAGGCTCGCTTGGCATCTAAAACAGCACAACTCATGATCGCCACCACTCGAACTCCGGCGACTGCCATGAAGCCAATCAAATACGGATACGCTTTACGCAGCGCATCGGCTGGGTCCACTGAAAAATTATTAAGAATCTGCCGTATGAAGTAGGTGACGGCTGCTTGATGAGAAAAGATGATGCTGTTGCAAAACAGGTTCGCCACAGTGGTCCATTTCTTATACCCCAATAGCTTCAAACTAAACTCCAAAAAGGTTCGTGATTCCGTTTTCACTGGTTTCATACGACCGCCTCCTTTCCTTTTTCTACGAATCTGCCACCCTGCATGATGACGATAGTATCCATCCAATCCAATGATTTGGCATTATGCGCAATGGCGATGACGGTGCGACCTTGGCTCAACCCTTCAATGGCGCGGGTCATATGACGCTCCACTGCGGCATCGAGATTGGAAGTGATTTCATCAAAAAGCACCAGGCGTGGATCGCGTAAAGCAAAACGGAGGAGAGTGATCAGTTGTGCCTCACCGGAAGATAGGTTGCCTTCCCCCATTTCCAGCGGCGTGTCTAATCCTTGCGGAAATTTCCGGAACCATTCGCTCAAATGCAAGTTTTCTATGGCCTGAAGGAGATCGTCATCGGTGTATTTCTGATCGAAAAAGGCAATATTATCGCGCAAGCTCCCATGAATCAGCTGGACTCGTTGCGTGCAGAAGGCGACGCGTTGACGCAGGCTATCCTGTTTGATTTCACGGAGTTCAATGCCGTTTAGGCAAATCGAGCCCTTTTCATAGGGGTTTAGGCCTGCAATCAGGTTGATTAAGGTGCTTTTTCCACAACCGGTTTCACCCATAATGCCCACTCTTCCCCCGGCGGGCAGCTCAAGATTAATGTCTTTCAGCACCTCAGGGCCTTGTGCATAAGCAAAGCTCAAGTTCTCAATCGTCACAGAAATTGGTTGATCGGGCAACTCTTTGCTGCCGCTGAATTCCAATACCGGTGTAGCCAATAAGTTTTGAGTGCGAAGAATTCCAGCCATGGCGCCTTGCATTTTCCCCATAAAATTACGAAAATCTTGTAAGGGGGCGATAATCAGTTCGCTGTAGGTATAGATTAAATAGGCAGTGCCAATCGTAATCGTTCCCTTCGTCCAAAGCAAGAGTGCAAAGAAAAGTCCGGCAGCGACAACCAACGCTTGCATAATGGTCGAGGCGCTCCAAAGATTGGCATACATCATATTGGCAGGTAAGCTCTCAAAATAGCGATGTTTCATGCTGCGTTTCAGGGTGGCGGTAGCATACGATTCTGCATGCAATGCGCGTAAGGTGGTGGCATTATCGAGTAATTCTTTCATACTACCGTTGAACACAGCCGAGGCGGCGGTCCTACGCACGTATTTGGGAATACCGCGGTCTTGGATCCACTTGAACCCAAGGATGGTCAGTAGACTAACAATCAGTAGCGCAGCTGTAAGCCATCCACTTTTCATTGCTAAGGCGACTAAAATCCCTACAAGAGCTATGCCGCTACCGGTGAGTTTGTAAAAGAGGATATAATAATATTGAAAAAGGCCTTGCACGTCTTCATCGAGGCGGGTGATAGCCTCGCCGGAGGTCCATGCGCTTAAATGTTGGCTGTCTAACGATAAAAAATGATGCATGACGTCGCGGCGATATTCATCCGTGATCAATTGCCCGACCGTAGCCAACTGAATCTGCAATAATGCGTTCATGAGCGAACGACCCAAAACCGCAGCCAAGTAGAACACGATAGCCAAAAGCACGGCGGTGGTTGCTGCATTGCTGTAAACACGATCAATAAAGGAACTGAGCATTTGAGGGGCGATCACCAGTAAAGCTGTAGTGACCAGGTAAACCAGGGTCAAGAGCACCACGCGGCCCCGATAGCGCTTGGCGTATTGAAAGAAAAGTTGTAAAGGTGTTGATGGTTGTTGCATGGGGGACCTCCTGAATAAAAAATTCCTCCCTGGTGGTTGCCAAGGAGGAATGGGTACGCAGTTATGACACGAGGAGTACAGCAAAGTACCCTGTGTGAACGGGCGATTCATTCTCCATTTTTGACAACAAAACCAAGGCTCATGAATGCATGAGCTTTTACGTTTTACTTGATGTCAAATGGATTATTGAATCATTTTTTAAGCCCCTTTTCTGTTCGTTTTCAAAGGCAGTGTAGCACAGCACCTTGGTTGGTGTCAATATCTGGTAAGTTTACAAATAGATTACAGGATCGCTCAAAGATCCCTCTGAGCTCTGCCGACCTTCGGTCAGAAGCCGCTCAACGGGAAACTTTTCGCTCCAAGATTTATCTATCATCTTGGGTTTCATCTTGGGGACGGTTCTCTCCCCTCGTTTTTTACCAGATTTAAGGCAAAACCAGCAAGGAGAGAACCGTCCCCAAGAACAAGAGAGAACAGTCCCCAAGTCCCTAAGAAAAATTATTGATTGCTTCGGCAAAATATGGTATTCTCTGAGCAATGAATTTTAAAGCGCAATGGAGGGATCTTATGTATTCACAACTGCTACCACTCTTGATGAAGCCTAAGCTTTTTGAAAAAACCAGTGCCCAATTTTGGACCGATGAACATATCTCTAAAGGCATGTTGGAAGCACATTTGAACCCCAACACCGACGCCGCCAGCCGAAAACCGGAGTTTATCGACCAAGCCACCACTTGGATCGCGTCCCTTTTACCGCCCGGATCTTCCCTGCTCGATATCGGCTGCGGTCCGGGTTTATACACCAAACGCCTCGCTGAACATGGGTTACAGGTCACAGGATTGGATTTCTCAGCCCGTTCCATCGCTTACGCCAAAGAACACGACCCCAAGAGCACCTATGTCCTGCAAAGCTACTTGGAGATGGACTTTGAAAACGCGTTTGACATGATTACCCTGATTTGGTGCGATTATGCGGCCTTGATTCCAGCAGATCGGCTCAATTTATTGCACAGAGTGCACCGGGCATTGAAGCTGGGCGGCAAGTTCTTGTTCGATGTTTTCACTCCCCTTTACAACCAGGGCAATAAGGAGACTCAATCTTGGTCGATTCGTGAAAAAGGTGGCTTCTGGAGTGCCAAACCTCACATCTGCTTTGATGCCGACTTTTATTACGAGAACAATTTGATCGATGTGAACCGTATCGTGCTTGTTGAAGATCAGGAAGTGCGCTGCTTGAATATTTGGAACACCTGTTTCACTCAAGAGTCCATTGAAGAAGAGTTAAAACCGATGGGGTTTGCATCGCTGCAGTTTTATGCATCGGTCGCAGGAACAAAGGTCGATGATTCATTAAATACATTATGTATCGTTGCAACCAAGAAATAATTGCATTTCACAGCAAAGAGGCGAAAGATCATGATTTTATCGGGTAAAGAGATCCAAACCCAAGTAGAGCAAGGGCGAATTCGTATCGAGCCCTTTGATGAAACACGCTTAAATCCCAATAGTTACAATTTGCGTCTGCATAATGAGTTACTCATCTATACCGATGCGATTTTGGATATGAAAAAGCCCCTCAACACCGAAACGTTGATTATTCCGGAGGAAGGGCTGGTTTTGCAACCGGGTAGACTTTATTTAGGCAGAACCTATGAGAGAACTGCCACTGATTATTTTGTACCGATGTTAGAAGGCCGCTCGTCCATTGGGCGCTTAGGCTTGTTCATCCATGTGACTGCCGGTTTTGGCGATATAGGTTTTTCCGGATTCTGGACTTTGGAAATTCAATGCATTCAGCCGGTGCGGATTTACCCCATGATCGAGATTTGCCAGATCTATTATCATACTATTGAAGGAGATTTCGTCTCCTACAAAAATGGTAAATACCAAAACAACACCGGTATTCAGCCGAGCTTGATGTATAAGGATTTTGAGAAGCTACGCTGATTCATTGTGGCATCCGCTCCATGGGATTCAGGTTTAATTGCAGACGCTCCACGATGGTTTTCAGCCGTTTTTCCCTACCTGCCTCCGTTTTGGTGGCTACATACGATAAGGCATAGGTTTTCTGTACTGAACGCGACATCTTCTTATAGTTATCAAGAGCGATGGTGTTCGGCTGCAATAATTCAATAAAGGTTTCTACGGCATCATCGGTCAGTGGTTCTGCTTTTGTGGCAGCCCATTGGCCGTTTTCTTTTGCCTCCAGAATTTTAGCACGTCCGAAGTCGGTCATGAGTCCGTTTGCTTCCAGTTTCTCTGTGATTCCTTTGTTCTTCTCAGACCAGTGGCTGGTTTTGCTGCGTTGCTTAAAGTATTTCATATAACTGGAGTCATCAATACTTTGCATCTTTCCATCGATCCAACCAAAACATAGAGCTTCTTCTAAGGCTTCCGCTGCAGTCAAAGTTGGTACAGATTTATCCTTACCAAAGATCAACCAGATTCCTTCATCGGACAAAGCGTTTTGGCTCAACCAGGCACGAAATTCGCTACGGGTTGTGAATGTTCTACTGTCCATTGCGGATTATCCTCCTTTAAAACAACTTCATACAAACCGATTCGAAGGGGCAGTTTCTGCAAATGGGTCGCTTTTTACAATGAGCCTTCCCGTGGTCAAGAAACAACCAGTGATAGTGACCATAGAAGAACGCATCTTTACTAACACCCTCTTCCAAAAAGGTGCGCCGCTCTGCATCATTGGCGAAACCATAACCCATCCTTTTTAAAAAGCGTCTGGTGTAGGTATCAATGATGAATGAGGGTTTATGAAAGGCGAAAACGAGCATGACATCTGCCGTTTCATCGCCAATACCACGGAGGGAGAGTAGCTCTTTACGTAATTCCACCAGGCTTTTTTGTGTAATTCGAGTCAAATCATACTCATAGGTTCCATACCAAGTGGTAATTGCTTTTATAGCATTGGCTTTCGCCTTCCAGAAACCACAGGAGAGAATCAGTGCTTGGAGCTCCTCTTGAGAACAAAACGCAATAAACCTTGGGTTGAAGCGGTTACCTATATTCTCGCGTACTTTCAAAACATTTCTCCACGATGTGTTTTGAACCAGGATAGCCTCGAGCAGCACTTGATAAGGGTTCTCTGACCACGCGGGCGGTGTTCCATAGTGATGGAGTAATTTTTCGTAGATTTCTTGAGATGAACGCATAAAGTTCCCCCGCTTATTAAGAAGTCAGATTGCTTCTTCACTTCATAGATCCCATTCCCTAGTTACAGCACTCCACTTTTTGTTATACTCTGTGAGATTCACAACTGCAGCAAATGGTTCGGTAATGAAAGTTTTAATCATCTCCAACACTTTCTTGAAATCATCTGTAGGAGTGTCGATTTTCCTCGTAAAGGCTTTCCATTTCTTCTGCATTCCATCATCGGTATCGAATGCCATTACTTGCTCAATTTGTTCAATCGTATAAACACGTTCGCGATTTGTAAAAGTTTTTTGTAGTGCCTCAGTGAGGATTGATCCATCAAAGTTAAACTTATTTGCAAGATAATAGATATCGTAATAGTCTTTCATACGACTTGAAAACTCCATGAGCGATAAAATAGCATCCAGCTTTTCTGCAATAGTTGTTTCAATGGAGTAGGTGTTGATTGTCGGTGCTTCAAAGTCCGGTAATTGGGTGGGTAAACTTCGCACCACTTGAGAACGAAATTATCGGCATATTTCGATTTTTCAAGCCGACGTAGGAATTCTTCTTGACAAAAGAGTTGAAGGCAGAGCTGATAGCTTCTGCCACTCTCGGTGGCTTTATTTTTGAGCCGTGCTAGCACAGATACAGCTATTTCAACCATTGAGCATTACCCCCAGCAGGTCATTGATTATTTCAAAAAGTCGCATTTTTTTTGCGTATTTCGAAAGGTTGTTGAGATTCTTTTTCTCATCCGCAACATAAGCATTGATAGCTTTATTAAAGGTCTCGTTATCCATCTTTGTGCGATATTTGAAACAATCACAAATTGTACGCTCTCGGTCATAAATAAAGAGCGTGACACCCTCAAAGTCCGCGGTGGTTTTTCCAAGCTCATACTTATCCCTTTGAATATAATACGCTTTTAACGGAACAGCTTTGATTCGCAATTTGGCCCTAGAGATTGTGCGAGGTACAGCAACTGTCCATCGTCGGGGAGCGAAGTCACTATAGCCATAATAAAAAAGTGCAGACTCAACACAAACAATTCCCTCTGGAAGCAGTGATGCAAGTAGCCGCGCTTCACTAATATTAGAGGCTTCCGTAATTTTATAGAAACCATGATGCACTCGCTCGAGATAACCCACCTTGATGAGACTGTTTACTTCGTATTTGGCAAGTCCGGAGTTTAGCAAATCGGCCATTTTTGCAATTCCACCGGATGCAAGGACTACTCTTTTGGCAATGTCTTTATTCGTCACTATTAAGCCTACTTTCCACACACAGTATTTAAAAATTGTAGTACGATAGTAGTATATCACAAGTTGGCGCAAACCACAACTTTCCGCACACTGGTTTTTAGTTTTGTGTAAGGAATATTTACAGTCCCCCACCTCTAAGTAGGTTTTTTACAAAAGGGATCTAAGCCCTTTTGTAAATTCAGACTATTTTTTGAAGCCACTATAAAATTTCGCGTTGAAATAGCCTGCGAAAAGTGCTAAAAGAACGAATATACCCACAAGCAAATGCTTGCATTTGCGAAGCTCGGAACGCTTTCAGCGTGGGGGCTACCAATAAAAACAACCTAAACTTCAGTTTAGGTTGTTTTTATTGGTGGAGGTAAGCGGGATCGAACCGCTGACCTCTTGAATGCCATTCAAGCGCTCTCCCAGCTGAGCTATACCCCCATATTTATGAAGTTCTGTTGCAGGAGCTTGCACTCACAACAGGTCAAATCATAACGGAAAGGGGGTCTTTTGTCAAGTGGGAAATTCAATCTTAAATTGAATTTCAACACCGTTTTTTACACCACAATCGTTCTCGCCCATTTACCGGTCCTCAAGAAACTGAAGCCAATGGCCGATTTAATCAAATCCGCAGAACCAACGATCATATACATGAAGATGACAGGGATCACGGTATATCTTGATATAAAATACGCTAAGGGGAAGCTGATTAGGCTGGCAAAAATGCTATCGAAGATGAAAGTCACCATAGTCTGACCACCTGCTCGCAGGGTAAAATAGGTACTGTGATTAAAAGCATGCACCGGGAATAAGACGGCCTGCACCAAGAGGAAGTTGGTTGCTAAGTGGCGTACTGCTTCTTCAGTGTTATAAATATGGGGTACATAGGGTGCAGCCAGCGCTAAGAGAAGCCCCACTCCCATGGTGACGGTGACATTGAAAGCAATGATTTTTTTATCGGTATCCTTGGCCTTTTCAATATCGCCTGCTCCCAGTTCTTGACCGACCAATATAGCAACAGAGTTACCCATGGCAAAAAAGAACACATTAAAGAGTTGAGAAATGGTACCCGAGATATTCATTGCGGCTAAAACTTGGACACCCCTGACGGCATAGCTTTGCATAACTCCGGCTTGTGCCATGGACCAGATAAATTCATTGGCCAATAAAGGCGATCCTTTGATCAAAATTGCCTTTAAAATCACGGCCGGCACACGCAAGGTTTTAAATGCTCCGATGATAAAGGGGTTGGATTCGCGATTCTTATAGGTGATAGCAATGATAAAGATCATTTCCACCAAACGAGCAAGAACAGTTGCCAGTGCGGCTCCGGCTACCCCCATTTTTGGAAAACCAAAATGGCCAAAGATCAGAACATAGTTCATCACCAAGTTAACGGACATCGATAAAATTCCGGCGATCATGGCCATGAAGGTATTACCGGTCTCCCGCAGTGTGGTGGTGAAGCATTGCGATAAGACAAATGGCACGATGCCCCAAATCATATACTTCAGGTATTCTTTGGCCAACGCCATGGTTGCTGCAATTTCTGCGGCACTGGTGTTGTTTTTATTGAGGTACAAGCCAATAATGTTCTCTCCATAGAACGTGAAGAGAAAAATCGATACGATACTTATGATGATACCAAACCATATTTTATAACGAAAGGTGGCGCGAACACCTTCTACATCGTTTCGTCCGTGATACTGCGAGGTGAAAATCGATGCTCCGGAGGTTCCACCGAAGATGGTAATATGGAAAACGAAGAAGAATTGGCTGCAGATCGCAACCGCAGAAATAGCGGTGGTCCCCAGAGTTCCCACCATAACGTTATCGAGTAAATTCACAGTACTGCTGATCCCCTGTTGTAAGATCATGGGTAGAATCAGGAATAGAAGACGCCTGTAGAAGGGCTTATCTCCAATCAGACCTTTTATTTTATGCATACATCCCTACACTTTCAATTTTTCAAAGGCTTGCTCCAAATCGGCAATAAGGCTTTCGGCATCTTCTAAGCCGCAATGGATCCGCACCAGGTTGACTGGGCAATCCACCGCCTCTGCCTGTTCGGGCGTATAGCCTACGGTGATATTAATAACTAAACTCTCGAATCCTCCCCAACCCACGCCAAATTGAAAGACTTTTAAGTCATACATGAATTGGCGCACCTGCTCTACCGTTCCTTTGGGCACAAAACTGATTAAGCCATTGGTGCCACTGAGGTAGCGTTGGAAGAGTTCTTTTTGTTGAAAGGTTTCCGAACCCGGGTAGAAGACTTGTTCTACTTTGGGGTGTTGTTCCAAGTATTGAGCGACTTGCCAGCCGTTCGCACCGTGTTGTTTTAGGCGTAAAGGCAAAGTTCGCAATCCACGGGTCAATAGCCAGGACTGATGTGGATCCATGATCGAACCCAACAATTCTCGCTCTTGATGCTGAATACTTTCGATGATCTCAGCATTGGCTGCTAAGGCACCGGCGACAATATCGCTATGCCCTCCCATGTATTTGGACGCGGTATGAACGGCGATATCGATGCCATATCGTAAAGGGTTTTGGTGTAAGGGTGTCGCATAGGTGTTGTCGATGATGGTACCTATCCCCTTAGACTTCGTAATTTGGGCAATCGCTTCAATATCTTGCAGGCGAAAAACACCGCTGGAAGGGCTTTCTAAATAGATGAGCTTGGTGTTCGGTCGAATTGCAGCTTCTACTTCCTCTGTGGTCACGCCTTTGACCGGAGTGGTGGTGACACCAAAACGATTGGCGCAGTATTGGGTGAGGAAGGTGCGGGTGGGACCATAGCTGGAGGCCACATAGACAACATGACAGTTATCACGCACAAAATGCAAAATAGCCGAAGAAATCGCCGCCATGCCCGAACTAAAGCAGAGCGCTCCGTCGGCACCTTCTAAAGCAGCAATCTTTTTTTCAGCGATTTCGGTGGTGGGGTTGCAAACACGGGTATAGACATATCCGGAATCGGGTACGCCATTGGTAGGTGTTGGCTTGACAAAGAGTGAGTTTTGAAAGATGGGCGGCACGATTGCCCCCATAAATTTTGCATAATCATCGCCCAGATGCGTGCAAATATCTTCTTTTTTAAGATATTGTTTATCTTTTTCACTTAAAATGGCCATGTTACCCGCCTCCTTTGCCCTTTTTTGATGGAATCCAACACTTAGTATAGTGATTTTTTTATAAAAGTCAATCAAAAAAGCGGAATTTCATCTTGCATGCCGGGCATTAAAATAATACTGCTGGAGTGTAGAGGCATTTTTAGGTCTCCCATGAGGGAGGCGAAAGTGATGGATCGGTCCCCGAAACGCCCACGTAGGGTGTCGATGGTGGTTTCCAGGGTATGCTGACGTTGGCGTTTTTGAAAATCATCGAGTAAATCCAGTTGTAAGGGTGATTCGGCGGGGAAAAGATTGATGGCGCGCACCGTGACCGAGCGGATTGGTAAATGCCAGTCGTAGTTGCTCTCAAAGAGCTTTTTTGCTAAATAGGCAATTTCCATGGCACTTTGACTGGGAAAGCCCAGTCCGGTTTGGTATTGCTTAACGTTGAGTTCGTTATCTCTCACCGTGATTTGCACGCCGGTGGCCATGAGACCTTGGCTACGCAGTTTTTCACCGATATCTTGGCTCAATTGTAACATCACTCGCCAGACCTCGCGGCTGCTCTCTAAATCTCCCCGGCAGGTAATTCCGTGTCCCACCGATTTGATTTGGCTTTTGAAGTCCAATTCCATAACTTCTCCGGTATCTTTGCCATTGGCAAAGGTCCAAAGTTGCACTCCATTGATGCCGAGGAGTTTGCGCAGTTGCCCCGGATCGGTATTGGCTAACTGGCCGATGGTATGCACATTGACGGCTTGAAGTTTTTGCGTAGTGGAACGCCCGACGAAAAGCAATTCGCTGGCCGGAAGAGGCCAGATTTTTTTGCGGAAATTATCTTCTGTGATGACGGTGACCGCATCGGGTTTTTTGAGGTCGCTGCCCAGTTTGGCAAAGACTTTATTAAAGGATACCCCTATGCTAACGCTTAGGCCCAATTCACTTTTGGTGAGTTCGCGAATTTGATTGGCGATTTCTTCTCCCTGGTGAAAATTGCTGCAGATGGGGCTGATATCGATCCAACACTCATCCATGCCGTAGGGTTCAATCTTTTTACTGAACCTGCTGTAAATTTCCCGAACAGCTCGTGAATACTTGACATATTCATGAAAGCGAGGGGCTACCATGATTAGATCGGGACAGAGGCGTTTCGCTTGCCAATTGGCCATACCGGTCTTGATGCCGGCCTTTTTTGCCTTTTCCGACTTGGCTAAAACAATGCCATGGCGATCATCGGCCGAACCACATACGGCAACGGCTTGCCCCTTGAGCTGGGGCTGTTGCATGATCTCTACCGATGCATAAAAGGAATTCAGATCACTATGCAGAATCATGCGGCCTTTTTTCATCGTTCTCTTCCCTTTCTAAAAAATATTTTCAAACTTCTATATTCTGCTTGTTTTTGTGCTTGACAAGAAGCTTGGTGTGAAGTATAATGAAGGCAACTTCTACAAACTTCGTCATAATCGTAGCAGAAGAAAGAGGTTCTGTCAAGGAAGTTTCGAAGATTTTGTTTGATTTTTTCAAAGGAGGAGATCCCTATGCAAAGATTTGCTGAAAAATTACGAGATGCACGCGCCGAGATTGGTTTGAGTCAGTCCAGCTTGGCAGAAGAAACCGAGCTCTCCATCCGCTCCATTTCTGCCTATGAAACCGGAACTGCCATCCCCAGAGCCTCCACTTTGCGGAGATTGGCCAAGGCGTTGCATGTTTCGGTAGAGTATTTAACCAACGATGAAAGCGCAGACCCCCAAGCCGGCTTGATCCGAGAGCAGTCCATAGAGAATATTCGTTCCATGTATGGGAGTCGCGGAGTTGCCGAAGCGGAAGCTCTTCTCCAGCAAAACCGAGCGCTCTTCGCCGGCGGTGCTTTAAGCCAAGAGGCCAAAGATGCCTTTTTCCAGGCGGTTATGACGGCCTATGTCAATTGTAAAGAAGAAGCGCGGCAGACCTTCGGCCGTACGAAGGACGGAGAATAACATGTCCATTACCACCATCAGCCGCGAAGTAGAACAGCTGATTCGGCAATACGATGAAACCAATGTGGCGCGCCTTTGCCGGGCCATGGGGGTAACGGTGCTCTTCTCTCCCATGGGGAGCTTTGACGGCGCTTGCAAGGGGTTTTATTTGAGCCAATCGCGCAAACAGGTCATTATGGTGAACAGCCATTTGTCGGAAGATTTACAACAAATTATTATGGCTCATGAGTTGGGGCATGCAGTCTTGCACCGACGAGCCTCCGGAATTCGCACCTTCCATGATTTCGTCATGTTTGATGAAACCTCTCAATATGAGTTTGAAGCCAATATTTTCGCAGCAGACCTGCTGATGCCCGATGAAGAAGTCTTATCCTTGCTTAATGACGATATTTCTTTCTTTGCAGCCGCTTCGGCCTTGCAAGTGCCTCCGGAATTATTGGATTTTAAGTTTCGAGTGTTAAAGCGCAAAGGCTACAAAGTGATTGATCCGCCGATTGTAGCCAATGGTGACTTCTTAAAGAAAGTGAGGTAAGAAACGTGGAAAACAAATCTAAGGTTTATGTGAGGGTCACAGCCAGTTTCGACCCAGAAGGCACGTTATTGCCGGAAGTGATCACCTGGGAAGACGGCACTGCTTACCCTATTGATCGGGTTCTAGACATCCGTCCGTCTTTTTCCGCCAAAGCCGGCAGTCAAGGCGACCGTTATATGGTTCGCTTAGGCAATCATTACAGCTATTTATTTTTCGAACGCAATGCTGTCGCACAAGGAAACCTGTTAGGGCGTTGGTTTGTCGAACGACAATTGGCCTAAGGGGGAAGTACTTTGTGTGGTAGATATTATGTAGAACCTGAAGCAACCGCCGTGGAAATGATGGGGATCCTGGCAGAGATCCGGCGTCGTTATCAGGACTCCCCTGCTCTTCCTTTGTTGAAGTTAGGAGAAGTCGCACCGTCTCAAATATCGGTGATTCTTGCCAATAGTAAAAGTATGAAACAAGCGCCGTTTCTCATGAAGTGGGGCTATAGTCAGAATCGCGGCGGATTGATTATCAATGCCCGTAGCGAAACTGTAACCGAAAAACCCATGTTCAAAGAAAGCGTCCATACTCGTCGCTGCATGATTCCTGCCAATCGCTATTTCGAATGGCAGACTTTAGAGGGGCGCAAACAAAAGTATTCGCTTTTCCCAGAAGATCATGCCTTCTTTTTCATGGCCGGTATTTATCGTCCGGAGGGGCCTACCGGCGTACCCAGCTTTGTGATTTTAACACGAGATGCATCGGAAGGGATTCGCCATATCCATCCGCGTATGCCGGTCATACTGCCGAGAGAGATGTGGAATGAGTGGTTAAATCCGATTGTGGACCCGCGGCTTGTCCTTGAAACGGCAATCACCCAAATCGGGTTTGAGCAGGCAGCTCCGTAGCTTGACAGATGATATACCGTTTAGTATACTGTAGTCGTTGACTTAGCACTGCATTTTGCTACAGTACTGAGCAGGCTACTCTCTCACAAGGGGAAATGCCGGGCCCTTAAGTCGGGCAGCAGGGTATAAAAGTATTACATACACCTGTGGGACAGTAAAATGTTCCATAGGTTTTTTTTTATTGGGTAGGAGGCTTTAAATGAGCGAGTTTTTGATTCAATTATTGGTGAAAGATTATAAAAAAACCGACACCCCCTTGGTTCGGGAGTGCTATGGAAAAATGGCTGCCGTGGTAGGCATCGCCACGAACTTAGTGCTGTTCACGGTCAAGGTTTTATTAGGCATGTTCGCCAATAGCGTCGCCATTTTGGCAGATGCCGTCAATAATCTTTCAGACTCTGCTTCCTCCTTGATTCTGCTGATCGGCTTTTATTTATCGGGGCGTCCCGCCGATACAGAACACCCTTATGGTCATGCCCGCATGGAATATATTGCAGGCCTGGTCGTTTCCTTTTCCATTGTCTTGTTGGGTTTCCAATTGGGGATTTCTTCGTGGAAGAAAATGCTTGCTCCGGAACCGATCTTATTTAGTGGCCTTCTAGCCGCCTCCCTGTTTGCTGCCATACTGGGAAAGTTCTGGCAGAGTCGGTTTTATCAGCTGGTGGGCACCCGTATCGACTCCGTTGCACTGAAGGCCGCTTCCGAAGACAGCCGGAATGATATTTTAGCGACTTCTGCGGTTTTAGTCTCGGCATTGCTTGGAGCGTACGCCGGTGTTCAGATCGATGGCTTGATGGGCCTGCTCGTAGCACTATTCATCGTTTATAGCGGCTTTAAGTTGGTCAGTGACACTATGACTCCGCTTTTAGGAATGGCACCCAAGCCGGAGTTAATAAATGCAATTAAGGCTAAGGTTTTAAGCTATGAGCATGTATTGGGGTTGCATGATCTAACCTTACATAGTTATGGCGGAAATCGTTGCTACGCCTCGTTGCATTGTGAAGTGGATGCTGCCGCTGATATTATGGAAAGTCATGAGCTGATCGACCAGATCGAGCGCGACTTTTTCAATGATATGGGGATTCGCATGGTCATCCATATGGATCCGGTCATCGCCAACGATTCGAAAGCCAAAGCCTTGCAAGAAAAAGTTTGTGCAATGTTGAAAAATATCTCTCCCCTTTTAAAAATGCATGATTTTAGAGTGGTCTGGGGGCGCAATTTGACCAAGGTAATCTTCGATATTGAAGTTCCGTATGATTACACCTTAGCCGATGAAGATTTGCTAGCCTTGGTAGAAGAACGTCTGCAAGAGATGAATCCCACCTACCATGCCATACTTCGCATCGATCACGAAGATGTTCATTAAAAGGAATCTTGGGGATCTAAATCTTGGGGACGGTTCTCTCCCCTGGTTTTTTACCAATTAAATGGGAAATACAAGCAATAGAAAAAGCCCGGTTGAAACATCACAACGATGTATCAACTGGGCTTTTTAATTATACATTAGCATTATAATTATATGGTAATTAAACGGTAAATTTGGAGGGGAGAGAACCGTCCCCTATCCTCGTCATCTACTTCAAGAATGCGGCAATGTCACGAATCACTTGTAAGGGAATATTCGCCGGTGTGTTGTAGTCGCTAACATCTTTTGCACCCGTGGTGGGCATAAAGAGATGGTTTAAATCTTCATACAACTTATACGTTACATTCATATGTGTTCCTAAATACTCTTCCCACGCTAAAAAGTCCAGGTCTGCCTTGACTTGGAAGTCCGCATCACCCTGCATGATTAGAATCGGAATTTCGAGTTCGGCAGCCAATGTTCCCGTATCAATCGCATTGAGACTGAGCCAATACGACACCGGTTGTTGCAGAACTAACGACCCTAAATCGGCCTCGCTCAATTGTTTGATTCGGGCTGCCTCTTGCTTCATCTGTGCCAAATAGGCAGCTTTATCGGCTACGGTCATGGTCGTATTTTGAGCCAAGGCATCTTCGGTTTGTTCCACCATAACGTCTTCCAATTTACGAGGCGTTCCAGCCATGATCACAATCGAAGCGACTTCCGGATTTTGCGTCGCGATGTAGGGCGCTAACATCCCCCCGAGACTATGCCCAATCACACTAATTTCGGAATTAGGAAAGGTTTCCTTGGCCAACTGGATTGCATCATCGACATCATCGGTCACTTCTTGCTGCACAGTAATCGCATTGATTGCCTCCGCATCTTCGGCAGAAGGCGGATACTGATAGTAACGTTTGTTATAGCGAATAGATGCAATGCCCTCGGCAGCTAACCCTTGTGCTAAATCCTTGAAAGGCTGATTGCCCGCACCGACAGTTTCGTGCATATCTTGGGGTCCCGAACCTTGCACCAAAATCACGACAGGTGGATTATCCACGCCGGTTGGTGTAGTGAGAATGCCATCCAATTTCTCTTCTCCGCTGCCCACTTGGATTTCTCGCTCTTCAAACGTGTCATTCACTTGCAATGGCTCTTCAATAGCGTAATAATTGAGCCATAGCCCATGGACTTTATAGTCATGGTCTAAGGTAAACTTGACTTGAACCCCATTGAGTTCGTATTGAAGCACAACGGTTGAGATTGCTAAATCGTTGTTATACTCCACCGTTGTCTGGTAGACCAACTGATACTCGCCCACCGAGTCCACAACCGATTTCCAAGCACCAATCAAGGCATCTTTCGTAAGCGCCTTACTCATCGTAGAGGAAAAAGCTTTCAAAGCGTTGTCAAAGTTGCCTTTGGCCATTTCGTCGGCATACGTCGTGCTCAACGTTTTAACTTGTTCTTCGTCGTAAACAAACACCTCCTTTGGTTCTTGATTACAAGCAGTTGCCGTCAATAAAACAGCAAGCAAGACAAGTAGAATCGTAATTTTTCTCATAGGTCTCCCCTTACTTTTGAATAAGGATAGCCAACAGCGCGGCTGCTCCTAGAAACGCGAATGAAATAGCGATCAGTAGCGGATTGTTTTGAATACCACCCTGATAAGCAAAATAAAAACCCGGCCAAAAGCATAAAAAGGCAGTTTTTAACATCAACATTCGATATTTTTTACGCCACGGTTTTACAGGTGTCTGAGTCATATTGATCAATCCTCCAATTTCTAGTTAAGTTATACAAAATATACGATACACGCGTCTGTTATCCTCGCAAAATAATCTCTCTGCGAATTTCAAGGTAGGGACAGTCCCCTCCTTGAAAAGTTCCAAAGTATTTGAGCCCGGAAGTATTTTTGAGCGGAAATTTGTGCGATTCCTTAGAAAAATTTCGATAGAATAAAGACGAAGATGCCTACCAACATAACGTTGATCAAGCAATACTTCATGGTGATTTTCATGATTTCGTTTTCTCGTCCATTCAAGCCCACATTCGCTGCTCCGGTCATAATTGTTGAAGGTGAAATTGCTACGCCTAAAGAGCCGCCAACCGACTGGGCTGCAGCCATGAGAACCGGTGATACACCTAAAACAATCGCTGTATTTTGCTGTAACACCCCAAACATCACGTTTGAATTGGTGTTGCTACCGGTAATAAAGGAGCCCAAGACTCCAATATACGGTGAAACCAAGGGGAAGAATGAACCGAACACGTTAGCGATTCCTTGGGCTATGACATTAGTCATTCCCGAATCACTCATTATCAAAGCCATCATGACCATGGTGCCAATGCCTACGCTGGTCGGAATCGCCTTATCCACGGTTTTAAGTGCAGCTGTCTTCAAGAGATTCTTCTTTGCTCCAATGCGTGTCACATAGATTGCATACCCTACCAAGGAAGAAAGCAGTAAAATCGGCGCCGGATGAGAAAAGAATTGGATTTTAGAATATTTGCTGACCGCCGTTACCACATAGCCAAAGCTGGTTTGCAGTTCCGGATAAGCCAGACCCCAATTGTATCCGCTCAGCGCTGTCTTGATTGGTTTGATTTGAGTCAAAATTGAAACCACGATCAACGTATAGTATGGCGAGAAGGCCGTGTTAAAACTCATAGCCGACTTCTCCGCAACCTCTCGCACCTCCGCTTTTTGCTTGCGCTTTCCGGTAATCGCCCAAAGAATCATAACCAAACAACCCGCACTTGCTGCCATTAGGGAAGCCAACTGCGCGGTTCCAATAATGGTCATCAACCACATAACAAAAGACATTGCTGTTCCTGCAGTTAGGATCTGCGGAACGCTCTTCTTAACAGCCGCCCAGCCCCCGTAGATATGGGCAACGCCAAAACCGGTGGCGAAAATACCCACGCTGAAGATGATGGCCATCCACGGTCCAATCACCTCTCCGGGGATTCCGGTCACCAACTGAATCGAATTATAAGAAGATCCCATGGAGCCAAAGGAGATAGCCCAGGAGTGCCCGATTAGGCTCGCGGAGACAGCCACCAAGGGTTCAAAGCCGATCACCACTAAAATGGGAGCCACAACCGCTACCGGGATACCAAAACCGGCTAATCCTTGCAGCATGGAGGTAAAACACCAAGCTAATAATAGAATCATAATTCGACGGTCATCGGAAACCCCAGATATGGTTTTACCGATGACTTTGATTCCACCGGCACCATCGGCAACGTTGTAAAGGAAGATGGCTCCCCAAATAATCAGGAAGACATACAGACTCAAGCTCAAGCCTTTGCTGTTGGCAAGCGCTATCATTTGTAAATCGGTACCGAAAAAGAAATATGCAATACCTAAAGCAACGATCCAAGAGACCGCTCCAACTTTTGAAGCCTCCCATTTGAAGAGTAGAATTCCTGCGATCAAGACCAAAACCGGCGTAATGGCTAAGAGCCAGTTTCCTATTGTGAAGGGCATATTCAAGGTTTGTCCATTCCTCTCTGTACTATGTGATGCCCCCTTCTTTCGCTTTTCAAGTCTGATTTCCTGCCATGCAAGCGAAAGAAAGAGTAACCGACCAAAAAGTCCATGAAGAGAGAAAATCCCCCCTGAATCAGGAGGGATTTCATGTAGGCGCTCTTTATTTAATCAATGGCTTTTCTCTTTGAGGGATCAGCAGGTAAATTTCGGCGATGATGAATAAACATATGCCGATCAGAGTGGCAGCAACAATACTGAAATATTGGTTGTTAAACCCGGTTTCAGAAGTGTGTTTGATCCAAATTCCAGCATAAGCCCAGATGAGAACGAATCCGTAGGGCATATTTCGTTGCTTCAACATAGTTGCTCCCCCAATGAGAACCCCAACAGCTAAGACAATCAACATCCAAATTGGTTCAGAAATCCCAAATCCGTTCCAATCCATGTCAACCAGCATTGTTGTTAAATTTGCAATCGTTGCGATTGTAATCCAGCCAAAGTAAACACCAAACGGTATTTTTATAAAAATCTTCTCTTGTAGCGTGAATTTGATTTTATAAATCATCTGATTGATGACAATCAGGCACAATAAAATGACCAGCATTAAAATCATGGAGATGGGAATCAAGCGGTAATGCCATGCAAAAATCCAAACCGCATTTGCGACCGAGGAAACCGAAAAGAGCCAACTGATACGGCTGATCAGTTTTTGGTGCTGAGGATTCTTCTGAAAAAGGCCATGCTGATACAAGATATAGCCCGCCAGTAAGAGGTAGATGACACCCCAAATACTAAAGGTAATTCCTGCAGGTGCAAACAAATTCGGATACGAATCCGATACCTCCCCCGTATTGATGCCATTGAGGGGTAAGATATTGGCTAAAGCGTTTGCGACGATCATGACTAAGAAGGTAACCGTGGTGAAAATTTTTAAGCCGCTGGTTTTTCTTTCCATACTTTTGCCTCCGTGTTCTAGAATGATTCCTCCGCTTTAGTTCCACTTCCTTTAGAATTTTCCTGCTTTTTCAATGGAATCTATAGAAATTTGTTTTAATGCGTGGATACATGCAACGGCAGAGCGATTCTTGTCTTTCACTTCTAGCATAATATCGGGAGCTGGCGTCTCAAGTTTTTCATAAAAAGAAAGAAATTCTCTAACCTCAATCGATTCCGAATGAGAGCCAACTCTTTTTTCAGGGTCTTGTTGCGAGTAATGGATCTTCTGATTTCCATCCTTTTCACTCCAGGTGGCTTTTGCTTCTTTGATCCAAGTCTTGTCATCTGTGGCAAGATCTGTTGGAAGTACTGCGTTATGCAGATTATCATAGACAACCGGTATGTGAAGCATGTGCCCAAGATCTAAAACATCACCAATGGGATACGATTTATCATCATTTTCAATGACCAACCTCTTTAAAACCTGTTGAGGCAAGCGCTCATAGCTGTCGGCAAAACGAGCCATTGCTTCCTGGCGGTTCCCGTATACGCCCCCCACATGCAGGATCAGCTTATGTTCCCCATTGGTTTGTAAAGCGTCTAGGAACCGTGCATGATATTCCAAATCTGCCACAGCTCGCTCTACCACATCCGGATTTGGCGAGTTGATTACTGTATATTGCCCGGGGTGCATGGAAACTCTGGCTTGGCTTTGTGTGATTAATTTTGCTAATTCCTCAAATTGCGGTGCAAAGATTTCCCACCATGGTAAGGTGTTGACAGGGCTCGAACCAAAAGGAATAATGTCTGAACTGATGCGAAACAGCTTGATTTCTTCCCGTTGATTGTACAGCAGTTGAGCATCAAGAACTTCCAAATTATGTTCGATCAACTCATATAGCAACTCAGGGGTCGCATTTTTTTGCTTACAAGTCCTGTATCCTCGTATCGGCATGTCGAGCGTGATGCAGGCATAGCCGATTTTAGAGGGAAGGTTGTATGACATAGAACCCCACCTTTCCACTTTGGTTAGATACTTTCTAAAAGAGCGTCCAAAAGCTTTTTGAGATTACTTTGGCTGCGCTCATCGGTCAATTCACCCCGATCGTTCACCTTGCTTCCGGCACTGGTAATGAAAACTTCCGGTTTGTTAAGTGTACGCATATCGAGTGCAGTGGTGACTTGTCTTAAATGATACTGCACCCTAGCGCCACCAAACATGCCAATCGAGGCACTTAAAATGGCGGTCGGTTTTTTGGCCATAATATTCTTCCCGCGCGATGCCCAATCTAAGGCATTTTTCAGAACCGGTGGAATTGAATAATTATATTCCGGTGTTGCCAAAAGGATACCTTGTGCCGCCGTGATTTTTTCGCGAAATGCTTGAACCACCGCGGGAATCCCTTCCGCTTCTACATCTTCATTGAAGAAAGGGATCTGCGATAAGTCAAGGATCTCAAGGGTCACGTGTTCAGGAAGGATGGTTTGCAGGTAACGCAAGGCTGCGAGGTTAAACGATTGTTTTCGCAGACTGCCATTCAGAGCAACCAGATGAATTTTTGTCATGACTAGACTCCTTTCAAAACTTATTGGGGAACTGCACCTTGGCTCTTTGCTACAGCAGCAAATCCCTCGGTCATTTCAATGCTGCCATCCGGGAAGATCCATTGGGCTTCTAATCCAGGAGTGGCTTCGGCAAAGGCTCGTCCCTCTTCATAGGGCAGTAAAAATAGCTCAGTAGAGTAAAAATCTGCTTTGCCTGAATCGACAAACAGGATATTGACTGCGCGGAAATAGTTCGCTGGTTGTAGGGTTGCCGGGTCGATTAGGTGATGAATCCTCTCATCCCCAACATAATAATACCGCTGATAATCACCGGAGCTGACGACGGACATATCGTTTACATAGACTGTGTCGAGGGTACGATTGTCACCAAACACATATCGGTTTGGGTCTTGTAAGCCAACTCCCCATTTGCTGCGATCTTTCTCAAAAGGCTGTCCGACCGTGCGCACATTGCCTCCTGAGCTGAGGATGAAAGACGAGTATCCTTTTTCAATCAGTTCTTGTACGACAAGTTCAGTAGCATACCCCTTGCCAACGGCACCAACATCAAGAGAAAGCTTGCTATCTTGGTAGAAAACCGTCCGTTCTTCTGCATCGAGAATTAGGTCATTAATGTTTGTATGTTCGGCTGCTTTTTCTAAAAGTTCCATGGGAGGAATTGCAGCTGACTCGGGTTCATTGATTCCGTCTTCCCGATAATCAGACCAAATTTTCAATACCGCACCAAACGCAATATTGGTTTTACCACTGGTTTGCGCATTCATCTCTTTTGCAAACAATAAAAGATCAAATAAAGGCTGCTCCACTCGTACTGGCTCCAAGGCAGCTTGTTCATTTAGACTTTTAAGGTTGGTAATACCTTCATAAGTATTATATTTATCATAGAGTCGATGTAATTCCTGCATTCGACTCTCCAAATAGGCAGTTAAGTCGTTAAAGTGCTCTTCTTTCTCGGTATAAGCAATCACTTGAAAGGCGGTATCAAACGCACCTGTAAAGTTATAAGAATACCGTTTTAGTGAAGGTGTGGAATTACACCCACTCAGGCTGATGAGAAGAACACTGATAAAAACGATTGAAAAAGTTGTATAAAGACGTTTCATAACACCAATCCTACATTTCTTGTTGAAAGTAAAAAACCCTCCCTCGTTTGAGGGAGGGAGTTTTTTGTTGTTTTACTTATTTAGCAACGGTAAATGCTTCTGCAACAACGGCTAAATATTCGGTCACATGAACTGTAACGGAAGCCAAGACATCCGCATCGGTGGGATATCCGTCTTCATCTAAAGGCATAGCGCTGATTTCTTCAGCAGTTTGTCCAACCATCCAAGCAGCTAAAGCATTGGCTTGTTCATACCATTCTTTTTCAATGCCAGAAGCGCCCTTCATGTTGTAGCCTTCCTTGAGTTCTTGTTTGGTCATCAGTTCATCTTCTCTGTTGGTAACAACACCGGCAGCGTCAAATTTGATTTTGACTTGAGCGGTATCGATCACAGCGCCAACAACTTTATCATCGGCATCAAAAGCAACAGCAGCTAAATAGGTATCTGCTTGAGCTAAAGGAAGGGTTTCTTTGCCATCCACCATGGAATAGCCTTTGGATTTGTTGATTAAGGTTTTTACGCCTAAACCAACGGTAGCGCCACCTTCAACTTCAATGGCGTCAGTCCAAGCTTGTTCAACAGCATCAATATAACCAGCAACATTCATGGTTACAGAAGCAACCATGTCTGCATCGGTAGGATATCCATCTTCGTCCATAGGCATCGCTTTGACTTCTTCAATGGTTTTCCCAATCATCCATTCTTCCAAAGCAGCCATTTGTTCAAACCATTCTTTTTCAATGCCGGAAGCTTTTTTCATGCCATAATCATCGCCAAGATCGGTTTTGCTGGGAACTTCGGCGGTAAGGTCAGAAGTAACAGCGAAAGCAGCATCAAAAGCAATTTTGGTTTGAGCGGTGTCGATATCAACACTGAGAATCTTGCCATCTTTGTCAAATCCAACAGCAGCAACGGTTACATCGGCTTGTCCAACCGGGGTAACATCGGTAGCAGCATCTTTGGATTTAGCAATAGAAAGAACACTTCCCAAACCAACTTTTACAATGGTCGGGGTTTCCGGAACCGGATCTGGGGTTGGGGTAGGTGCTGGGGTTTGGTTGCAGCCGGCTAATAAACTTAAAGCCATGACTAACACCAATACGATTGATAATGTCTTTTTCATTTTTGTCCCTCCAATAATTTTGTGACTCAAACAACGTTGTCATTATACCATGCTGGTAAAAAGTATGCAAGGTGTTTGTAAAATTTTTCGTAAAGTTAATTTTTGCTTTTTAGTCAATTCTTGGTATAAATACAATATTCCTTTACAAAATAACATTAGTTTATGTCATTTGTCATAAACTTTTATTGTATTTCTGACATAAGTCAGTTACCTAGGGGACGGTTCTCTCCCTCAATATTTTTCCTCTCTTTTTCCAATTCCAGCAACAGATTTTTCTACAAAACAACGGTTGATTTCTGTTAATTGCACGATCTTCGCAATCGGTGCTTCCATCTTGATCAAAATTTTCATCCACTCAAATCGATCTTGTTCGGAAAGCTGTTCTCGTTGTTCCCAGGGTGTCGCCGTTCGAAGGAACTCATACGATTCGAGGGTTTTCTGATACGTCCAATTTGTATTGTTCCAATCCTTTATCGAGCTTTCGTATTCCTGGCTTCGTAAAAAATCCTCTATACTTTTGCAAGGTTCTAAATTTTCATACCATTTTAGTGCATCATTCGTGTTGCATAGCTTGGCAGCTGAGCAATACTCGTGAATACTACTCCAGGGATACTCAAGAACGGTCTTTGCAACCCCTGCCTTTACCGGATTTTGGTGAATATATCGAAGAACTGTAAATAGGTACTGCTCACTCTCCACAGGCTCGCTGCGAAATCGATCTTGAAAAAGATGGCCACAGCGCTCATATTTGCGATTGTACCACCCTACAAACCCCGAACCGATTCGTCTAAAGGCGATTCCAAGCTCCTCTTCTCCCTCTTTCAATAATAAGTGAATATGATTTGACATCAAACAATACGCATAAAGTTGAAACTTCGCCTCTGCTTTTGCTTTTTCTACATAACGCAGAAACACACTGCAATCTTCTTCATCTTTGAAAATAACAGCACGGTTAATTCCGCGCATCACAATATGATAAATCCCACTTTCACTTCTCTGCCGTTGATCTCTTGGCATAGTATTCCCTCCCTCTCTCTATCTTGAACCCTATATCTCTATCTCGGACATCATATCATAAGATTGTATTTATTTCATTTTATTTTTACATCAAGATCAAAAAAAGCGCCGCCGTGTAATTGGCAACGCTTTGGTAAAATGAGGGGGAGAGAACCGTCCCCAAGAATCCCCAAGTCTCACCAGTCTTCGTAGGTGATTTCGTTGTTGAGGATTCGTTGGGCGAGGTGTTTGATATTACGCTCGATTACGTCAATAATGATCTTGAATTCGTCGTCGCTTTTTCCGGTCGGGTCTTCAAGGCCCCAGTTTTCTTCATAACGACCCGGAAAAAAAGGACAATAAACCGCACAGCCCATTTTGATAACAATATCACACTCGGGTAGATCGGTCACTAGTTTAGAGGTTTGCGTGGCTTCCATATCCACATTATAAATCTCTTTGATTAGGTGCACTGCATCCTGATTGATTTGCGGTTTGGTCTCGGTACCGCCTGAGTAACTGTCAAAAGCATCGGCAGCAAAGAGTTTACCGAGCGCTTCAGCCATTTGACTGCGGCAAGAGTTATGAACACAGATGAAGGCGACTTTAGGCTTGAAGTTTTCCATTAAGAAGCCCCTTTCATTCTATTTTATGCGGTTATCCCCTTAAAAAGTTGCTATAGTCGATGACAAAATCTGCTTTTTGTTTGGGCGAATGACTCTGAAGATACCGTTGTTGTATGGGAATGTATTTGCGATGGTAGGTTTGCAAAAATTCCGGTCCGTAGAGGGGAACATCACGTTTTTCGGCTCGTCGCACTACTTCGTCAAAAGAGATGTCTAAAAAAACCCGTTCATCCAACCAAGCTTCCAGAGGCGGTTTAAATAGAAGCACCCCTTCCAAAATAACCAGAGTATCTGCATGAATCTCTAGTTTCAGCTTCTTGTCATATTTATCGTTTTTTAGGTCAAGGCAATCGATTTCCTTGATACAGGTACCCTGCTCCTTGATTGGCTGTAACACTTCCTGAATCAATTTCTTTGTATCAAAGGCATTTTGTTCATAGGCCTCAATCTCATTCGCACCCTTAGATCGCACTGCTTTGGGGTTGTGAAAATCATCCAGCGAGATCACCTCGGCCGTTAAACCAACGGATCGTAAATAACGTTGGAAGTGTCGTGCAAACGTAGTTTTGCCCGAGGTATCAACTCCATTGATCCCGAGGATTCGTGCCTTCGGTTTAGCCAACCAATGCCGTGTGATTTTAGCGAATATTTCTACATGATTCAGCCAAGTCAAAATTTCTTCGATGTTGCTGGCACGGAAAGTTGCAGCAGAGAAATCATCGGAAGCACCAAATCCATAGGAAACGCCGATACTGGGGATGTGATTTTCCCAAGCTGCACGGAAATCGATGAGCGTATCTCCCACTAAGACGGCAGTCTCCCCTTCTTGAAGCAACGTTGCGACAGCTGCTCCTTTGGAGCGGTACGGCCTTGCACTCTTGATATGGGTAAAATATTCTCCAATCCCATTTTGTTGTAACACTGTTTGCATGAAAGTGTCATTGCCGGTGGAACATACCGATAAGACATGACCTGCGCGATGTAAAGTTTGCAAGAGCTCTTGGGTTCCGGGAAAGAGGTCTCCTCCTTCGGCATGTTGCTTTTCATATGCCAGAAATAAAGCCTTTAAAGCTCCACGATCTTCCACTTGCGGATATAACGCTCCTAAGTAAGTGTCCACATCCTGATGTACCAACTGATACACTTCTGCTTCGTCCGGATATGGTAAGCCCAACCGATCACTAATCTGCTTTAGTACAGACATAACCGAAAGCCCAGGCTGATAAAGTGTGCCGTATAAATCAAAAATGATATGCATAAGTACCTTCTTTGCTAAATTAACTTGAGAATGTTTTTAAGAGCATAAGCGATGCCATCGGCATCATTCGCTAACGTGACATGAGCAGCCACCGATTTTACATGATCAAAAGCATTTCCCATAGCAATACTGTTAGGAAATCCCCTCAACATTTCAACGTCGTTGACATCGTCCCCAAAGACCGCGATTTCCTTCTTGCTCAAATGCAATTGCTGGCGGATATATTCAATGCCTTGCATTTTATTGACCGCATCATCGATGATCTGCACCAATTTCCCTTCGTCGGTCCAATACAATTGTGCCCCACTCAAGCAATTGGTTCGCAAGCATTGCACCAATTCTTCAGGGACTTTTCGCTGGGTATCGACAAAGTTATCATAGAAAACCAGCATTTTCACGGTTTGGTTGATTACTTCTTGGGTCAAGGGTACCATTTCATCATGATGGATTCCCCATTTATCAAAATGATCTTCAGCAATGGGATGACGAAAAGCGTGGATGTTGTTTTCGCTTTGCAAGGAGATATTAAGATCCGAATAAGGTTCAATGGCTTCCAAACACTCTCGAACTACATGAGGTTTGACAAAGTGATAAAGATCTTTGTTCTCTAATCGCACACAAGCACCATTACAGAAAACTCCCCCATCGAAAAGATCGAGCATCTCTTGTGTAAAACCAAGAGTTTTGTGGAGTGTAGGGGGACGAGCGGTGGCAATAAAGAGACGGATGCCATTGGCTTTGCATTGTTTGAGGGCTTCCTGGCTTTCCAGAGTGATTTGCTTTTTATGATCAAGTAATGTTCCGTCTAAATCAAAGAAGAGGGCTTTCATCATGACGTTGCTCCTTTAGTTGTAGATTCCTGTTTTTTTATTATAACACAGGGATGAAAAACCCTGCAACTAAAGTTAACAAGACCAAAAACGGTGCCGGAACTTTCTTGGTCCAAAGAATTAAAATCGAAATTGCTGTCACGAATATGTTATCCCAAGCAAAACCGCTCTTTTGCATTAGGGTTATCGCAGCGGCAGCAATAAAACCAGCGGCAACCGCATTGACTCCTTTTAGCGAAACCTTGATCCCTCGCATCTGTTTTAAATTTTCCCAAACAGGATAAACAAAGAAAATTAATAACACACCTGGTAAGAAGATGCCGATTCCACCGGCAATCGCCCCAGCCAATTGGAAAAGCATGCTACCATTCCGTGCGGCCATCCCTCCAGCATATGCACTGAAACTGAACATTGGCCCGGGTAAGCCTTGCACTAACCCGTATCCTGTAAGGAACTCTTGATTGGTCATGTATTGGTTGATTTCCACCAACTCCGTATGCATGAGCGGTACCACGACTTGACCTCCACCGATGACCAAGTAGCCATACCGATAAAAGCTCTCAAAGAGTTGCACAATGCGGTTATCCGAAAGCGCTCGCAGCAACAAAGCACCGAAAGCAAACCCCAGAAAAGCAACAAAATAGCCCCAGGGTGGCGTTAGACGCACTTTATTCCAAAGGTTCGTTTCTCGGCTTCTTAAAACGCTGATTAGGCCACCAAGAATCAACAGGCTTGGGAAAACCCATGGGGACTTGAGGAAATACGCTAAAACCACCGCCAATGCAAACAAAATCCAGGTCATGGAGTCGCTCAGAACTTTGCGACCGATATTAATTGCAGCGACCACGATGAATCCGACCGCCATGGGTCCAATATAACGTAATGCGTTTGTCGAAAGGTGATGTTCTTGCAGAAATTGGCCTAAGAACGAGAGTAACGTCATCACAGTCAATACTGGTAATGCCCACACCAGGAGGGTCAAAAAAGCAAGCGTGGGACCTCCAATTTTATAACCAATTGAAACAATCGTTTGCGTACTGCTGGGACCCGGCAAAAAAGTACAAAGAGCGATTAGTTCCACCAAATCCTCTTCACTAATGTATTTCTTCTTGATGATCATTTGGTCTGTAATCACACCATAATGCGCTTCAGGCCCTCCATACGCTCCTAAAGAAACGATGAAGACATCTTTCAGAAACGTTGACCAAGAGGTTCTTGGATGATCTTCTGTCAAGCAAATTCCTCCTTTTTGTTCGTTGTTTCTATATTTCGCGCGTCGTTAGCGCTTTCCTGTTGATTTACAAGCATTTAACAAAAAAGAGAGCCCGATTAACTTTCTAAGTAAAAGTCATCGGGCTACCTCAATTTTTATTCTGTCTTTAAGAGATCGGCGAGTTGATCGAGCACCTGCCACTGAATGGCTTCTTGCTCCTCTTCAACCTTGGCTATGGTTTTAATCATGGTGCGTTGTAACCATCCCATTTTCTTCTATACTGGTTGGTTCTCTTTAAGTCCATCAAATCGTAATAAGGAATGGATGGGAAAATCAAACTGGTCCCGGACTTCACTCTTGGAGGCATCCACTAAATAAAAAGCACCAATTACCGAGATTTGTTCTTGTGCCAATAAATCGACTGCCCCCTGAAGAGAAGCTCCGGTTTCGAGAATATCATCCATGAAGATTGCTTTCGCGGGTCCAAAGTTGCTCTCGAATAAATAAAGGTTCTCTTTCTCCCCTTGCCAGTTGGTATAGGTTTGCTTATACCCGGGTAACGCTTCGAAAATTTTCTTATGCTTGCGTATTGTAATCAAGGGTTTTTGCAAGGGACCGACAAACATCCCACCCATAATAAAACCCCTGGCTTCAATCGTCGTCAGGAGGTCGAAGGTGAGTGATTCAAAAAATGTTGCAAACTCTTCGATCATAGATCCTACACACTCAGGTTTCTCCCAAAGAACCACATTCTCGATGCCTTTCTCACTCCAAAGGAAGAGGTCGTAAAAGGAAAAATGACGTTTGGCAGCCTGGAGTTCGGCTGGGCTGTAAGCGTGATCCGGTAATTGTAGCTGCAACCCAAGGGGTGTTTCACTCAAAGAATACTCTTTATAACCATTGTTATGCAATAAAATTTCAACTGCGGTTTTGGTTGAATAAGATGAAATGAACAGTTTCATTAGAATTGCTCCTTCCGTTTATTCTCCTTTTTCGTGTCCATCCTTGAAGTTTGATTTGATATGACTTGCGTCACAGAACGGCATATCTGAAGATTGACCACAACGACATAGGGTGATACGATTACGGATCTCATAAGGGGTTCCGTCTGCTGATACTAAAGGAATCTCTCCGCGAACATAGAGGGGGCCGCTGACACCTTTCTCGGGGTCCTGGAGAATAACAATTCCCGGTTCTAAGACCGGCTCGTGCTCGGTGCCATCTTTTTCTCTGGCAACCAAACGTCCCGATGGACACAAGTCTGAACCGAGGATGGCTTCCCGAACATCGTCTTCGTTTTCTGAGCACTCGACCAGATCCCAAACCTCTCCTTGCTGACGGTGGCAAAAACGTGCCAAGGAACAGCGATGGTCGTCGAGAAGGTCGATTTTTTTACCGATGATCAGTTCAGCCCGTGTAGAAAAGCTTTCTTTGGAAGCGACTTCTTCGTGATTGAATTCCTCGTGAACATGGCTGCCGTCGCAAAAGGGGAAATTCTTGGATTTTCCGCACCTGCATAAGGTATAGGTTTCGGTTTGTGGAAAGGTTCTGCCCGGTTTATACTCATAGCTGTTGCCATGGGGAACGATGATTTCTTCGGTTAGTGGTACACCTCCGGTGACCAAGTAGGGTCCTCGTTTGAGTATTTTGATTTGCATTTTCTTCATGAATTGATACGCCGCCCTTTAATTGATATAAAGCTTATTTCAACGCAGAATCGGTTTTTCCTTTTTGTGACGGCGTACAAACATACCAAGCAGCGCGGGTATCAACCTCAATTACCTCGACGTGTGCAAAACAATGCTCTAACTGAGTCTTGCAATCCTCCAATTCGTTTTGAGCATGTTTAATAAAGTGAAAATAGTCTCCCCCTTCAATCCATTCAATAACATTGGTCCAGAAGGAGCGATTGCGATTGTAATCATAGATGATCACCTTATGCTGGGTAATACGGCTCATTTCTCTGTACATACGTTTGCGCTGTTCCGAAGGCATGCCATGCGCCACATAGGAAGCGATTGAGAAGTCGAAAGCCTGATCAGAAAATGGTAGTTTTTGTGTGGCATCTCCAACCATAAAGCGAACTTTCGCATTTTCTTTTTTGCTGCGACCCACTGCCAGCATTTTTTCTGCCGGATCGATACCGGTCACCATAAATCCTCTTTGATCTAAGGCCGCACAAAGTGCTCCGGTGCCACAGCCAACATCCAATACGGTTGTATAGTGATGAAGTGCTGTTTGAGGGCCTACGCGTTGAAGGACACGTAAAAAATGCCTTTTCTGTCGCTCGTAGAAAAGACCATAGAAAAACGAGATGCGGTTGAATAACACTCCTGGCTTATCTTTTGCCATGGTATCTGCCCCCTATAGAGAATCCGCCGATCCGAGTAGGCTAAAAAACCTTTCGAACCGGCGGTGGATGTGACTAGCTATTTTGCTTCTGACAGAAATTGCGGATTTCATGAACATTGGCAAAGGTTTGCCCAGTGCTGTGTTCTTTGTCTTTGATGACCAATGAGGGTGCCGTTTGAACATGGAAGTTCTCGGCCATTTCCGGTTTCTCATATGCATCGATGACTTGATATACAATTCCTGCTTCGTCTAGCATGCGTTTTGCAGTTTTGCAGTTGGGGCAGGTAGGCGTGACAAAGAGGAAGATTCCTTCCATGGGTTCCATTTCATGAATTTGCACCGTTGTCGCTTTGATCTCTGCTACTTGCACAGAATTGTTGCGATGCATCACATGTTCAATTTCACGTTGAGCTTTTTCTTGATCATACTCAATACGGTCTTTGAATTCTTGGGCTTTGCCCTCGTTCCAGTTTTGAACCGGACGGTAATACCCCGTAATGCGGCTGTAGACTTCTGCATTGCTGCCACATTGCGGACATTGGAAGTGCTCGCCGTCAATGTAGCCATGCTCCGGACAGATGGAATAGGTAGGTGACATGGTGTAATACGGTAAGCTGTAATTCTCGGCGATTTTGCGCACCAAAGTTGCCGTACTCTTCCAATCGGGGAGTTTTTCACCTAAGAATGCATGGAAAACGGTGCCCGATGTGTAGAGTGTTTGAAGTCCATCTTGGATATCGAGAGCCGAGAAGATGTCATCACTAAAACTTACCGGCAAATGAGAGCTGTTGGTGTAATACGGTGTGCCTTTATCGTTCGCGGTCTTGATGCGGGGGAATTTTTCCACGTCATGTTTAGCCAAACGATAGGTTGTAGATTCAGCCGGTGTTGCTTCTAAGTTGAACAAACAGCCATATTGTTCTTGATACATGCTTAAGCGGTCACGCATGTGATTCAAAACCTCTTTTGCAAACTCTTGAGTCTTGGGGTCGGTAAGGTTATTCCCCAGCCAATTCGCATTCAAGCCGACTTCGTTCATACCAATAATACCAATGGTAGAAAAATGGTTATCAAGAGTGCCAAGGTAATGTCTGGTATATGGATACAACCCGGCATCGAGCAGCTGGGTGATGACTTTACGCTTGGTGTCTAAGGAGCGGGCGGAAATGTCCATCTGTCTGTTCAAGCGGTTGTAGAAATCTTGGCGATTGGAAGCCAGGTAAGCGATACGGGGCATGTTGATGGTAACGACCCCAATGGATCCGGTACTCTCACCACTACCGAAGAATCCACCGGCTTTTTTGCGCAGTTCACGCAGATCGAGTCGCAAACGGCAGCACATGGAGCGCACATCGTTGGGTTCCATATCGCTATTGATATAGTTGGAAAAATAGGGTGTGCCATATTTGGCGGTCATTTCAAAGAGCAGACGATTGTTTTCAGTGTCGCTCCAATCAAAATCCTTGGTGATGGAGTAGGTGGGAATGGGATACTGGAATCCGCGGCCGTCGGCATCGCCACCCAACATGATTTTAATAAAGGCTTTGTTGATGATGTCCATTTCCGGTTGGCAGTCGCCGTAGGTGAAGTTCATCTCTTTGCCACCGACGATAGCCGGTTGGATTGCCAAATCCGGGGGAACGACCCAGTCTAAGGTAATGTTCGAGAAGGGTGCTTGGGTGCCCCAACGGCTGGGGGTATTAACGCCAAAGATAAACGATTCCAAGCTTTTCTCTACTTGATCGTAGGTCAGATTGTCGGCTTTGACAAAGGGTGCTAAATAGGTGTCAAATGAGGAAAAGGCTTGCGCCCCCGCCCATTCGTTTTGCATGATGCCGAGGAAGTTGACCATTTGGTTACATAGGGTAGCCAAATGTTTGGCCGGCGAAGAGGTGATCTTACCGGAAATACCGCCTAACCCCTCTTGGATGAGTTGACGCAACGACCAGCCGGCGCAATAGCCGGTCAACATGGATAAATCATGGAGGTGTAGGTCGCAATTGCGATGTGCTTCGGCGATCTCGGGATCATAAATTTCGCTGAGCCAGTAGTTTGCTGTAATGGCTCCGGAGTTGCTTAAAATTAGTCCGCCTACAGAGTAAGTGACGGTGGAGTTTTCTTTGACGCGCCAATCGCTTACTTTTACGTAGCTGTCCACTATTTTTTTGTAGTCCAGTAAGGTAGTTTTGACTTGACGTAAGCTTTCGTGTTGCCTGCGGTACAAGATATAGGCTCTGGCAACATCGGCATAGCCTGCTTGAATCAAGACGCGTTCAACACTGTCTTGAATGTCTTCAACACTAATAAACCCATCTTTGATTTTGGGTGCAAAGTCTGCTGTGACTTTCAAGGCCATAAAGTCAACAACATTGCGGTCGAACGGTGTTTCTTTGGCCTCAAAGGCTTTAATCATTGCATTTGAAATTTTCTCGAGGTTAAAATCGACGATCTGGCCGTCTCGTTTCATAACGCGATACATGGTTCATCCGTCCTTTTTCTTGATTGTATTTGAAGTCTGTGAAGACTTTAGTTTTCTTGTTTTTCGGAAGTTTCTTGTCTGAGGCGGAGACCGGGAATCGTCTTTTTTGCCTCCGCTGCGAGGTTCAGCATCTCTTCATCGCTGTAGGGATGAAGGCCGGGCTTCATGACCGTGGGGCCGTCACGAAACGTTTGGAGAATTAGAGGTGAATCGCCAATCTCCCATTGGTTGAGATCTATTAAATCTTTGTGCTGGTGGAATTCACGAACGACGGTTGTGCGAAATTCGTGTTCCACGCCGCTGCTTTTTATAATTCGAATGCTTGCTCGAATCCTCTCGGGGTTGATTTTGAGTACCCCACAGGTTTCAGCATAGTTCTCAGGCGAATTTTTAAGGTCCATAGCAACATAGTCTAAAAGATTCAGCTTCAGTAGTTTCTCTAATTCGTCTGGATTATAGCCATTGGTATCTAGTTTAATTTTATACTTGAAGGAACGTAGTTGGGTCAGAAACGACTCAAGCTCTGGCTGTAGGGTTGGCTCTCCTCCACTGATTACAACTGCTTCTAAGAGGCCTTCTCGTTTTTGTAAAAATTGGAATATCTCTTCGTTACTAACATTTCCTTGCCTTGCGTCTGCTAATGCTAACTCGGAATTGTGACAAAAGGGGCAGCGAAATTGACAACCCGGAGTAAAGAGAACACAGGCCAGTTTGCCGGGGTAATCTTGCAAACTTAACTTGATCATACCAGCGACTTGCAATGCTCACCCCTCCTAACCACTACATATTGTGTTTACTATTATATTCCGCCCACAAGATGTTGTCAATAGAAGTTTATACCAAAAAACTACTTTTTTTCATAAAAAAAGAGAGGTGATTTTTAGGCACCTCTGCTTTCGATTTTCAGAGAAAATTAAGAATCTTAGCGATCGTATGAAAGAAGTTAATCCACACCCAAAAGATGTTTCAAAATACTCCAACCCGCCGCAGTTTTGAAGAACTTTTCAGCCCCTTTAAGAACTTCTTCTGCTGGAGTTTTGCGATCAATCGCATTGACCAAATAATCGGCTTCCAACAAAATTTGATAATCAATCTCTTGAACATTCTCTGTTTCGTGATGATGAGCAATCAGCCATTCCACTCGTTCACGCAATTCATCCGGACATTCCAGCTTCTGTAAAATCGCTCGTGCTTCCGTAGGACCTTCCAGTTGCTGATAATTCCATGCCCCACTGTTGTATTTTTGTAGGCTAATCTTAATGCCAATGTCATGCATTAACGTAACCGTATCAAGAATCAGCATGGTTTTTTCATCCACTTGTTCGAGGTTAGCGATGATTTTTCCATATGCATTCACGCGCAAGAAATGATTGATGCGGTGCGCGTTGCCATGTTCGTGTTGCATCATGGCTTGGGTGACTTGAGAGATGAAGTTCATCTGAGTTCCTCCTAAATTAGTGATTTTGGTAATAACTTGGCAAAAAAGCGTGGCGGAGAACCGTCCCCTCCGATGAGAAGGGTAGCTCAAAGAGAGCAGCCAAGGTGGGGGCGATGTCGACCATGCGAACCGGACCAAGATTAGAATGATTTCGAATACCCGGACCCGATACTAGTAGATTCGAGCTGTAGTTCTCTCGTTCCTTCGAATAACCGTGGGTCGCACCGGTGGTGCTTTCGCGAGTGGGAACAAGATCGTTTGGCTCCTGCCAATCATCATCAAAACAGTATCCGGATTTAGCTTCAACAAAAATCAACCCTGAGAGTTCAAAGAAGCGCTCAATACCGAAATCCGATTCCAAAGAAACCTCCTCCAACCATTTCAATAGGATAGATTTGGTCTCCTCTGCTCCGGGAGCAAAGTGCAAATAAGCCCCACCTCCAGTGCTCTGAAACCAAGCTTTCCAGGTCTTTTCTGTTGCTGTCTCGAGAATGATTCCCATTTCACGCAAATGACGATTCAAATAGATTTTGGTATGGTAATCCAGCTGGCTATGATCTCCGATTACTACAAAAACCGTTTCATCCAAGATTCCCGCTTCTTCCGCAGCTTTGATGAGCTGTCCCAAATGTTCATCCATATTAACAATGGCCCGTTTTGCTTGCACAGACTGGGTACCATGGTGGTGTTTCATCTCATCCAATTCAATAAAATGAATCAACATCAAGTTTGGTTGCTTGGTCCGAAGTGTGTGAGCGGCAACAGCGGCTATAAAGTTATCTAGATTGGGTTGCTCAATCCCCTTTCGCAAAGAACCAAAGCGGCGTTCCATATCGAGGCAGTAGAAAGGACTGCCATATCGAAGAACTTTTAAAATTTGATTCTCTTTGCCAATGGCACGAACTTCCGGTAAATGATACTTGATTTTAGCCCCTGCAGTGACCGGCCATAGGATCGCTGCCGTCGTCCCACCCTGTTCTTGTACAAGATCATAAAGCGTCGGTACTTGAATTTGATTGTGAAACCAATGCCAAGCTTGCTCGGATTCAGCGACAAACGGCTGGAAGGGATTGTTGTGCAGTATACCATGCCGGTGGGGTGAAACTCCGGTAACCATGGTAGTATGAGCAACATAGGTCAAACTCGGATCCACACTTTGCAGTTGGTCCGAATAGGCTCCTTTTTCCAATAAACGAGCCATATTGGGAAGAGAAGCCGCCAAAGACCAGTCTTCGGCGGCAAAGGCATCGTAGGATACCACAATCACATGCTTCGCACTCATCTCTTAAGATCCTGCAACTTCCGTAGCTCTGGTTTCTACTTTGGGTAAGGTCAAGAAAATTGCGAAACCAATAATAAAGAGTGGGATGATGGCTAAGATACTCAATTTTGGATTGCCGGTTAAGGTGGAGGTCAAAGCCATGACTCCGGGTCCGATAATGGCAGCAAATTTACCAAAGATATTGTAAAAACCAAAGAACTCATTGGATTGTTCCTTCGGCACTAACTTTGCATAATAAGAACGACTGAGCGCTTGAATACCACCCTGTGCGGAACCAATCATAGCTCCCAAGATGAAAATATGCCACACCGAGGAGATGAAGTAAGCTGCAATACAAGAAACAATATAGGTGAAGATGCCCACAATGATCATTAGTCGTGCTGAGTACTTCTTGGCTAAGTTGCCGTATATAATCGCACATGGGAAAGCGATGATTTGAATCACCAGAAGAATCCCCAGCAACGTAAAGGTGTCTAGGGAATCCGCACCCAAGACCGAGGTGGCATAAGGAACCACCATTTTGATAATCGTATCCACGCCATCGATGTAGAAAAAGTAGGCTAATAAGAAGACAAAAACGTTTCTGTGTTGGCGGATGTTGCGAAAGGTTTCTGCCAAGCGTTTGAAACTGTTTTGTATGGGTTGTGGTTCCGGTTCAATATAATGACGTTGCTTTACATCTTTGATGATTGGAATGGTCAGCAGCCCCCACCAGAGAGCAGTTACGATAAACCCGATTTGGTAGCCAATGGCTTTATCCATGCCGAGCACAAAGATCAATGCAAGACTTAGGCCAAAGGGAATTACACTGGAGATGTAGCCAAAGGCAAAGCCGCTTGTGGAAACTTTGTCCATGCGTTCATCGTCGGTGACGTCCACCAAGAAGGAATCATAAAAGATATTGGCACCGGCAAAACCAAGAGCCGATAATACATAGAACAGGACCAGAAGTTGCCATTGACCACTGGAAGGGGCAATAAAAGCCAAGGCAGCAGTTGCTAGGATACCGAGCGAAGCAAAGAACGTAAAGAATCGCTTCTTAAAGTCTTTGTAATCGGCAATGGTTCCTAACACCGGGCTCAGAATCGCAATAAGAATACTGGCTAGTGAGTTGAAGTAGCCTAAATCCATGCTACTGCCCACATTTTCGAACATACCAAAAATAATAGGCAACAATGCCGTGGTCACTGCCATGGAGTACGCAGAATTTCCACAATCGTATAACACCCATGAACGTTCTTCTTTGGTTAGTTTCATGTCTGCCCTTCCTTTCATTGGTCCAATGCAATCATCAGTTCAGATCTTGATGTAAGAATTCTTGAAAGTCTGAAAATAACCTTTCGCATAAGAAGAATTTTACGAATCTTTTGCAAAAAAAACAGCAGGGCGTTTTGCTCTGCTGTTTCGATTTGCTATTTTCTATTGTTCTCTTAGTGTTCTCTGAACCGCGCTAAGAATTCTTGGGTTTCAATTTTTGTTGGATGTTCAAATATTTGATCTGGTGTTCCCTCTTCCCAGAGAATGCCGTCTTTCATAAAAACCACATGACTGGAAACGTCTCGTGCAAAGGCCATTTCGTGGGTCACCACTAACATGGTCAATCCTTCAGAGGCTAAGTTGCGCATGACTGTCAAGACTTCCCCCACCATTTGCGGGTCCAAGGCCGAGGTGGGTTCGTCAAAGAGCAAAATTTCCGGTTCCATGGCCAGCGCTCGCGCAATGGCAACGCGCTGTTTTTGCCCGCCACTAAGTTGCTTTGGTTTCGCATGGATATACGGAGCCATGCCCACTTTATTGAGATAATACAAAGCACGTTCTTTGGCTTCATCTTCTTTGAGCTTCAAAACCAATTCCGGACCAATGGTGCAATTTTTCAAAGCGGTCATATGTGAAAAAAGATTAAAGTTCTGAAAAACCATCCCTACTTTTCCGCGATACTGTGCAATATTGGTGCCACTTTCCAAAACGTTTCTTCCATGGAACAAAATTTCACCACCATTGGGGGTTTCCAACAGGTTGATACAACGCAACAAGGTCGATTTCCCTGAACCGGAGGAACCGATGATACTAATCACATCTCCACCGGAAACTCGAAAATCAATATCCCGAAGAACGACATTTTGGCCAAACATTTTACTCAAGTGATTGATTTCTAAAATCGGATCTTGATTCAATTGCGCGGTACCTCCTTTCTGGGACGGTAACTGTATAAGCCACTGGTATGAGCCAGGGTATCGGTAGTCGCTAAATCATAGCTGTTATCGCCATCGAGGTAATTTTCCAGCCAGCGTAAGAGCCGAGAAGCCGTCAGTGTCATCGATAAATAGATGACCATGACAATGGTTGCGGATTCAAAATACAAATAGAGCGAGCCCACAACACTTTTGTGTACAAAGAATAGATCGGTAATACTGATGACCGACAAAACTGAAGTATCCTTGATATTGATAATAAAGTTGTTGCCGATTTGGGGAATGATATTGCGAAAGGCTTGCGGTAAAATTACGTGCAACATGGTTTGCCAATGATTCATCCCTACAGCTTTGGCTCCTTCGGTTTGACCAGAGTCAATCGATAAAATCCCTCCGCGTACCGTTTCTGCCATATAGGCTCCGGTGTTGATCGAAACGATGAAGAAAGCAGCGGTCCACATGTCCATCGATAAATTGAAAGCAATCCGAGCTCCATAGTAGATAAAGACCGATTGCACAATCATCGGGGTTCCGCGAAAGAGCTCAACATAACCCGTTAGGAGTAGATTGATCAACTTTAGTACAACCCTTTTTAGCCATGGATCTTTGGGATTTGATGGAATGGTTTGCACAACACCGACCGCAAAACCGATTAAGCACCCAAAAAAGGTACCCACCAACGATATGAGTAGAGTGTTTCTAGCACCCATCATGTAGGAAGTTCCGTATTTGCTCCAGCTTTTCACAACACCAAGCCAAAAATTAGACATGAGACCTACTCCTTATTGAGCGCAATGCTTATTCAGACAAGGGTTGAATCGCAATTGCAGCATCCATCATTTCTTCAAAATCTTCAACTGTTAATTCGGCTAAAACACTATTGATTGCTTCAAGCAGCTCGGTGTTTCCCTTTTTAACAGAAATACCCAAATTCACTTCTTCTTCCGATACTTCGAAATCATCTTCCGTGCCCGTGAAATCTAAAATGACCATGTTTTCATAGACTTGAGTCGCAGCCATGGCGGTAGGAAGGTCGCAGACGACATAGTCAACAGCATTGGCATTCAATGCCACTAACATGGCAGGAGCCGATTCTTGTGCCGGTAAAATCGTTGCATTCTCGATTTGTGGCAAACAGACCTCATACCATACGGTTCCTAATTGAGAGGTGGCGGTACCTCCGGCTAAATCAGATAATCCCGTGGCGTTGGCATATACACTGTCTTTGTTGGTCAAGGTCACGATCGATGCATAATAATACGGTGTAGAGAAATCTACTTGTTCCAGACGTTCCGCAGTGATCGATTGGCCGGCAATAACGGCATCTACTTCACCGGATTGCAATGCGGGAATCAAGGAATCCCAATCAAGGCGAACGATTTCAAGTTCATAATCATTGGCTTCAGCAATTCGCTTCGCCATCATAACGTCATAGCCGTTGGCAAAATTGGAACTGTCGGCAATGGCAACGGCTTCGTTGTCATCATTTTCTTGGCTCCAGTTATAGGGGGCATAGCCACATTCCATAGCGACACGTAGGGTTTTGACTTCAGGTTCGCTTGGTGCCGGAGCGGAGCAAGCCGATAAGGTTAAGGCTAACAAGACAAAGAGGAGGAGTGATGCGATTTTTTTCATGACGATCTTCCTTTCATTTTTCAAAAAGAAGGAGCTTTTCACTTAAGAAAAGCTCCTAAAAACCGTACGAAAAATCGAAACGATCTTCATGATAGCTCTCCACCTAAGTGACAGTCCTCAGCATATTCTGCTGAAGCCCAGCTGTTCTTGTTCAGGCAAACAAGAAAAACTTCGGCGAAGCTCCCCTTTCTTCTACCGCCAATGCACTGTTGTCGCAGTAGAATACTAATGGTCCTCGCTCCTCTATCTCCTATATTTTGTTGTAATACGCAGAACAATAACACAAACACTTCACCTTGTCAAGCTTTTTCTCAAGAAAGTTTTTTACGAACTATCGAATAGTGACTATGAACTTCATAAACAACTGCTTGAGTTTTAGATGCGGCAGTGATAGCATATACGACTGTAAACAAATTCGAACATGAGAAAGGACATCACTACTTTATGGCTACATCATCTCAATCATCCAACATTGCGAATCCGGCTCCACTTGGTCTCCTAGGTTTTGGCATGACCACTGTTCTGTTGAATATCCACAATGCCGGGTTTACACCCTTGTCTATTGTTATTTTGGCCATGGGTTTTGCTTTGGGAGGTGCCGCTCAAATCATTGCCGGGATTATGGAATTCAAAAAAAATAATACCTTTGGTGCAACTGCTTTTACAGCGTATGGTTTCTTTTGGTGGTCTTTGATTTTAATCTGGATTCAACCCTTCCCCGGTATTGCTGCAGCCGATCCTCTTAGCATGGGGTGGTATTTAAGTTTGTGGGGAATCTTTACAGCTTTCATGTTTATTGGTACACTCAAGCACAATCGTGCCACTCAGGTGGTTTTCGGTAGTTTAGCTGTGCTGTTTTTCCTTCTTGCCGCTGCCAACTTCACCGGTTCGCATCCCATTCACACCTTTGCTGGTTATGTTGGAATTTTCTGTGGTTCTTCAGCATTATATAACGCTATGGCACAAATTTTGAACCAAGAATTTGGAAAAAACGTTTTACCGTTATAAGATGTATCGTGTAAACCTATAAAAAAATGGGGTTCTCATGGTTTTTTGCCATGGGAACCCTTTTTGTGTTTCACATTTCTATAAAAGTGCTTGTGTTACCAATTTAAGCTTGGATTTGATGGTAATAGGCTGTTTCGAATTGGGATGCAGAAAAGTCAACGAATACGATTGCAGTTGCTGAGTCGTCAACTTGTGGCGTTTTGAAAATTGCTTTGAGGCTATGCTCCCATATTGTTCATCTCCAACGATTGGAAATCCCATTGCTGCACAATGAACTCTCAGTTGATGTGTCCTCCCCGTTTGCGGACTTAGTTCCAGTAAACTGGTCATTCGTCCTGTTGCCATTTCACGATACGCTGTGGTGGCGGCTTGTCCATCTGTACGAGTCATACGTAAAATCGGATTCCCCTCGACCTTACCTATGGCAAGATTGATGTCCCCCGTCGGAACTTTGGGTTTGCCAAAGACAAGTGCATGATAGATCTTTTTAACGATGCCTTTTTGCAATTGTGCACTCATTGTGGCATGGGTCTGAGAATCTTTGGTAACGAGAACCACCCCAAAGGTATCGCGGTCCAGTCGATTAAGAAAATGAATTCCTGCCTTGATTTGCTTCTCTTGATAATACCAAGCAATGCGATTTGCAAATGTGCCAAGATCTCGGGCTGAAGTAGGATGTATGGTGATGCCGACGGGTTTATCGAGCAGCAAAATAAAGTCATCTTCATAGAGAACAGAGAGTTCGCCTTCTTCAGGGACACAAAGAGGTTCCTCTTCGATCTGAAGAACTTCGATGAAATCTCCCACTTTTATGGGTTGGTATAGCCTTGCAGTCGAATGATTCACTCGGAGCCGTTGATCTTTCGCTAAGCGTTGCACAGCACGCGCCGAAACCCCCATTTCTTCGCGCAAAAAAGAAATCAGCTTCCCTTCGCGTTGGGCTTTGTGTTCCATAAATCGTTCTCCTTTATTTCCTAGCCCTTGCTACTTTTCTTATTTCTTTTGTTCAAGTAGAGCAGTTCATCCACTTTCTTCTCAAAATCCAAAACACTCCAATTGCTGGAGGGGTCATAAACAATGCTGCCAACACTTATTGAAATTTTAAATCCTTGCTCATTGGTTTCGTTATATATTTTCATACAACTTTGAAGTTGTTCTATGGTTTCCTGAACTACTGCTGGTTCTCCACTATTTAGAAGGATATAAAACTCATCTCCACCATACCGCGCCAATAACACCTCTGAACTCAAGCAGTTCTTCAAAACCTTGGTTATATCTTGTAAGACTTTATCTCCAACATCATGCCCATAGGTATCATTGATGATCTTGAAGTCATCAAGATCAATCAAAATTGCCGCAAAAGAAGAGCGGGCATTACTTTTACTGATGCGGTTATTGATTGCGAAATCGAGCCATTTCCTGTTATAAACTCCCGTCAAATAATCCGTATACATACTTTGATTTTGGATATTTAGAAGGATGATCAGCAATGAAAGCACAATGGCGTTGAGCATGAAAGAGATCCCATAAATATGAATTTGCAGAAAAATACTGATCACTGGGGGTATCGCAAAGAAGAGCAGTGAATTATAATGTCTTTTTTCTACCTTGTCCCGATTCTTGAGAATCATAATAAAAGCAGCAATCACCAAACTGATAGTCCAAAAAACCGAAACAAAGTAGTAGGGACCTCTATAATAAATATTTGCAGCATCAATCGTGTAATACCAACCGGTAACTTGATTTGTGATAACTAAAATAAAATTTGCTAGCACGATAAAAGCTAACGGTTTTCGAAGCATCAAGGTTCTTTCTTCGTCTTGAAAAATGTTAAAGTGTGCATACATAACCCAAGTAACTGGAATAATGGGTTGTAAAGCAAATACAACAAAATTACCCACTTTGTTTAAAAGCGGATAAATCGCATACAAATTTCCGTCGAATCTTCCTAACGTATCTGTAATTAACATAATCACGGTCAGTTTGAGCAAATTCATATAAAGGCGATGCTGTAAGGACATCTTATATGGATTTTTGGAGGAGTGAAAATACATGACAAACAAAATGAGGATGGAATAAGAGTTGATAACAACATTAGCAACCAAGCCCATGTATTCCACTCCTCTCAAATATAAAATCCGAATTGACCCGATAAATTCTATTCTACACTGCTTACAATTATCCTGTTTCTGTGGTGACCTCTATTTGATTCTTCGATACAAATAGCCCTTGGCTTTTTCACCACGACGATATTGATCGATTGCATCATACCATGTAGATAACGCTGCCGCAACAAAGCCACCCGAAAATCCATTATTGTACAAATTCATCCCCGCGTGAAGAATCCCAACATTGACCACTAAAAAGGTATGTAAAGATCCCGCTACAATACCTGCCAGAGGACCATAGATCTGCGTTATTGGAGCAAGTGTCGTGCCAAACAAAGCAGCAAGCAGCATACTCATTGAGGTAACTTGGTGGATGCTTAGAATTCCGGTCAAGAAAACCCCGATCATAATTGGAATACAATTTAGCGGGTGTTTGCCATAAGAACCAAAACCTACCATGGTCAGAATTCCACCGATGACCGGACCGTTGATTTCCCCTCCTACAGCCAAAACATAAGCCAAGCCTAAGAAGCCCATCAAAGCCATGTTGATTAGGGTAACAGGAAGGTTGAAAGCCAGTACATAGTCTCTTTTAATAAGGTTTTTCTCCTGTAACAAATCCTTCAATCCGCGAAATGAGGATCCATTCCAAAGGAAGCCCAGAATGAGCATCATCCCAAATAAGAAGCCCAGAAAAATCGTTAAAGCCTGGTTGTTGCCACTGGAGACTAGGCTAACAGTAGTGATACTGACATCAAAGCCCCGTAAGATTGCAATAGCGAAGGTACCAATCAATCCCGCTGCGAAGCCAATATTGTACAAACTCAACCCTTGATGAAACCCTTTCGTGTGTTCTGACAAGGGCGGAAGTATTAGCCCCGTAATTATCCCAACAAGGATCCCTAGAGGGTAACCAAATTGCAGAGGCAAGCCGACATTAAAAGTAATCTCTGAGACCAACGGACCTAGGGCGGTACCATATAAAGCAGGTAACAGATACTCTTTGAACGGCACTCGATACATCTTAGTGAACATAAAGACACCCAAGATGATTGGCAGCGAATTATATAAATTCTTGCCGAACAAGGAAAACCCTGCCACTGTAAAGACGGCTGCCAAGTGCGCTCCGGAAAGTTGAACCTTAGATAATTTCAGGATTACGATACTCTTAAGAACCATTAAGCCGGCATTCCACATGGCAGCACCGATATTGGCAATATAAAAGTAATCGGTCAAGAGATTGGCGGGTGAATTCAAGATGACCCGATTTCCCATCCAAATCTCTTCCGGCTTATTAAAAAAGAATGCTGACAAGAGCAAAAAGATTGCAAAGAAAAAAAGTAACTGATATGCTTTTGAATTTTTGAATTTCCCCACCTCTTCTCTATTGAAAGATTTCGAATTCAGGACATCTCGGTTGTTCTTCTTCCTTCCAATATTGGCTCCCATTGGGTTCGCGATTTAAGTAGCCTCTATCGAATAACTCCCTACGCAAAAGAGCCGAATCTTGGAAGGTATGCCATTGATTAAGCAACTCGTTGACTTCTTTTTCGGTATACAATTTATCCTTTTCAAATTTTGAAGCTAAATAATACAAGGTATAGTTTTGCATTTTGCGTTTTGTTGGAAATTGCTTTAGCTTTTGATCTTCATCCAAGAAATTTTTTAAAACTTGTTCGGGTTTCATTGATTTTCTCCATTTCTCATTTTTTTCAGAAGTGTTGTTAGACTTCAACGTGATACTCTTTGATGTACCAGCTAGGGACACACGATCTCATGTCATTAAACCAAGTCAAGATCTGCTTTGCTTGATTTTTCATCGTTTCAACTTCTTCTTCTCCAAAGGGGATCGCCCAAGGAATCGAAGATACTGTATTCGCTGCAATATAAAAGAGCAAGTGAGCGAAGAACTCATTCGGTGGTTCCCCCTGAAAATAACCATTAATTTGTCCGGTTGCAAAATACGGACTTACTGTAGCACTCCAGACAATACGGTTGAATTCTTCTAAAGGATCTCCGAAATCCGGTCGATTAAAATCAATGACCGAAAGTGCAAGATCTTTTGAAACGATTAAATTCCCAACATGATAATCTCCATGCTGATACGTCTGGGGACGATTCTCTAATAAAGCTCTGTTTTGTTGTAAGTAAGAAATAATCAGCTCGTCTTTCTCGAAATGAATTCCACACGCTTTATACTTTGCAATACGAGTGTCGATTTTACGGTTAAATCGCCTACTCCATTCCTCTAGATTCAAAGGGGCTTTCATTGAATGTATTTTTCTTAAAATCAACCCTGCCTGAAACCCTAAATGATATTGTAACTCTTCCGTTAGCGTGGGCAAAACACTTTCCGCATCTTCTCCCTCACACCAGGTTAAGAGCGTATAGACCTTCTTACCTTGACTACAGGTACCAAAATCTAAGGGTTGAGACATTGGGATTCCCAGACCAACGATCTTTTTCATAAATTCAAACTCTGCTCGCTTTTTCTCGATTTCCTCAATCTCGGCTATTCTGAGCAATAGAAAAGTACCCTCTTGAGTCTCTACTTTGAATTTTTTGTCATTGGACCACCCCTTGAGTAGGGGTTCTACTTTTTTAAATTGAGAAAACCCAGGAATCTCGTGCATGAAACCAACATCCTTTATTTTTGTTTTTTTACAAAGGTCGAAGCAATATCGGGTATCATTTTAGAAGGATCGATGGGGGCAGGCACATACCCTTCATCGGTTTGCCTTTCGGGCAAGATAAATTCTTGATGAGGAATATCTTCATAATCAATCATCGATAACAAATGGGAAATCACATTAAGACGAGCGTAGCGTTTTTTGTTGGAATCAACGACGTACCAAGGAGATTTTGCTGTATCGGTATAATGAAACATAACGTCTTTCGCTCTAGAATAATCGACCCATCTGGCTCTCGCTTCTTTATCCATTTCACTCAGTTTCCAGCGCTTTGCATCATCGTTGATCCGGTCTTGAAACCGTTCTTCTTGCTCTTCGTCGGTAACAGAAAACCAATATTTGATTAGAATGATCCCAGAACGCATCAACATTTCTTCGAAAGCGGGTACGGCTTTGAGAAACTCCCAATACTCTGCATCGGTGCAGAAGCCCATAACCCGTTCGACTCCTGCTCGGTTATACCAGCTTCTGTCAAATAAAACGATTTCTCCCGCACTGGGCAAATGTGCTGCGTATCGCTGAAAATACCACTGGCTTCGTTCTTTCTCGGTAGGCTTGGGTAGTGCAACGATATGACAAGTTCTGGGATTTAGTGTTGCTGCCAAGTAGCTTTGGCCGCAAACTGACAGGAACTTTTGACCGCACTTT
>CAYRNW010000010.1:0-78935 GCA_964425745.1 uncultured Eubacteriales bacterium | reverse complement strand
CTTTGCTTTTAGATCATTTCCGAAAATTCATCTTGACAATTCTTAGCTGGACTTTATATAGTTTCATCATACACGATTTTCAGGGTGAAATCAATAAAAAGCTTCATATTATAGGCAACAGTAGGGGCCTTTGCGGGTGCAGAGAAAGGACTTTGAAAAGTTGCTCTCGAATTAAAAATATAGAAGTTTATTCTTAAGCTTCCAGCAAAATTTAAGGAGGATCCCTATGAAAGACATTAAAGTGTATGGTAGTAGCTACTGACCGGGTTGTGCAACGGCGAAAGAGGTTCTTTCCCAGCATAATATTCCATTTGAGTATATTGATATCACGACCGGAATGAAACCTTTAAAAGAGTTCCTGGTACTGCGAGATACCCTAGATCTTTACAGCAGTGTTCGAGGAAAAGGAACGGTTGGAATTCCAATGCTTGCGGTCACTGAAAATGGACAGACCCACTATTATCGGGGACTTCCCGAAGATTTAAGCCTATTGAAATAGAAGGAGAAGAGTGATGCCGGAGAGGACCGCAAAATGTAGTCATACTTCAAACGAACACGAAAGCCTACCTCAGCCGGCAGCCAACCTGCCGGGGAATCAAGCGGTTGAATTGGCAGGGCTTTTTAAGACACTGGGTGATCCTACACGCATTCGTATTCTTTATTTGCTGACGCAAAGAGAGCATTGTGTATGTGAGCTAGCCGAAAACAGTGAAGTAAGTTTATCGGCAATCTCACACCAGTTGAGGTTACTAAAAGCAAATCGTCTAATTAAAAGCCGCAAAGAAGGGCGCAACGTTTTTTATTCTTTAGATGATGAACATGTTGAATCATTGTTTGGACAAGGATTAGCTCACGTTATTCATCGTTAATTCAATAATTTTTTTGAAATTTGCGTAAGAAAGGGTTAATAATCGTGCGTTTTGGTTACAAAGCCGTAAAATTCGCTATGGAACCTCATATAGCAAGAATTTATTTTTTCGAACGATAGAAAATTATATAAAAAGAAACCGGCAAAAGGCTTGAATTATGAGTCTTTTGCCGGCTTTGTTTCAATATTTGGATTTTATGCAAATTATGAATGTATAAATTTTATCGAAATCGGGTTTAATATCTATGGTAGATACCAAGTTAAATACATATCTTGTGAAAACAATCAAAATTTCTCACAAAAACGGCTCAATTTTTGGATAAAAGAGAAGGATTGAAGGATTATAATAGAATTTGCTTCCAAAAAGACGGTTGCGAAAAATATATTTATCAATTTGACAGCCGAAATTATGTTAGAAATAGTCGGAGAAGGCATTCAAATTGTATGAAAAGATAGGGATTTCTCTTGACAAGTAATAGAATGCTTGCTAAACTAACGATGGTTTCGGAAAATCCTGTAGGTTTTTCATTTGTCTCATTCACATTCTTTCGTTTAATTTTTGTTTTTTGAAAAAGGAGGGACGCTGTCAAGCAGGATCCTATTGCGAATCAACGTACTAATAACAAACTGTCATTTTTCTTATTTTTAACCACGGAACCACAGGAAGCGAAACTAAAGAATTTAGTATGATACTATGCAGGAGGTGCAAATTCATGACGCCATTTATGCAGAATATCTCAGATGGCTTAAAACCGATTTTCTCGAGTTGGCTCTATACCAGCGGAAACTTCGGATTAACTTCAACGGTTTTTTTGATTATTTATGTAGGCGCTTTACTCATGATGGTAAAGAAAGCTCGAACCGGTGGCGCAATTCCCAAAGTTCGCCGTATCCCCGGTTTGGATGCAGTTGACGAAGTTGTTGGTCGTGCTACAGAAATGGGCCGCCCGGTGTTGTATAGCCCCGGAATCGGTGGTTTGGATGCAGCAGATACCTTAGCCTCTTTCAACGTGTTAGGTCACGTTGCAAAGTTGATTGCCAAATACGATGCCAGACTAATCGTATGTAATCGTACCCCGACCGTACAACCGGTTACCGAATCTGTTGTACGTGCCGCTTATTTTGAAGTAGGTAAACCCGATGCGTATCGTGAAGATGACGTACGATTCTTAACCAATGACCAATTCGGTTATGCCGCCGGTGTGGTTGGTATTATGAACCGTGAAGGCGTCTCCGCTTTAGTCATGTTTGGTTTATTCTATGCAGAATCCCTCGTTTTTGCAGAAGCCGGAAACATTGCAGGCGCCATTCAGGTTGCAGCAACCAGTTCTACTTCGCAAACACCGTTCTTTATCGTAGCCTGTGACTACTGCTTAATCGGTGAAGAAATCTATGTTGCCGGAGCATACTTAGGACAAGATCGAGTGCGTTTGGCTACCATTATCGTACAGGACTGGGGCAAACAATTCACCTTGGCCGTCATCGTATTGGGAGTTTTGGTTTCGACCTTTGTCTCCATTACCGGTGGAAAAGGCAACTTTATCATCGATTTATTGAAACTGTATTAAGAAAACGTAAAAACAGGAGGTGTAATCTATGCGTAGAACTTTGCCGGCAGCAATCACTCTGATCACCGGATTGATTGTTATCCTAAAAGATATCTTTATTTCTCCGGCGTTTAACAAGCTGGTTCAAGATTATTTGGTTCGAAGCGTAACCTTATCTACAGCAACGGCTGTAGCATTGGGTGGTATTTCTCTGATTCGTGTTCATTCCCGTCGCGTAGCTCGTAAACGTGAAGGCTGGTATAACAGTATCATTTTGATTTTTGGATTTTTCCTGTTAATGATTCTAGGTGTCTTTTTAGAAGGCGGACACAATAGTGCTACTTACCAATGGTTCTATCAGAACACAGCGGTAGCAGGAAGCTCGACCGTGTTCTCCCTACTTTGTTTCTATATTGGTTCAGCAGCCTATCGTGCCTTCCGTGCTCGTAGTATGGAAGCTGGCGCATTGTTGATTTCCGCTTCGTTGGTCATGTTGGGTTCAACTTCCATCGGTGCAGCAATTTCCCCGATGCTACCAAAAGCGAAAGTATGGATTATGGACTATTTCAACACTCCCACCATCCGTGGTGTTGCCTTGGGCGTTGCCTTAGGTGCATTTGCGCAAGGTGCCCGCAACCTGTTCGGTATTGAACGTGGTTACATGGCGGAGTAGTCTTGTAAATGTTGTAACGAAAAGGAGGTACAAACAATATGCCGTGGTATAAACGTTTAATGGGAATCGATCGTCGAATCCTGTATGTTATAATGGCCGTAGCAATCTCTTTCCCCATGTTTTCACCCATAGGTTTACCGGTGCCGGAAGATGCAATTGCTCAAGCAGCCTATGATTACATTGCCAATTTACCGGCGGGATCTAATGTCCTATATTCTTTTGACCTTTCTGCTTCCGCCATGACCGAGTGTAAACCTGCTGCTTTAGTATTGGCAGATTTATCATTCCAAAAAGGCCACAATGTATTCTTAATGGCACTTTGGGCAGAAGGTAACAACTTCTCATCCTTGTGGATCGACCCCATTGCAGAAGCACATGGTGCAGTTTATGGTGAAAATTATATTAACTTAGGCTTTGTCGTAAGTTTCTCGGCCTTTATGGAACAAGCCAGAACCGATTTGCATCAAGCCTTCAATGGCGGAATTGATAAAAACGGGGCAAAATTAAGTGATTTCCCGATGATGAAAGATGTCACCAAAGCTGCCGATTTTGATGCGGTCATGTCTTATAACGCCGGTGACCCGGGCCCCACTGCATGGATTCAACAATGGAATGCAACCGAAGGCGTAGCAATTCTTTCTTCCTGCACCTCGGTTTCCACTCCGACAATGGTCAACTACTATCAGTCCGGATTACTTAAAGGAAACATTGGTGGTTTAGCAGGTGCAGCTTGGGTCGAAAAACTACATAATCAATTGGGTTCTGCTACCGGCGGTATGGACTCCCAATCTTTGGGTCATGTTGTAATTATTCTCTTCTTGATTTTAGGTAATATTGGCTACTTCGCTTCAAAAGCTGCAGGCGATTCAAAATAACTAGGAGGTGACACAATAATGGAATCCATTTTAACACCAACATTAGGTAACTGGCTAGCCGCTTTGATCACCCTGATGTTATTCTCCATTCTATATAAAGAAAACCCACTGTATCGAATTGCTGAGCATTTATATGTCGGCGCTTCTGCTGCTCATGGTATTATTACCACTTGGAACAATACTGTGAAACCTGCCCTGACCAGCATGCCGAGCAAAGGCACCTGGTGGGAAATCATCCCCATGATCGTTGGTCTGTTGATTTACTTCAACATGTATCGTCCTTATGCATGGATTGCTCGTATCCCCATGGGATTCTGGATTGGCTACAATGCCGCATTGGTGTTGTCCGCTCGTCAGGTTATTCCTTTCTTGAACCAAATGACTTCTGCTATTAAACCTTTGGTCGCGATGAAAGCCGGAGTCTTTGACCTTGCTCAGAGTATCAACAACATTTTGTTCGTCTCGATCGTTTTAGGGGTATTGATTTACTTCTTCTTCACGGTAGAACATAAGGGCATCTTCAAATATGCAGCCAACTATGGTCGTTTAGCGATTATGATCGGTTTCGGAGCTTCCTTCGGAAACACGGTTATGGCTCGTATTTCCCTGTTGATCGGTCGTCTTACCTTCTTGTTTGGTAACTGGCTGGGTCTGATCTAAACGTTCTAGCAGAATAAAAGGCGTGCTTCTCCGCAAGGAGAGGCATGCTTTTTTGAATATAAGACAATCTATGACATTACATGAAAAGATAATTATTTGTATAAAGATACCACAATCTTGAATAGGATAGTCTTCTATTCGACGATTGTGGTATTTTTATACATTGCTCAAAAAGGTTGCCCACGGATTGCTCACTGAATTTGCATATATTTAACGAACATGTCCATAGCCGCAGATTTTCTTTCTGCCGTGACGTGATAATATATGTTTCTTGTGATCTCGTCATTGGAGTGTCCGAGTCTTTTTTGGACTTCTTCAAGTGGAACACCTGCTGCTGCGAGAATTGAAGCGTGAGTATGTCGCAAACTGTGTAATGTCAATTTTTTGTCAATTCCTGCTCTTCGTAAGATAATCTTAAAAAAGGCATTGACACGGGCTGCTTTTACTATTGATCCGTTTGGTTTGGTGAAAATGAAATTAGTAGGTTCCAGACCTTGAAGCCTTCGTTCAAGTTGCTTTGTTTTGAGTTTACTGATGATTGCTAATGTTTCATCATCAATTATAATCTGCCGATTACTCGCTTTTGTTTTCGGATTCTGAATATGTTCCCCACTGTGTTTGCCGTTCAGAAAATAGAGTGTCTTGTTGATGGTGACGGTATTACCATCGATGTCATCCCAGGTCAAAGCAACAGCTTCGCCCACACGACAACCGGAATACGCAAGGAATCTAAGCACTTCATAATACAAATCGTATTCTTTAGCGATTGAAAGGAATAACGAAAGTTCGGCTTTTTCTAAATAGGATATATCCGTTTTCTTGTCTTCAATTTTTGGAAGCCAGCACCCCTCTGTTGGGTTGCTTTTAAGTAGATCAATTCTGATGGCATATTTGAAAAGCATATTAAACACAATGTGTATTCTTCGGGCAAATCTGATGCCCTTTTCTTTTACAATTCTATTGATGGTTTCCTGATAATATCTTTTAGAAAAATCCTGTACTTTTAAGGTTCCTGTAAGGTTTCTAACATGGTTAATCTCAATTTCGCGAGTGGCAAAGCTGCTGATTTTGACAGTTGGTTTATAGACTAAAATCCACAAATCTATTAGTTCGGAGATAGTCAATTCGTTGTCGGGGATATAGTCGCCCGAGAAAACTTCACTTTCAATAGCAGTGGCTTCCTTAATTGCTTCTCGACGGCTTTCAAAGCCACCTTTATATTTTTGACGGCGTTCTCCGTTTGGACCACGAGGAAGCTCAATGGTATAAGACCATATGCCGTTGCGTTTGCGGTAGTATGCCATTCATTATCATCCTTTGCGATTTTTAATTTTATCGATAAGAAGCATTATCACCATGCCTATTGCGACGAAACCAACTAAAAGGAAACCAATCGATTCAAGTGTTCTGGGAATAAAATCCAATATATCCCAAATCCCAGGAAATAGAAAATAGATAGCGAGAGCCACAATCAGAATTAAGATATATACCAGCATTTAAACATCCTCCGATTCAATTGCTGTTTGCATTAAGGATTTTTGAGCTGTTGGCTTGAAAGCTAAAAATATATAGAAGATATAATTAACAAACCGAATCATCGTTAAGATGGCAACAACAAATACAGGCCAGTTTAAACCAGCATCCTTTGCTCTTCGATGTTGCATTGACAAATAAGGAAAAACAGAGAACAAACCATAAGCCATCAGTAGAATGCCGTATTTTTGAGAAAAGAAGTATAACCCTAAATAGTCATCGACTATTGTGGCTAAAATTATCACAAGAATATGCATCAGAGTTGCCTTGATATAGTTTGACCTATTGGTCTTCCCGGAAAAATTGAAATAGTTTTTGAACATGTTTGAGTATGCGATCATAGTTTCCCCTCTCCTTCTTTAACTCTTTATATTTCATGACAGGTATCGTTGAATATTAGAGCTTAGCTCTTAACTCAACGGCCTTGCCGATGATCTTCACTGGTAATGAAACCACTTGGTCGTTCGAGTAAAACACAGGCTCATATTCGGGGTTCGATGGTATCAACATGATGCCATCGGGTCCTTTTTTTATTCTCTTTAAGGTTGCATCCTGTCCATTAACAATAACAACAGCCAATTGCCCTGATTCGCAATCGGATTGTTGTCTGATGATGACTACATCCCCCTCGTGAATTCTTGGTTCCATGCTGTCTCCAACTATTAAAAGACCGAAGTGCTTTCCTGTGTTTGACATTTCAAGATCAATCTCTTCGTAATCTATAATATCCTCGATTGCTTCAAGCGGCATCCCGGCAGCGATTCTTCCAAGTACCGGAACCCATTGTCCACCTGTTGAAACAGGTGCAGCATTAGAGTCACTTAATTTACCAATGCTCAAATTAAATATGAAATCAGGTGAAGTTTTTGTGGCACGAGCAAGTTTCTCTATTGTGTCGTTAGTGACTTTAACAGGCTTCCCTGTACGTGGATCTGTTCCGCGCTCTATACTGTCAATATGTGTATGACTAATATCACAAATGTCACCAAACTGTCTTAGAGAATAGTTGTTTTGAAGCCGATATTGTTTAATGTAATCTCCAAGGGTGTTGTTCATGATTAACACCTCCTTCATTTGAATTGTAAATCACACTTGACAATTTGTAAATAAAAATTTTTTTGATTTCTGTTGTTTATGCTTGACACGACGTTTTTGTTGATGTAAACTATAAACAACAGAAAGGAGGTGCGCCATTGAAGAACCGACTCAAAGAGATAAGAGAAGAACTTGGTTTGACTCAACAGGGCCTTGCTAACTTAGCAAATATTTCACGTGCAACAGTGATTTCTGTTGAGAGAGGTGAAAAGCCTATTAAGGGAGATACTATTATGAAAATTGTTAAAGCCGTAAACAAATCTGCCACAGATATTTTTTTTGATCTTGATGTTGTGTAAAAACAACAGAAGTATCGAACCAGATGCACTTCAAACAAGCGAGGTTTGTCTACAAATGGTTTTCATAAACTTTGGATAGGCAAGTATCACGTGACATTATTAGAAAGGGGAAGCCAAATGATTGAACTTCTAAAAAGCTGTAGTAGAGAAGAACTCTTAAAGATTCAGGGTATGGTCGAAGCGCTTCTTTTTGCCAAGGCGAATGGCAATGAGATTACCGAACCCGAAAGCGTAATGACGGTGGAAGAAGCTGCTATAAAAGCAAACTGTTCAACATCGTTAATTTATTCAGAAATTAGCACAGGAAAACTCGATGCGATTCGTTACGCGCCACGATGCGTGAGAATCAGCTCGAAGCAACTCAACAAATGGTTAGCGGCGAAAGGATGGGTTCAAAGTGCCTGATGAATTGAACGATAAAGAGAAAATTGATTTGCTCGAAAAGGAAATTGATGCTCTCGAAATGTCAATCCGTAGTCTAAAGAAAGCAAACGAAGAAGCGAACAAAAACCTTGCACAGTTTGCTGAAGAAAACCAAAGAATGGTCGATATGCTTTTTACACAAGCAAATATAATTCAAGACTTGCGACAACGATATGTAAAAGCGATTCGCGTGAAACCGAGGACATTTTTTGAATGGTTATTTGGAAAATAAAAAAAGACCGCCCGTGGCGAAACGGAACGGTCCATATGAGGGGATGCCATGAACATTATAACACGAGTTTATGAGATTTGGAAAGAGGTAGTTTGGTCGTTGCCCAGTGATTTTATTATCATTACAACAATCATTGTTGCAGTTTACTGTCTGTATCGAGTTTATAAATTAGCGAAAGAATGGGGGATCGTTAGATGAAGCTTCATCAACTAACATTAAGCAATTTTCAAGGAATCAAGGAATTCTCTTTTGATTTTGAAGGGAAGAATGCAGTTATCCGTGGCGATAACGCGACCGGAAAGACTACCCTTTTCAACGCACTGACCTGGTTGTTATTCGGCACCAGCTCAACGGGTGCAAAGGGTTTTACTCCTAAAACCATCGGTAAAGATGGCGAAATGCACGGATTAGAGCACACGGTCGAAGCCATGATGGAATTTGACGATGGATCAAAGATGCCAATTAAAAAAGTCTATAAGGAAATTTGGAAAACAAAACGAGGAAGCACAATCGAAGAATTTAGCGGTCACACAACGGATTATTACGTAAACGGTGTTCCTGTTAGTGAGAAGGAATTCAACGCAAAACTTCCTGCCCAAGACAAGATGAAGTTGCTCACGGTTCCGTGGTTCTTTGCCGAGGGTTTAGCATGGCAAGACCGTAGGAAGGTTCTTATCGAAATCGGTGGTGATATCACCGATGATACCATCTTGGCTTTGCCAAACATGAAAAAGCTGAACGACATCATAGAAAATTATAAACAGAGATACAATCTTACAACTCTTTCGGTAAATGAATTCAAAGCCGTTGCTCAATCGAACAGATCATTACTCAATAAGTCGTTGGAAGCGTTACCTGCTCGTATAGACGAAGCTACCAAGGCAATGCCCGAAGGTGCTTCAGAAACAAACGATTCTGCATTTGACAGTATCTTAGCTTCAGAGCTAAAAAACGTTGAGAGCGAAATCGAAAAGCTCATGACTCATAAGGTCGCTTTGCTGAATCCCCCAACTGACGAGCAAAACGCAAAAGCTGAAGCAGACATTAAATTAGCCATGGTTCAGCTTGAAACAAAGTTGAGTCAGGCGTATCACGAGGAACTGCGAGGATGGAGAGAAGTCACCCAAGCTCATGAGATTAAATCGAACGAGCTGAAGAATGCTCAAACACAAGCTTTACGCCGTGTAGAAGCTCAAACAGAGCAAATCAAGCGGATGGAAAGTCTAAGAGAATCACTACTTGAAGAATTCAAAACGGTTTCGGCGGTGTCGTGGGATAAACACAAAGAGATTTGCCCGACCTGCAATCGACCGTTGGATCCACAAGACGTTCAGAAGCTCATGGAAGCTTTCAACGTTGAAAGAGCAACAAAGCTTGAAGCCATTCAAAAACGTGGCAAAGAAGAAGCCAGCTTCCAAATGATTCAAGACGAGCAAAAGAAGCTCGACGAATTGAATGCTGAATTGGATAAGCTTAACAAGCAAATAAAGGATCACGAAGCGGCTATGCTACCAACAATGCCGACGTTAAAGAATATGACTGTAAACCCCGAATGGTTGAAGCTCAATAACAAACTCAACGAATTGAGTTGGTCGAGTGTTACGAAAATCGACTATGAAGCTGTTGAAGTAGTTGAAAAGCAGATTCGCGATTTGAAAGCAAATGTGGAACGGATCAACCAAATCACGGCAGACAAAGCGGCAATCATTCGACAGAAAAAGCGTATTGAAGAACTGGAAGCAGAGCGAAAAAGCACTGCCAAAACATTTGAAGAAGTGGAACTCGGACTTCGGTTATGTGAACTGTTTACAAAAACAAAAATGGATATGTTGTCAGAAGCCGTTAATAAAAGGTTTAAGAATGTTTCCTTCCGCTTATTTGTGGAACAGATCAACGGCGGGATCAAAGAGGATTGCGAAGTCCTCGTGCCTGGTCCGAACGGGCAGATGGTTCCTTTCACCTTTGCAAACAACGGTCATCGTATCAATGCAGGATTAGAGATTATTGGTGTATTGGCAGAGCATTATGGCTTTACGATGCCCGTCTTCGTCGATAATGCCGAAGCTGTGACTAAGCTGAATCAGACTGATTATCAGGTGATTCAACTGGTTGTTTCAGAGTCGGACAAAAAATTAAACATTACAAAGGAGGTTGTCTAAATGGACAAAAACGCAATCGTCAAGGTGGATCGTTTCAAAAATGTTCTCAATGATAGTGCTATTCGTGCCCAGGTCAAAAACTCGTTGAAGGAAAGTAGTGGTGCTTTCTTGTCCTCGATGCTTGAACTTTATAGCAGTGATAAGTATTTACAGGATTGTGATCCGAACGCAGTTGCTAACGAGTGCCTAAAAGCGGCATTCCTCGGACTTCCCATCGTCAAGTCTTTAGGGTTCGCATACATCGTAGGGTATAAACAGGTTCCCACCTTCATCATCGGTTATAAGGGATTGATTCAACTGGCACAACGCAGTGGCTTCTACCGCTTCATCAATGCAGACGAAGTGTATGAGGGAGAACTGCTTTCTAAGGAAAAGCTAACAGGATGGATTGACATTTCCGGCGAGAGAACCAGTGATAAAATTGTGGGTTACTTTGCATACTTTCGCTTATTAAACGGGTTTGAGAAAACCTTCTTTATGACAACCGAAGAAGTCCATGCTCACGCAAAACGATATAGTCCAAGTTATTCCTCTCAAAAAGCCAGTGCATGGCAGACAGACTTCAACGCAATGGCTAAGAAAACAGTATTAAGACAACTACTCAAAACCTATGGTCCGATGTCGGTTGAACTGGCACAAGCCATGGATCAAGACGAAAACACCGAATCGAAAGTGGAACGGACTGTTATTGATAACGCTAACGACGAAGTGATTGACATTACTCCACAAAAAGAAGAGCCACAAACCACACTGGATGGGAAGCGACCGCAACCAATCGCACCGAAACCTGATTTTTAATGATTATCGAAACATTCGCTTCGGGCAGTAAGGGTAACTCCTATTATGTTTCTGATGGAGAAACAGCTTTACTGCTCGAAGCAGGGTTACGACCAAGTGCAATGAAAAGCGCCGTTTGGCAGAAGGGTTATTACGTGACGAACATTGACGGTTGCCTTGTGAGTCATGAACATTCAGATCATTCTGCTTCTGCATCCTACCTTTCGTTGCAAGGAATACCGATTTTTGCAAGTCAAGGCACCTTAAGGGTTCTTGATGGCGTGACTCACGGTAAAGTCCTAAAAGCAGGAGAACAGAAACTTATCAAGACGTTTGATGTATTACCCTTCGCGGTAGAACACGATGCTATAGAACCACTCGGATTCTTGATTCAAAGCAGGGTAACGGGGGAGAAGCTTCTGTATGCCACCGATACCTATTATCTCAAAATAAAAATTCCTGCGGTGGACTACCTGATGATAGAAGCCAATTATGACAAGGAAATTGCGTATCAAAATGTTGCTGACGGAGTTATATCAAGCACGTTAATGAATCGGATTATGGAAAGTCACTTCAGTATAGATCATTTAGAAAGTGCCTTGCAGGTTGCGGATTTAAGCCGTTTACAGGCAGTGTATTTGCTTCACTTGTCAGATCAGAACAGTAATGCAGATAATTTCAAAACAAGAATACAGCGAATTACGGGTGTTCCCGTGTATGTATGTTAGGAGGTAGACTATGAATCACTTTATGGGCATGGGCAGACTCACTCGTGATCCAGAGGTTAAATATACACCGAGCGGAAAAACCGTCGTAAGCTTTACGGTTGCAATACAACGAGCAAGAACAAGCGGAGAAAGCAGTTCGGACTTCATTAGGTGTCAAGCTTGGGATAAGACAGCAGACATCATTGCAGGACATTTTAGCAAGGGCGACGGCATAGCGTTTGAGGGGCAGTTAATGATAGATAGCTATGAAGCCAAGGATGGAACCAAAAAAGAAGCAACAAAGATAAACGTCAATCGTTGCTATTTTCCACCAGGAAGGGTTTTTAATGGTGGGGATAACCAAGAGTATCAACTAAACCCTAAAAGTGATCCCTATAAAAATACTGATGACGAGGATGTACCATTCTAATGCAAGGAGTGATTTTATATGATAGAACGAAAAAGCTTCTTGCTATATATGGATTATAGGCAACACATTGATATGTTAAGCGATAAAGACTTAGGGAAGCTTTTCAGAGCTTTATTTGATTATGTTGAATCAGGAACATTACCAAGCTTACCACCTGCTTCCATGATGGCTTTTAGCTTTATCAGAGTGCAAATGGATAGGGATTGGGAACAGTACATGGCTGCAGTTGAAACACGTAGAGAGAACGGCAAATTAGGTGGAAGACCAAAAAAAGAAAAGGTTATTAAGGAACCAACCGAAGAACCTGAAAAACCTAATGGTTATTTGGAAAAACCTAAAAAACCTAATGGTTATTTTGAGAAACCTAACATAACCGAACCGTACCTAAAAAAACATGATAATGGTACTGTTAATGGTACTGATAATGTTAATGATAATGGTACTGTTTTTAGTACTGCAGAAAAACCTGGGTTTTCTTTGCCAACGCTTTCTGAAATATCCGAGTATTTTTCTGAAACACACTGCACAATCGATCCTGAACGGTTTTTCAATTACTACCAAAAAAAGAATTGGATTGGGAACGATGGACTCGTAATCGATTGGAAGAAGGCTTTAGCTGGTTGGGAATCACGAGAAGGAAAGCGTTTTGAAGTAAAGCATACTGCGGTTAGAAAAAAGCGATACGAAGGATTGGTAGAATGAGCTTGACGTTTATTGATTTGTTTTCGGGCATCGGAGGTTTCAGATTAGGAATGGAAAGGGCAGGTCATACCTGCCTTGGACATTGTGAGATTAACAAATGGGCAAACGTGGCATATAAAGCTATTCATGAACCGAAGGAAGGAGAGTGGTTTAACGATGACATTTCAAGGGTTAGAGCAAACGAGCTTCCTCGAGCCAACGTATGGTGTTTCGGTTTCCCCTGCCAAGACATCAGCAGTGCCGGAAGGCAGGTTGGATTCAGTGGAAAGCGTTCAAGCTTGTTTTTCAAAGTTACTGCACTTATTCGAGAACTTGCCGAAGAAGATAAACCCGAATACCTTTTCATCGAGAATGTTAAGAATCTTCTTAGTATCAACCGAGGAATTGACTTTGCAAGAATTCTCATTGAATTGGATGACATCGGGTACGATGTGGAATGGCAACTGCTCAACAGCAAAAACTTCAGCGTTCCCCAAAAAAGAGAACGAGTGTTTATTATTGCACATCTTAGAACCAGAGGTGCCAGAAAAATATTTCCTATCGAGGACGAGAACACGGCAACTATTAAAAGAATTCAAGTCGACGTAAGTGAACAAAAACGTTGTTTGAAGAAGCACACGATAGCAATAAAAGAAGCTACTAAGACAGGATATGCAATCGCAGAGCATGGTGACGGAATCGATATCAATTACCCTAATAGTAAAACTCGTCGAGGAAGGGTTATTAAGAATCTCGCTCATACAATCACTGCAAAAGGAGAGCATTCTGTTGTGCTTGGTTATCGCATCAGGAAGCTAACCGAACGAGAATGTTGGAGGCTACAGGGTTTCCCTGACTGGGCATTCGACCGTGCAAAAGCAGCAGGAGTGCCAAATAGTCAATTATACGCACAAGCAGGAAACGCAGTTACCGTGACGGTGATCCAAGCAATAGCAGAAAGGATGGGGATTGAGAATGAAATTCACTTGGAATAGGTGGGCTTTTGGTTGCGATGGAGACGCTTTTATTATCGCGAAAAAGATTTGCCCAGAAAAAGAAAATGTTCCTCAGTTTATCGTTGAAAATGACGGCGTATCAGAATCTTGCAAAAAAGATATGGTTGTTGAAGAGGGTTGGTGCAAGTTTCAGGTAAGAACCGATTGGGAAGATTACGAAGGCGAACCCATTGGCGGTTATCACGTTGTCGAAGCTAAATTTGATGCAAAAACAAAAGATAGTTTAACAGGGAAACGTAAGCGCGGGTGGTTCCCTGTGTGGATTGTCAGAACCGGAGACTGGTATTAAGGAGGAACCCCAAATGAAACCAAGAGCAATGATTAGCCAACCGATGAACGGTAAGACGAACGAACAAATCATAGGAGAACGTAAAGAAGCCGTTAGATGGCTTGAACGAGCAGGTTATGAGATTGTAGACACAGTTTTCAATCAAACAATGGCCTTGCCAAATGAAGTAGTAAACAAGTCGGTAGCGTTCCTAAACAAATCAATTGAGGCAATGAGCATCTGCCACGCTGTTTACTTTTGCAAGGGTTGGGAGAATGCCAGAGGGTGCAAGATTGAGCATGACATCGCATCGGCATATGGTCTTGCTGTGTTTTATGAAGGTTCATTCAAGTTAAATAGAACGCTCGATTTGATTTTATGGGGACTTCAAACAGCCGAGAAGGGGGGGAGAAAAGTAAATACTATTCACATCGGCAAGCACGCTCTATTAGAACTTCGTTTCGAAATAGAAGAAGATTTGGTTTATTTAGCGATAAATGAATCTGGTAAAGAGTTAAATAAGATTTTCGGCAAGGAATTGATTCTGATTGACGATCCAGAGCAAACAAACGACATTTTCGTCGTGCTCGAAGGTAAAGGCAAGGATTCATTTTATCTACAGAAAGATATGAATATGAGGTTCAAAGCATGAAACACCGTGTTAAAAAAGGTGACCTGGTTCGTTTGAAACCTTCAGTTAATCGAGAAACATTGAATCTGATGGGAATCATCACTGAAGCACAGCATGTTATGCAGGTATTAGGACACAAATCAAACGGTGCGAAGGTAACAGAAATTGTCGGTGATGGGTTATGTCGATTCAATGAAGTGATCGTCTATATTCCTGATTCGTTTTTAGAAAGGGTTACGGTGAAGAAATGAGTGAAGAAGTTCAAAAATACGAGATTAAATTAACGCCGAAGCCGTTTAGCGAGCATGTCAAAGGATTGAATGCAGCAGCTTTTTGTATTCACATGAACGCCGTTAAGCACGGATGGTATGACGAGCCACGAACCTTTGGTGATGTCATAGCGTTGTGCCACAGTGAGCTTTCGGAAGCACTGGAAGCTCACCGAAACGGCGATAGTGAGTTTTGCATGGAAACGGAGAAGCCGGAGGGTGTAGCTGTTGAAATGGTCGATTGCATGATCCGAATATTGGATTATTTGGCTAGTCAGCATGTAGACATCGAGAGAATTTTGTCATTGAAGCACGAGTATAACGTCGGTAGACCATATCGACACGGGGGAAAGCTTCTATGAGCGTAGCAAACGGCAGGAGGTTGATCCAATGGTTTATGTTTGCCCGTTTTTCAGATCATACAACGCTAAAACGAAAACGATAAATTGTTCTGGACACAAATTGAAGTTTCGTAACCGCATCGACCGTTTAGAATACACGGGCAGATATTGCTGCTGTGTTGAAGGGTGGATCGATTGCACATTAGCAACCGAACACATTAAAAGGCAATCAAGGGAGGATGAAACTTATGGGGAAGATTAGGAACTTGCAACGGTACAAAGAGAATGCAAACTTAAAACGATTACCACCTGCCGAGCTTCGCAAGATGAAAGCAGAAGCGAATCAGAATGCCTATTCGAGAGAACGTGCCGACCGATACATGGCAACGATGAAGAAGCAATCGGCTCAATTTGCCGAATATCGTCAGATGATGGAATCTATGACATACGCCTTAATCAAGAAGCTCGTGGAGGATGGTCCTGTTACCCTGCCAAGAAAGTTGGTGGATAATCTGTCATTAGCCGAGTTTGACATCATCATTACTGATACGCAGTTTGAATTCAGAAAGAAGGTGGCTGCCGATGCAACTGCCGTTACCGAAGACAGGGATGAAACCACAAGCACCACTGGAAGCACAGGAACAGAAAGCGTTGATCCAGTGGGCACAGTATAGCGAAGGTAGATACCCGGAACTGAAGATGCTGTATCATGTTCCTAATGGTGGTTTACGTGATAAACGGACAGGCGCAGAAATGAAGCGGTTGGGTGTAAAAGCAGGTGTTCCTGACCTATGCTTACCATGTGCCAGAGGAAAGTATCACGGATTGTATATCGAAATGAAACGATTGAAGGATAGTAAAACCACAAAAGAACAGGAAGAATGGCACAGGATGCTTACAGCGGAGAATTACAAGGTTGTGACAGCATACAATTGTGAGGAGGGAATTCGTTGCATCAAAGAGTATATAAATTCAAGCAAAGGGCAGGTATAGACCTGCCCTTTATCGAATGTCGAATAAGCGACAATATAAGGCAAACTTCATTGAAGGATAAAGGAAATTTTGCTATAATAAGATTTAAGGATTTTGCAAAGGAGGTAAAGCCAGTGGCGAAAAACAAACTTGCTATTCCGGTTGTAAAGTGGGTGGGTGGCAAACGGCAACTATTAAATGAAATTACTCCTTTGATTCCAAAGCATATTACTACTTATTGTGAACCGTTTTTAGGTGGTGGTGCAGTTTTGTTCTCACTTCAACCTAAGAAAGCCATTGTTAATGACCTTAATAGTGATTTAATAGCAGCTTATGAAGTAATCAGAGATAATGTAGATGAACTGATCAACCTACTCAAACAGCATCAAAATACACAAGAACACTTTTATTCGGTTCGTGATATGGATCGAGATAAAGGGGTATATCAATCTTTATCGAAGGAAGTCAAAGCTGCCCGATTGCTTTATCTAAATAAGACATGTTATAACGGTTTGTTTAGAGTGAATTCCTCCGGTGAGTTTAACACTCCGTTTGGCTATTATAAGAATCCGAATATTGTTAATGAACCAATTTTGAGAGCGGTAAGCACTTATCTAAAAGCTTCAAACATACAATTCTTTAGTGAAGATTTTTCCGAGACATTGAAGCGAGTACCTAAAGGTGGTTTCGTTTATCTTGACCCACCATACGACCCCGTGTCGGACACCTCAAGTTTTACAGGATATAACAAAGGTGGATTTGACAAAGAGGAACAAGTTCGATTGAAAAAATGTTGTGACGATTTAACAAAACGGGAAGTTAAATTTTTGTTGTCAAACTCGGCAACTGATTTCATAAAAGAGTTATTCAAAGATTACACCATCACAATTGTCGATGCCAAACGAGCAATCAATTCAGATGCTACAAAGCGTGGCGCGATTGAGGAGGTTCTTGTAAGAAACTATGAGTAGAGAGCCAAAGAACGACGAAGCATGGGTAAAGCTATTCGAGAAATACGAAATTGTTAAAAGAATCAATGAAGAAGGTCAATTTGTTATTACGGCTGATCAAATCAAGGAGTTTCGAGAACCTCGCTTAATGACAAAATTTGATAGTAGAACGCAGCTGCCAGCCATTTTTGATGAATCGAAATTGTCAATTTTACCAATTACTCGAGGTTCTTATTCAATCTCTAACTACAAGGTTTATCACAAATTCGAGGAAGTAGAATCGCCGATAATTGAAGTTTCATATCCGGACTATGTTCAAAGCATTAATTGGGATGAAATTTCAAGCGAGTCCACTGCTATCAATGTGGCTTTTATTTCAAACATGTTGGAAGCTTTTTTGGATGAAAAAGGATTATTACCAACAGTAAACGGCCGTATGGGATCGAAAGAATTTGATTTTGAGATTTATAACTCTCGTCTTAAGCGTAATCAAAGAATTGAGGTAAAGAATTCTCAAATTGAAATTGATGGCGGCTTTGAAGGGATTGGTTCGCTTACTCTTGTTGAAGCAAAAAATGTTTTGTCGGAAGATTTTCTTGTGCGTCAGCTTTACTATCCATATCGTCTTTGGAGTCAGAAAGTAACAAAGCCTGTAAGGCCCATATACTTAACCTATTCAAATAATGTTTTTTCGCTTTATGAATACACCTTTGAAAACCCTAAGAACTATAACTCCCTTGTGCTATTGAAAGCTAAGAGATACACACTTGGTCAAGAACTGATTTCTCTACAGGATATTATCTCAATCAGCAATAGCATTGTTGTTGTTCCAGAGGATGATATTCCGTTCGTTCAAGCTGATTCGTTTTATAGAGTGATAAACTTATGCGAATTATTGATTGAAAACGAACAAATGACTGTTGAAGATATTGCCAATGAGTTTGGGTTTGCGACAAGACAATCCGACTACTATTTTAACGCAGGAAAGTACATTGGCTTATTTGAAAAAAGGAAAAGCGACCAGGGCATAGTGGTGGTCTTAACCGATCATGGAAAATCAATCATGAATATGAGCGTGAGAACCAGAAATCTTACTCTTGTTAGGTCTATATTATCACACGGTGTCTTTCGCGAAGTTTTTCAGTATTATTTAGCAAATCAGCGTTATCCCGAGCTTAACGAACTAATTGAAATTATGAAAAAGTATCCTATCAGTATGGGTGAAGGCGGTTACGAATTATATAAGCGCAGAAGTTCATCGATTACTGGCTGGATAAATTGGATCTTTAGTTTAATAAGCGAATAGAATAATCATTTACAAGGCACTCAATCAAACGATTGGGTGCTTTTTTATGCCCCTTTCTATGTATCTATTTGATATATTATGTTATAAACTGTAGAAACTCCCGAAACGACATAGACAAGCTCTTTACAATGAGGGCGAAAAAGCAGAAGGGAGGGGGCAGGTATGTATGACGGATGCGCAACGTGTCTTTGCTGATGAATACTTGCTCTGCTTCAATGCCACAAAAGCGTATAAATTTGCTTACCCTAATATTAAAAATGATAAAGTCGCAGGGGCGAATGGACACAGATTGCTTAAGAATGCTGAAATTTCCGAATATATAGGCAAAAAGCAACACGAGATGCAAATTATGGCAGGAGTCACTCGTGAAATGCTGATGCAGGAGATCAATGCGATTGCTTTCAGCGATATCGGTAACTATCTCACCATCAAAAAAGGTAAGATAAAACTCACCGACACCGATAAAATGACACCGTTTCAGCGTAAAGCGTTAGCTGGTGCAAAGCGTGACAAGTTCGGTGCATTGGAAATCAAGCTGCACGACAAATTGAGAGGACTCGAAATGGCTGCCAAGTTGTATGGATTCGACCGTATGACCGCAGAGGACGAAGCTGAAACGGGAGTGATCCTGCTTCCTCCGATTCAAGAAGACGACGGTGAAGAAGATGATCCGTAATACCGTTTGGGAACCACAGCCAAGGCAACGTGATTTCTTAGCCAGGTCAGAGTATGAGGCGTTTTATGGTGGGGCTGCAGGTGGTGGAAAATCGGAGTGCCTTGTTATCGAGCCGTTACGCCAGGTCGAGATACCACATTTCCGAGGATTGCTACTTCGTAAAACCTATCCAGAGCTGACCGAGTTAATAGAAAAGTCACTGAAGTATTACAAGAGAGCATATCCAACGGCTAAATACAACGATTCAAAGCATGTATGGCGATTTCCGAGTGGCGCATCGATTCGGTTTGGAAACCTGCAAAGACAAACGGACTTGCAGAAATACCAAGGTCAAGCATTCGATTTCATCGGTTTCGACGAGCTGACACATTTCACATTCGACTTATACATTTACCTGATGTCACGTAATCGACCGAATGGACCAGGCACAAGAGCATACATCCGAGGAACCGGAAACCCGGGTGGCATCGGTCACGCCTGGGTCAAAGAGCGGTTCGTCACGGCAGCACCACCACTCACACCGATAAAAGACACAAGGGAGATCATTCTGCCCGGTGGCAAGATACTGACACAGACATTCAAACGTGTATTCGTGCCATCCAGCGTATTCGATAATAAAATCCTTATGGAGAATGATCCGACATACATCGGTAAATTGGCATCACTACCACCGAAGGAACGTGATGCACTTCTATATGGAGATTGGAACACGTTCGCTGGGCAGGTTTTTACCGAGTTTAAGGATGATCCAGATCACTACAAAGACGGCTACTACACACACGTGGTTCGACCGTTTGCCATACCAAAGCATTGGCGTATTGTCCGGTCATTCGACTGGGGATATAGTAAACCATTCAGCGTGGGTTGGTGGGCAATCGACACCGAAGGATGTTATTACCGAGTGCAAGAGCTTTATGGTTGCCAAGCGGAACGACCAAACACGGGAGTGCAATGGGACGTCGGAACCATTGCAGATAAAATTCTGGAAATGGAAAGAGCCGACTCTAACCTGAACGGACATTCCATTGTAGGGGTTGCTGATCCATCCATCTTTGCCAGTGATCGCGGAGAATCCATAGCATCCATCATGGGCAGGAGAGGCGTTTACTTTGATCCTGCCGACAACGAGAGATTAGCAGGAAAGCTTCAGCTACACCACAGGTTAGTGTTCAGACCAAACGGACAACCTTTGATACAGATATTTAACTGGTGCCGACACTTCATACGCACATTCCCATCGTTGGTATATGACGATAAGAAGGTTGAAGACATCGACACGGAATCCGAAGACCACATTTACGATGAAACGCGATATGCCGTGATGATGAATCAGATCACCGCACCGATACGCATTCCACCTGAAGCAAAACCCTATAATCCTTTTGATAACATTCGACCAGACGATTCACAACGATTCGCAGCGTTTAGGAGGTAGCAAGATGGGCATTGATCCGAAACAAGTACAACAGATGGCTCAACAAGCGGATGCCAGGGCATTAGAGAGGGCCATGAAGCAGATTCAGCACGAACAGATGATAGCCAAGCGTAACGACGATGCCAAGCTACCTGAAGGCAACGGCTTGACCGAAGGGATCTCCCCCGCAACTGGGCCGATAACCGTTGAGAGCATACGCAAAGCGAAAGGGATTCTGCAACACTATAAGAACGCGAAAGCCAGTGTTGACACTACCATTGTCAGTAACGAGCGATGGTGGCAGCTAAGACATTGGAACGAGATTCGAACAGACGTTCCACCTTCTGATGCAGAGCGGCGACCGGAACCGATTTCCGCATGGTTGCAGAACGCGATCAGTTACAAACACGCCGATTTTATGGATCAATTCCCCGAGCCGTTGATACACGAACGCGAACCGGACGATAGAGCCGATGCCAAGAAGCTTTCCTCGATACTGCCGGTCCTGCACGAACGGAACCGCTTCGAAAAGGTTTATAGCGACGTTACCCTTTACAAGCTTTTGCATGGCACGGGTGCTTATGGGGTGTTTTGGGATAAGAACAAAGATTCCATCGGTGACGTAACGATAACCAAAATCGACCTCCTGAATCTGTTCTTCGAGCCAAACATCACGGATATTCAAGATTCGCGAAACGTATTTCTGGTTGAAACGGTCGATAAGGATTTATTGCTTGAAATATATCCCGACCTGGAAGGCAGCTTATCGGATGCGCGATTTGATAAGGTGAAATACGATTCCGAATATACGATGCCAAGCAATGAGAAAGTAACGATTGTCGATTGGTATTATAAACGACAGATTCGATTAGAGGATGGTAATGTCAAGACAGTGTTGCATTTCTGCAAATTCGCAGGGGATAACATCCTGTTTGCTTCCGAAAACGATCCCGCCTACCAAACACGCGGTTGGTATGACCATGGTAGATACCCGATTGTGCTTGATCCATTGTTCCAGATGGCTTCCACACCACTCGGATATGGCTTCCTGCACGTTGGCAAAGACATACAGCTCTACATCGACAAGCTGTATGCGGGAATTTTAGAGGCGGCTTTAATCAATTCACGACCGAGATACTTTGCAAGTCGCAGCGTGAACCTCAATGTGAGTGAGTTTATGGATGTGAACAAGAGTGTTGTTCTGATTGACGGCGATATCGACCAACGAAAGCTGATGCAGATACCACCAATTGAAATTGATCCCATGACTATCAAAGTATTAGAACTGAAATTCAGTGAACTTGACACGGTAATGAATAACGAGGAATTCTCACGTGGTGCAACAGCAGGTGGTGTTACAGCTGCTTCTGCTATTGCCACACTGGTGGAGTCAGGCAATAAGCCGTCACGGAACATGATTAACGGCAGTTACCGAGCATTTAGCGAGATTGTTTATTTGGAAATCGAGCTGATTCGTCAGTTCTATGACGAACCGAGAGCTTTTCGTATTGTGGGTAACGGAGAAATCAATTACGAACAGCTATCGAACCAAAACATTCGCGAGAAACCACTTGAGAATGGTCTTGCGACAAGGGTGCCAATCTTTGATATCCAGGTCAAAGCTCAACGCAGAAGTCCAATCAGCAGAGCAAGTCAAAATGAATTAGGTATGACCTTGTATAACAGTGGCGTATTCGCGCCACAGATGGCAGAACAGGCCATGGGTGCATTAGATATGATGGAATTCGAGGGCAAATCTAAGGTGTTAGAGCGTGTATCACGCGGTATGACGTTAATGAATCAGATGCAACAGATGCAGGAAATGATGATGCAGATGTCAGCAGCTTTGCAGTTGCAGACGGGCAAACCGTTTATGGACAATACCGTGCAGATGCTTAACGAAATGAATCTTGCTACCGCACCGCCTCAGACCACGGGTGCCGATCCAATGGCAGGGCAGACAAAGTCCTATGCACAAGAGTTGATTGATCGCACCAAAATCATGCCGGAAGGAGGCGGTCCTAAATGATTACCGTCACAATCAAGTCTATCAAGGGAAAGGTAGTCATTAAGAGCGAGGGCCATGCCTTGTTTGCAGACAAAGGGCAAGACATTGTTTGTGCAGCAGTGAGTGCTTTGATATTTAGCGCCATAGCATTCTTCGATAACGGCAGAAAAGAAATAGACATCATAACCTGCCGAACTACCGAAAACAATATTGAGTTGGTGTTCTACACGAAAGACACAAGGATGTTGGCGGCAGTGGAATTCCTTGAAACCGGAATCGGTTTATTGACCGACCAATACCCAGATCATGTGAAGCTCATATCAAGTCACGACACCGATTATGATTATGGTTTATTAGGTCGCAATAGCGACTAATATAAATGACTCACGGGAAAGACCGCGTTTAATCCTAAAGAAAGACTCACGGGAAAGACCGCGCGAAAAAGGAGAGGGAACTATGTTCAAGTTGAATTTACAGTTTTTTGCCGAGGGCGGTTCGGGTGCTGCAATGGGCAGTGGGGCGGCTTCTGCCATGGGTGGAGGAACTCCTGCCAGTGGTGCGGTGCAAGGTAGCGAAGGCCAAGCGAATCAACCTTCACTGCAGGATCAGATGAAAAGCATCCGAGAGAAACGATTCGGCAAAGCAGAAGCCGCTAAGTTGGAACAACGCAGAACGGGCGCGAAAAACCCTGCCGCCGAGGGTGCGAAAACTACAGAAGCGACTCAAACTGACACTGCTGATCCAGAAGCAAGGAAGGCACAGTTTAGGGATTTGGTCGAGAACCAGTACAAAGACCTGATGCCCGAGTATCACAACGAAGTTTTTAACAAGCGCTACAAGCAACTCAACGACAGCATTGTAGCCGAGAAAACTCGTGCCGATTCGGTTAGCGCGAAGCTTTCCGAAGCTCAACCCGTTCTCGATTTGCTGATGACGAAACACAATGTCAAAACCGTTGCCGACTTGCAGAAAGCCATTGAAGCCGATAACGCTTATTGGGAAGATGGAGCGCGTGAAAGTGGTATGACCGTGGAAGCATTCAAGAACCACATCAAGACTACAAACGAGCTGAACAAATTGAAACAGCAGGAACAGATTCAACGAGTGAACGAGTTTCAAAAAAAGCAAATTCTACAATGGCAGAATGAAGCAGAAGAATTAAAGAAATCATTCCCCGACTTCGACATTGTAGCAGAATCACAAAACCCACGGTTTAGATCACTGCTCGAATCCGGCGTTCCTGTCGCTCTTGCCTATAACGTACTTCACTTCAACGATATAGTTGCAACAAGAGAGAAGAAGGCTGCCGAAGATGCGAAAGCTGCTTATGTTGCTTCGCTGCAATCCAAACAGGCAAGACCATCAGAAGGGCAGTTACGTCAAACGGTTGCCAATAGGCCAGCATTTGATTTAAGCACAGCCGAAGGTCGAGCAAGACAAGCTGAATTTATCAAACGAAATCCTAAATAGAAATAGGGAGGAAGAAATCATGAGTAAACTAAAAGCATTGCTTATGAAGTTTTCCCTGCAATACTTTGCAGGGGAGTTGAACACCAACAAAACTTCCGACAGTGACTTGTCGGGTGAAATGAAAACCTTTTACAGCAATTACATTATCGATATTGCGAAAACCGTATTGCTGCACGACCGTTGGGGGCAGAAGCTACCCATTCCCAAGAATAGCGGTAAGACGGTAGAGTTTAGAAAGCTCGATCCTCTACCGAAAATCAACACCCCTTTGTCCGAAGGTGTGACTCCTGACGGGCAAAAACTCAAAATGAGTACCATCACTGCTACCGTGGAACAATACGGTGGATATATCACCTTGTCCGACATCCTCGAAATGACCGCAATCGACAACGTTTTGGTGTGGGCAACTGAAGTTTTGGGCGATCAGGCGGGGCGTTCCATCGACTCGTTGATTCGTGACGAATTGGTGGGAGGTTCCAATGTCCAATGGGCCGAAGATTCCGTTTCCGCTCGTCATCTGTTGCGTGGTGGTGAGGAATCTGACAACGATTATTTCACCGTGGATTGTGTTCGCAGAGCCGTCAGAACCCTTAAAAACGGTCTTGCCAAACCTTTTGGCCGTGATGGTTACGTGTTCATTATCTCTCACGATACCGCATACGACCTCATGAACGATCCCAAATGGGAAGCCGTCAAGACCTACAATCCCGAAGGCTGGGAGTCCGGAGAAATCGGTCGTATCAGTGGTGCGAGATTCTTCGAAACCACGGAAGCCAAAGTCATCGAAGCTGCGGATTTATGCTCTACCGCGCGTGAATTGACGGTCAATAACGCTGCAGGTTATGTGGCAGGTAGTGCTGCTTCGACCAATTTAACCATCGACCAAACCTTGACCGCTGCCGACCAAGAGGCGATTGTCGGTCGTAAAGTATTATTCAATGGAGTGCTTTATACCGTAGATGCGGCCGCCGCTAATACTATTAGCTTCAGTACCGCTATTGTCGGTCCGAAGGTAGATGGTAGCAATTACACCGACACCGTGGACTTTGCAACCGGATATGCAATCGGGCATACCGGAACCATCGTTTTAGACCATCAATGGACCCAAGATATGGTTGGAGAAAAAGTGTATTTCACCAATCGTCTTTACACCGTAAAAACCGTGGGTACCAAGACCGTGACCTTCGTGGAACCGTTGCTCGAAGCTGTTGCAGACGGTGCTACCGTTTACAGTGCAGGTATTCCTAACGATGCCGTGCTTTACCCGGGCGAAGCAGGTGACAAGGGCAGACCTGTCAATATAACTTTAGCTCTCGGTCGCGATGCATACGGTGTGATCGAGCTTGAAAGTGGTGGTTTAGAGTTCTTCGTCAAACAGCGTGGATCTGCAGGTACAGCCGATCCGTTGGAACAACGTTCTACTGCTGGTTGGAAAACTACTCATGTCACCAAACGGCTTGTCGAAGCTTATATGGTTCGTATCGAAACCTGTGGCACGTTCGAGTCCGTAGCAATTTAGTCAATCGGGGGAGTTGGTGAAGCTGACTCCCCCACTTTCAAAATAAGGAGGAACAATTATGGCCGTCAAAGATAGCATGGATGCCATTCTGGCACGTTTAGATTCAATGGAGAATACCATAGTTAATTTACAGCACGAAGTAACGAATGCCAACCTTCGAGCAGATAATGCAGAGTTGAAACTTCAGTTAAACGCGCAAGAGAAGCATAAAGAAATCAAGCAAAAACCACTGGGCAAAGGCAAGAACCGAAGCAATCCTTGGTTGGATGAAATCGTATTTTACACACCACCGCGAAGCTATGATCCGAAAGAGCTATATTGCGACGGTGCGGTGAATGGGAAACACTGGCGATTGATCCGCAACAAACCGAATCCGGTTCCTCGATACGTTGCACAAGTTTTTATTCACAGAGAAAACTCCGAAAACGAGCTGAACGAGAGGTTGAACGGTATGGCACGAGATTTTCAGAATGCCTATCAGAACGACTTCAAAGACAATTCAAGATAGATGGCCGCGCAATCATGGGTAGCACGTTACACGGCACGGGCAACAGATCTGTTTCTGTTGCTCTTTTTGATATAAAGGGGGTGACAACATGAGCGTTAGAACGATTTCTGTCAAAGTAAACAGCCACAGAGTAACCGTCAGCAACGATGTTGCTGGTGCAGTGGGAGGATATCGACCTTCAAAGTTGGTGTTTGAATTTAATGCTTCGTGGGCAGGGATGGCAATCAGCGTGTTCATGACCGATGCAAGGGGCAGACAACCTATTGTTAAGCTACTTACGGCAGAAGATATCAATGAAGACGGTCTTTATGAATACGAGATACCGTCTGAACCACTAACCTATTCCGGACACATAACAATGACGATTCGCGGTGTAATTACCGAGGAAGATGAAACCGAGAGAATCCTTACAACGCATGAGATAAAGCTTCGAGTCTTACCTAACAACTATTCAGCCGATGCAGTGGAAGCGGCTTTACCTGCTACATCGTTATCAGATCAACTTCAAACCTCCGTTGAGTCAAGTAGAAATGCGATTATGAGCCACGTAACAGGCACGGGGAATAAGCACGATGCTTCTGCAATCGGTTATCAAGGGTTAATGGATCGAGTGGGAACCGTCAGGGAAGCGCTCGACACTCTCGCAGAAGCACTGAATGTCGCTTCTGAACGACCGATAAAGATGAAGAAGGTTCTGATCTATTACGGATATCCTATAGCAATTCACGGCGCATGGAGTGTAAACAGTGCGGTGGCTGCTTACCAAGGTTACGACCTGGTTGTTTTCGGGGATCTATATAACGATCCTGAACACGATTCATACGAAGACACTTGCGCAATCATGACCGAGTTAAAACGAGTTAAGCCACACATCCAGTTGGTAGGGTATGTTCCGGTTGGAAATAACGCAACGTTGAGTTTGTCAGAGGAAGAAATCATACAGCGTATTGATTGGTGGTCCACCATGGGCGCAGACGGGGTGTTCCTCGATGAATTTGGCTATGACTACCTCGTAACACGAGAACGGCAGAATTTTTGCGTTTCGTATGCACATAGCAAGAGCATGTTCGTATTCGTCAATTCGTGGAATGACAACTATGTTTTTAGCAATACCTTGAACGAGGTTCCCTGGATTAGTGGGTTTGAACCGAATCCGGATGGACTTCCTTGTTTGCTGAACGAGAGAGATTATTCATTGTATGAGAACCTGTTTTGGAGTGCTGAAAATGTAGCAGGAACACTGACGGGCGAAACGATTGGTGCAACGATATGGAACATTCACAGACCTTATAACTACCGATACGCAGCACAGGCAGAATATGACGGTAGAAGCTTCGCACAGCAGTATGGTACGCAGATCATTTGTTTGGATGGCTTCCACAGTGACCTGGATGAAGCGACACGCAAAGCAATGCAAACCATATCCATATTTACTTGCAAGATTCTCAACATCAACGGAGTTGGATTCGGAGATCAGTTTTGGGGTTCGGGCGGTCAAATCGTCGATTGGGATTTGCCAAATTATGATCTTGATGAAAGAAACCTGCACGAAATCGCGGTCACGAATCAATCGATTGGAGAAGATACGATCCCAATGACCTATACCGCTTATGTAAACGGTGTTGAGTATGCAGCAACTTTCGATGTGGATAGTATAGCCGATACGGAATACACACCTGCAAAGCGATTCGTCAAGGTTGATGGTGTTTCGGTAGTGGATGCCTGGGATACATTATTCGCTGTCAGGCACAAAGTGGATGGGTTTGAAGCGGAGTTAGCTTCTGTTGTAGCGGAAATTCAAGCGATTGTCGATGGTGTAGAAGACGACATCACTGCTTTAGGCAACCTTGCACAGCTTCAAGCCGACCTCGCGACCCTAAAAACAACCTTAGAAACAACGAACACGACCGTTACAGAGGATGTTGAGGATGCAATCGCGAGTTTGGCGCTCGTTGTGAGTGGCTTTCAGTATAGTTTAAGGGAGTGGTAACATGGCAGACAATCTTTTTCCTTTATTTACGGCAACAGCGGCGTGGAGTAGACCTCCATTAACCGACTCTATAGTGATTTATGACGATGGTCGAAGTGCTCAATGGGATGCGGTGAATGATTCCTCATATTTTGCTTTTGAGGATGTAACACAACGGTACAACGGTAGAACATTGAGGATTTCCGGTTCAGCTTATTATTCTTCCGATGGTTATGCAAGGTTACGTATCATTTCATACAAGCCGGATGGATCCTATATAACCATTGTTAGCTTGTTACAAGAGGATGGGCAGATAGGGAATTTCCCGTTTACTCACGATTTTTTGGTTCCTACCGACAGCACGGAAATTAAAATCTATTTCAGAAACAATTCTCCGGCTTCGGAGCCGTATGCAACCGTCACGATGAAGGCAGAAAATATTTCTCTACTCGATACCACCGTTGTCAGCACGGTTGGTTTGAATTTTTGGAAAGTAGCAGAATCGAATCTTCCTGCATCCGTAACACCCGGAACCGAACATATCTATTTCACGACCGATGGTGCAACAGTTAAAATGTGGATTTCGACCTTGACAGGTGGTTTGGTGCAAGTCAGCAGTGGTGACATCATTTCCGGTGATGTGGAAACCTATGATAACGCCTATACACAAGCCAACATTGACGAACGGAAAGCTGATATTGAAGCACTACAACGAGCAGGGAACACGATAACTTTCGTCACACCGACCGACATTCACGTTAGAAATGAGGATGGTGATGCAGGAAGGTACAATCAGATTCGCGATTTGATTATGCTAACCGCGCAGGTTCCCATTGATTACATTACCTGTTGCGGTGACATCATGAGCTATACCATTGAATTTGACGGTTACGAGCCAAGAATCGAAAAGACAGCAAGAATATTCAACTCTTGCCGCGTTCCATGGTTCGCAACACGGGGGAATCACGACTATAACAGCGATGATGCAAGTTATGGAACGAATCCGAATGTGGCAGATTTGAACGCTTCAACGGCGTATGATCTGATAATCCGTAACGAAGATTGGTTCAAGAGCATTGATTCTCGTTATAACTGGCCTTCTCATTTGGAAGTAGTCTTTGATGCAACGAACCCAAAGGGTGGGTATTTCTATGTCGATGATTATGCGAAGAAACATCGGTTGATCTATTGTAATTCGGAAGAAGTGCATGACGACGACCTGGGCAGACCTTACATCAACGCGGGAACATTGGATTGCTTCATATCGGGTGCCGTTAATACGAAACGTCAGTTAGAATTTGTGCTGAATCACGCTATGAACATGACTGGAAAAACAGATTGGGATGTTTCGTTCTACTCTCACCAAGTGCCATATACCGATGCCGATACCGGAGATACAAGCGAATTCCATGGTTATGGTGGGGATCAAGTAAAGATTCGTACCGTAGTTAAAGCCTTTCAAGAGGGTACGGCTTTAAGCGGCTATGCTTACGCTTTAATTGATACCGACCTTCACACGTGGATAAGCTACTCCGTCACGAAGGATTTCACTTCGCAAGGTCCGATTCGGGTTATTGGATGGTTTGGTGGACACATTCACGCCGATTGTTATCGAAAGGTAGATGGCTTAAACCTTTGCGTATCGACGAATACTTGTGCTTCGCAGAGAACGTCATGGACAAATGATCCCACACCGACGATTCCAGCACCTGCGCGGAATCAACTCGATCTTGCCATGAGTCTAAACGTATGGATAGTCAATAAGGACACAAGAACCGTGAACATGATTAAAGTCGGTGCAAAGGAAAACAACTCCGTTAAAACAAGCTCTGACATCAGCTTCACGTATTAGGAGGGGAGAATATGCCATACAAACTAACGATTTCACTTCTCGAACCTTTCTTTAGCAAGACTTATAAGCCGCACGATTGGGATGATTACAAAGTAGACGTAAACAACAAAGAAATTACTGTGTTTCTAAAGGGTAAAGTGATTGATATTCTCAAATACGAGAAACTTAGAAGCATTGACATTGAGTATTAAGGGGGCGAAAGCATGGTGACACTGAACAAGGTGGTGGCAGACACTAAACAACTTCGACCTACCTCAACCACTTTCAATGATGATCTAATAGCAGGTTGGGCATGGAGTTTAGAACAGAAGATTGTCAATGAAGTATATGACCTGGAAGCAATCGACGGAGTTGAAACGGCAGATTGGGATGCACCGTTATCGGTGAGTGGCACTTACGAAAGCATGTATGCACTGTTTGCCATTGCACAGGTCGATTATTTCTTGCAGGAGTATGAAGCATACAACAACAGCGTGGCTGCGTTTAATGGTTTGTATGAGGAATACCGCCGTTGGTATATTCGCAATCACGACAATATCAACTATAGGTGGAAAGGGGTGATGTAATGCTACCCTTTATGAGAACAAAACCGAAGAAGGTAGAACGAAACACCATTGCTTTCGGAGGTCTAAATGTTACTTCCGGTGCAAGGGAAGGTGAATTGAAGGATTGCAAAAATGTTTCGGCGGAATTTTTCCCTAACCTTGCAACGAGAAGGGGAAGAACGAGAGTCAATAGCTTTTCCTCGCCAACAGCGTTGCATAGTTTCAACGGCTTTATTGTGGTTGATGGCACGGATTTAATATATAAAGGCCAGGTGGTAGGAAGCGTTTCCCCAGGGATAAAGCAATTCGCGGTAGTTAGCAACAAACTGGTGATTCATCCCGACATGCTCATGCTCGATCTCGTCAATAACAAATTGAGCCGACTGTTTGCATCTGTTATATCCGAATCGGCTTCCTCAACCTTCGGTAAAACAGGAGATAACGACTATCTCGAAGTCACATCAAGTTTATCGGGAGGAACCGGGCAGAAAATCTTCACCTATACCGAGGCCGCCATTCCTGTGGTTAAGAAATATTCTGCTCTCTCATGGTCCGAAATTGGCGGTTGGGTAAAGACGGGCGAAGCAGAGGTAGCCGTTAATACTCTTGTGGAGGGTGATCTGCTGATCCCGACTAAAGTTCTCGAAAGCGGTTCTTTTGTGATACCAACAAAGACAACAACGGGATATACAGGTGAAGATAACAGCGAAGGGGTTTATTATGAAGTGTCATCTTCTGTGGTGACGGCGGCCAATCAGCACAAGTGGGCAAAATACAACTTAGTTGAAAGTTATAACGAATATACATATTACAATCAAGGTTCTTGGGTAGATGGAGGACTACAAGCGTATGGGCAAGGTAGCGGTGGCTACACGTGTTCGGATTATTCATTCAATCCCAGCACCGGAACATTTACTACCTATGGCTGATATTCGCGTGATACTGGCAGTTTGTCAGGCACGTACATTGGGGGAGGTTCATCAATCACCGTTTTGTCTTTTTCTCACACTTACGAAGGCCATGATTACTATACATCATCTACAAAGTCGGCATTAGGTCCGTATTATGGTTATGAAACTTATTACTATAAAGGCTCTAACTTTCTTGGTTATGTTTATGGTTCAGAAGGTGCATACCCTAACAACAGTTATTCGGGTGGGTTTTGGTATGTATATGACAGTTACACGGGTTTTAATGGAACCACAACCATCAGTTATGACCGCATAAACTCCTTAGACATCGAATCGTTTATCGACCATTTCAAAGCAGGGGATATCGTGAACATCAGTGGATGCACAACGATTCCGGATAATAACAAAAACGATCTGACGATCAAGACGGTTGAAGCAACAAAGATAACCTTCGAGGAAGGAAGCGCACTCACGGCAGGAACAGAAGCAGGAGAAGTCAAGATTGAACGACCTGTTCCCGATTTAGACTTCATTTGTGGCAACGACAACCGCTTGTGGGGTGTCAATAGCGAAGGGATTTATGCAAGTGCTTGGGCAGATCCGACGAATTTTCGTAAACTAAGTGCGCTCTCAACGGACAGTTACTTTGTAGAGATTGGTTCGGCAGGCGACTTTACGGGTTTGTTCTCCTATTCGGGGGATGTGTTGTGCTTCAAGGAGGATAAATTATATCGAGTTTTCGGAGATTATCCTGCGGAATTTTCTGTACAATCCTATGACATTTCAGGAGTGCAAGCAGGAAGTCAAAAGAGCATGGCAATAATCAACGAAACCCTTTTCTACAAAGGGAAGGAAGGGATTTACGCTTATTCCGGTGGTGTTCCTCAACTTGTCAGCTATAACCTCGGTCTGAATAACTTCTTCAATGCGGTGGCAGGGGTGGATGGCTCACACTATTATGTGTCCATGCAGAACGAAACAGGAGAATGGGGATTATATGTTTATGATAACCTTACCAAACTATGGGTTAAGGAAGACGAACTTGCAGTAGTGGACTTTGCTTATCACGACGGATCTTTGTATTTGATCGATGGTGGAAGCAACTACATGTATAAGCTGAACGATATCGAAAGCACCGAAGAAGTCGAGTGGGAAGCAGAATTTACTACCTTCTATGGTGAAACCCTGTCACGTAAAACTCACAACAGGGTATTTATGCGTGTTGAAATGGCTGCAGGTTCGTTTCTTGAAATTCACGTGCAATTCGATGATGGTGTTTTCAACAAGGTGTTCAGCACGTGGTTTGAAGGTCGAAAAACCATGAACATACCGATACCAATTATGCGGTGCGACAGCTTCTCAATCCGATTGGTGGGTAGTGGAGAATGTAAAGTCATGGGTATGGAACGAGAATTCGTGGTAGGGAGTGAATACTAATGGATGAAAACAAAGTATCAATTACTTTCAAGAGAAAGCTTCGTTTCCTTGATTCAAAGGATTCGGACACAAGAGAGATTGCCGAGTATGTTCGTTATATGGTCGAACAACTTGAATTAAAAATCAGAACACTTGAACGCCGTATCAAAGAACTCGAATCGGTTTAGGGGGTGACAGCATGAACAAAAGCTATGATAAAGATAAAGATTACACACCGTTAATCGGGGATGCGGTTAAGAGGGGTGACCTGGCATCAGCCGCTATGTTGGAAGCTCAACGGAACCGGAAAATCCAGGGTGAGGGTTTGAATTACGAGCAGACCAATCAATACGCTCAATACCTTCCTGTAACTAAGAACGGCACGTTTCAAGGCTATGGTGCCGACAAGCTGACGAATCCGTCTGCGATTGGTTATAACGTCAATCCTGACATTCAAAACGCTGCCTTTGAGAATATGCAGCAAGAGCAGCTCAAAGCACAGGTGAACGTCAAGAATGCAGCTTCATTCCTTCAGCAGAAACGACCGGAGTATCAGAGTCCATACGGCAATCAAATCGGTTCTTTGATTAAAGAAATCTTGGGTATGGCACCGTTTGACTATGATCCAGAATCAGATATGAAGTATCAACAGTTACGGAAGCTGTATGCCAAAGAAGGCAACCGTGCTGCGGAAGACACCATGGGCATGATTGCTGGTCGCACAGGTGGCATGATGAACAGTTATGCAGCCAGTGCAGCTTCACAGCAACAACAGATTTATGCTCAAAAGGTGACAGAGTTACTGCCGGAACTCGAACAGATGGCGTATGAAAGATACATGAACGAACTCAAAATGAAACAGGGGAATTTGGATATGCTTCAAGGACTCGAAAACACCGCTTATAACCGTTATCAGGATGATGTTTCTTCTTACGAAAAAGATCGTGCTTTCGGTTATGATGTTTCGCGTGACAGTGTTCGGGATCGTCAGTGGCAATCCGAATACGAAAGAACTCTTGCTATGGATGAATACAACAAAGGTATGGACAAAGCAGAATTCGATTGGAAGAAAAAAACCGATGAGCGCGACTTCAACTTCGCAAAAGAAAAGGAAGGAAACGATTATTCCTTGGCTTGGGCAAAATACTGGGAAGACAAGCGCGTGAACGATGCGAAATTAGCCGATGATGGTGGCTCAAAAACAGACAACGAAGTGGAAGCCGAAGGCACCACAGGTTCTCCTGCTAAACCATACACCGTTGATACCGCTATGAAGCAGATCGTTGCAGACGGTTTATCCAACACCCGAAATGCAGAAGATGCGTATAACTTCGTCACAGCTTGGCTCGAAAAGAATGCTCACCTGCTGACACCCGAAGTAGCCGAAGCAATCGCTGCTAAATACGATATGGAACCAAAGGACAAAGACAAGAATTGAGGTGGCACAAATGGCACGAACCATTGAGGAAATCATTGCGGAACGTAAGGCAAAGTCTAAAACCGCTTTTAACGATAGCAAGAGCAGAGTAACCGAAGAAGAAAAGAAGCGCGACCTGGTGAACCTTGGCAGGGATCAGCAGGATTTAGCTTTGCGTACCGAACAGATGAACTCGTATGCGGTGGATGATGTTTCGGACTACCAACGCAGAGATGCCCTGCAAACCGAAATGTCACGGCTCGAAAAGCAGAACACTTCGCAAGAGAAGAAACTCGCTACCAGGTCGATTGTGGATCGCGTGATCGAGGAAGACGTTCGCGGAACAGGATTCGTTGATACGTCAAAAGCAAATCTTGGTCTTGGGCAATTAAGTCAAGACGAATCACTGGCGTGGAACCGTTACATTAACAACCCGTCATTGGAAAACAAACGAGCCGCAGAAGCGATTTCCTCTGCTTCCGAATACTATCAGATGAAGCAGAAGGAAGCCTTGTTTACCGAAGATGCCGAAGGGAACCAACAGCAACGTGGAAACTGGATTTCTAAGGACTTGGCTCAATACCTACCACAACTTGCAGATCAGATTCAAGCACAGGTTCCGGCACAACTTGGTGCAATGGCAATCGGTGCAGCAACAGGTGGTGCAGGGTATGCAAAGGCGGCACAGGTCCTTGGCGGTTTAGCTGCAGGGAAACAGAGCTTCGATGTCATGCGTGGTGCTTCTTACAAAGGATTGAAAGAGCTTGGAGTCAGCGAAGAAACGGCGATTGCTATTTCACGTAACGAAGCGTTCTTGTCAGCAATGGTTGAGTCAGCAGAAACGATTCTAAGCTTCAACGTGCTTGGCTTTAGTGATTTGCTGAAATCGGTTGGTAGCTTTGGTGTGAAGAAGGTAGCACAAGGTCTTGCCAGGGAGGGTATGGAACAAGCTGCAGAATCCGGTTTGAAGAAGCTTTTGTCCGTGCTGAAGGGTTATGGAATCAACATCCTTTCCGAAGCAGGGGAAGAAGCAGCACAAGAAGCGATTGCCATACAAGCAGAAAAGACCGCCATGCGTAATGACGGTCTTGAAAGAACGGCTACATCTGAAGAAGATTGGCAACGAATTAAAGAATCCGCTGCAGGTGGTGCTAAAATCGCGGCTATGATGGGTGCGCCGGCCGTAGCAACCACACAAATAGGTAACAGGGTGGTTCAACGCAGAAGTGCAGAACGTATTGCTCAAAACGAACGCGCCATTAAAACGGCGGTTAGTGCTGACGAAGCAAAAAGCGTAGGTGTTCAAGCGAAGAAGGAAGCACTCGTTGAAGCTTCCACAGGAGAGATTGCAGACGTTTTCCGTGCGTTAGGTGATGAAGGATCAAAAGCGTATCGGGATGCGGTTATTAGCAACCCCAAAGACGAAGAAGCAATCAGAAACAGAATGACGGTTGCTTATAACACCGGATTAAGCTCGAATAAGAGCTTTGACGAAGCGAAATCCCTACTTGGTGATGGCAACGAGAACGAACTACGTGCGTTCTATGAAGCGGCTCAAAAGGACAGAATCACGATTGAAGAATCAACCGTTAAGACCTGGTCGGAAGCTCAAAGCGAAATTAGAAGCCAACGAGCCGAATTCCTAAAAACTGCCGAAGACGGGTTGCTTCAAGACACCTATGCGGAGAAGTTGAATCCTGCCACTCGTAAATCCCTTGATCTGTTTGCAAAGCAAGTAGGCAATCGAATTGTAATCGCCCCGAAGGTAGGAAGCAATGCGGAGGGGAAAGCAGTCGTTGATGCCGATACCGTAGAAGGGTTTGCAGAACAAAATGGATTCTATGATCCGAACACTAAAACGATTTTCCTAAATGCCGACCTGGACAACAAAACCTTCAAGACTGCTGTTCACGAAGTCACTCATGCGATTCAGAAGCAGAATAGCAAAGGTTATCAAGAGTTTAAGGATATAGTGGTAAAGGCAATCATTGACACCCAAGGCGAAAATGCGTTTCAACGCTATTCCGACTGGGCAATGTCTAACTACAACGTAGAGCTTTCTGTTGAACAAGCGCAAGACGAAATGGTAGCAAACGAAATCGCGAAAGCGTTTGATGATCCGAAGAAATTCATCGAGAAATACAATGGTTCAGTTACCATTGGTCGAAAAATTGTTGAAGCGATTCGTAAAACCCTTCGCAAGATTAAGAACACCATTGCGACCTGGAACGGAACCGATGCCGAGAAAGCAGAGTTTATTCGTTATCAGGAAGCCATGGAACAGGCACAAGCCAAATGGATGGAAGCATTGAAAGGCGCTTCGGTGCAAGGCAAGGCAGAAACCGATTCTGACGAAACATCTGGGTCCGACGAGTCTATGTTCTCTTTGCGAAAAAAAGACGATTATTACAATCAGATCAATACCAAGGAAGAAATCATCAAGTTAATCGGAACAAAATATTATGATCGCGTTAATCACCCTGCTTTCAATTTGGCAAAGATTGCGGTTATCGACCTTCTTGACACCCAAATGACGTTGTCCGAGTCGTTAGAGATAGCCAAAGACACAGATAAACCCTTCCGCAAGCAAGGAACCGTCAATTTCACTGGACAAGGAAAGTTGATTGGCAAAAGGTTCATCGACGAATTGATTGATACGGGTAGAGTCAATCTAACAGGTATCACATTTCAAGACACAAGAGAGTTGGCTTTAATAGCACAAATCTATCGTGATCCGAGATTTGAAACATTCAGAGTAATTTTCGTTAAAGGAAATCAGATTGTTGGGCAAAGCGCCGTTTCAAGCAGATTACCGTCGATTGCCAAGGCTTTTATAAACGAAGATTGGGATGGTGCAGCTCGAGATTTAACAAGTCTTAAAGACAGATTGGGTGCCGATGGGTACTACTTATTACACAACCATCCTTCGGGAATACCCGAAGCATCCAAAGAAGACTTGATTGTTACAGCCGGATTTTTCGAAAAGATTCCCGGGTTTATTAACCACATCATTATTAACTCCGGCAAATACACCGAAATTGGAATTGATACGAACCCAAAGCGACTTTGGCACGCAATGAAAGATTTATCGGTCGGAAGCGACAAGCTGCTTAAAGGCCTTTATCGTAAAGAATTCATTCGAGAAGGTATATCGGGAAAAGATTTTCTAAAACCACAGAAACTCGCTTCTGCTGCAAAGCTAACCCAGCTAAGCAAGGATCAAAGTGTCGCGTTTTTTATAAGTGCAAAAGGCGAATTGTCTGCAATGATGGAGATTGAGGACTCGTTTTTGTTAAGCGCATTAGACGAAGTTAAGATGGCTAATGTTTCAAACTTTTTCAAGAATCGCATGAAGGAGTATGGCGCAGTTTACACCGTTGTTGTAGCTCAAAACAAGAAGGAAACGAGATTGTTCAAGCGATCCATGGAGAAACTAATCAAAGAGGGATCATTGATTGATGGAATCACTATAAACGAAAACAATTATTTCAGCTATGTGGAACACAACGGCACCTCCGTAATATCATGGCAAATGCCGTATTCCGACAATGCCTATAAAGAGAGAACATCTAAGCCAAAACCGGATATTCAATTCTCCCTTCGAGCTGCAGACAAAAAGCGACTCGATAAAGAGTATCTTAAAGCAGTTAAAGAAAACGATCTCGTAAAAGCTCAAAAAATGGTGGCGGAGTATGCTCATAAACAGGGGTATATTCAAGACGAATCATACAAAATGTGGCACAAAGCACCTACTAATGACGGATTTAATAAAAGCATTGATGACTTAACGGATTTGTACCCTGATGATCTGTATTCATCAAACGGTGCAAGATACTATGGAATGGGTGAACCTCGTGATTACGAAGCAGTAAACAAATTGAGAAAGGTTAAGGGTAAACCCGATGCTAAGATTTGGGTTTACAGAGCAGTACCGAAAAATGTCAAAGAAAGCGAAATTCGTAACGGCGATTGGATTACACTTACTCGTGACTATGCTATGGAACACGGGAAATCCCACATTAATGGGTCGTTTAGAATCATTTCACAATTAGTTAATGCAAAACACGTTTTTACCGATGCCAATTCGATTCAAGAATACGGTTACGACGACGGCAAAAATTATGCTTATCAGAATACCAAGAACAACCGTAAGTTGTTTGATGCAGTTGTTCATGATGACGAAGGCAAGGTCATTCCTCTCTCGAAACGCTTCGACAAGAAAAACTATGATGCAAGATACAGTTTAAGAGGTTCTGAAGTTGAAATTACCGACGAAACGGTGGGTTATAGTAGCGGTCAATATGAAATGATAATGACAGCCGTTGTAGATGGTATAAAAGCAGGGTTTATCGAGTATTCAGTATATCAAGGTAAGCCATATATCAAGTTTATTAACACCGTAGAATCGATGCGCAGGATGGGTGTTGCGACGAGATTGTTGCAAGAACTTCAAAAGGAATATCCTAATACAGAAATTGTTTGGGGTTATACCACACCTGATGGAACTGCTTTGAAAGACAAGGTGACCTTCACTAAGAAAAACGGGGCATATACCAGGGCGAAGAACGAATACTTGAAGAACATCGAAAGACTAAATGAATTAGGGAGAATGTTTGACGAGGAAGACTATTCGAGTGGAGACGAATGGAACAAGATTTATGATCGCCAGGCAGTTTTAGAGAAAAAGCTTCGCGAGATGAAACCGGAAACATCGTGGGTAAAGTATTCCCTTCGTGACGGAACGGAAGTTAGTACTTTTTACAGCAAACTTGCCAAAACGGTACAGGAAGCAAAGCAAGACACCTTCGCGGCAAACGGATTGGTAAACTTCCTTCTCGGTAGAAAAGTATCAAAAGAAGAAATTGAATGGATGGGCATTGAGCAACTTGTTGAGGGTAGAAAGTCGATTAAAAAAGAAGAGTTGCTCGGGCATCTTAAAGACAGGGATCTAAAAATCACCGAAAAGGTTAAGACTCGCGAAACGATAAGTCCGGATGAATACGAGAAAACGGCTTTGGAAAACCTTCAAAATCAGTTCGATATAGCAATGGAAAACTTGAAAAACGAATGGATGAATGTTTTCAATGAGGTTTTACCTGATTCACTAAACGGAATGACTCTTGACCGTGTATATCAAAACGACTATTCGGAAAAAATAAGAAAAGCTTTGATAGACAAGGTAAGAACAATAGCTGCTACATCTGATCTTGACGACAATGCCCCGTATCAAAATCTTTATTATCCCATCAGAGGGGAATTCGAGGGTATTGGCAGTGAGTTTCAAACCATTAAAAGAATCGCAAATCAACACAGAAAAGCCGGTACTTATTTAACGTATGACAACACCAGGTATTACCGAAAGTATTCCATCGAGGGAGAAAACTACCGAGAAATTCTGCTTACCTTTCCGGACAACAGATATGGTACCGCCCCTAACCATTGGGATAGCGATTCCCCGATTTTCGCTCACGCAAGGGTTTCGGAAGTCACGGAAATGGAAAACGGAACGGTGATTCTGTTCGTTGATGAAGCACAATCGGATTGGCACGAAAGAGGTCGAGATGTAGGCTATATTGGCAAGGGAAAAGCAAATGTTGAATCACTCGAACTTGATGATTTACCTGTTGAGGTATTGCGTAATTTCGTAATTCACAATGACACCGAAAACGAGTTTCGCGTTTACGAAATGGACTGGAACGATGAGAACCACAAAGCGGATATTATTTACATCATTTCAAATTGGATGGAAGATGATTCGACAATAACGGTAGAAAGAATTGTCGCAGAAGAAAAGATTGATGAAAGTGATACTGGTGCTGTTCCCTATGCTCCATTCGGCGAAACGTGGCACGAAGTAGTATTGAAGCGGATGATTAGAGAAGTGGCTGAAAAAGGTTATGACTATATGGCATGGTCCCCTGGATGGCTGCAGGTTGAAAGGTATAATTTGGAAAAGGTACTATCAAGAATTACAATCGCTTCTTACGGTGACGGCAATTACTATACGGGTGCTTATGATAAAAACGATAGCAAGGTACTGTCTGCATCCGGCAAATTTAATACAAAAAGGGTTAAAAGAATTTTTGGGGCAGAGTTGGGCAAGAAAATGATGAAGATGGCTGACGATAAATATGCCGAAACTAATTCTTGGGAAGTAGTCACTCTTGAAGGTTCCGATTTGAAGACAAGCGGCGAAGGTATGCGAAACTTCTACGACATAGGCGGCAAGTCCTCACAAAACGTGCCGAAATTCCTCAACAAGTATGTGAAACAATGGGGAAGCAAGGTCGAGGAAATAGAGGTTGATAAAGTCGGTTTAGTACCTGCCATACGTATCACAGAAGCCATGAAGCAAAGTGTCTTGACCGAAGGGCAACCGTTGTTCTCCCTGCGCGATTCAGAAGGTGCAACCTTAACCTCACAGCAAGCAGAGTTTTTCAAAGACAGCAAGGTAAGGGATGAAGAAGGTAATCTGTTAAGGGTGTATCACGGAACAGATAAAGATTTTACCAAATTCAATAAAAAATACGTTGGTTATAATCGTGGCAATCAAGGATTTTATGGATTAGGCTTTTATTTTACCAACAAAGAAAACATTGCCAAAACTTACGGAGACAAGGTTATGGCAACTTATCTTGATATTAAAAATCCATATATCATTGACGAAACCAAAAGCATAAGAGATTACGAGGAACTGTTCAACACAAAATACGAAAGGGCAGAACGATATAGAGAAAGCGGAATTAGCGAAATAGCTATAATGATTTCTTTCATCAGGGAAAATAATTATTCATTCGAATTAACCAAAAAGCTTAAAAGGAAAGGCTATGACGGTGTAATATATACAGGGTATGACAGAAACAACAGTTACGCTGAATATGTAGCTTTCTCCCCCGAACAAATCAAATCCATCGACAATCTCAACCCGACCGCAAACGACGATGTGAGATACTCTTTGCGACCATACGAATTGGAAAACGACATCGAAGCTCTAAGAGAGGAAATCGAAGAATTAGAGTATGAATTAGAGTTTCCATTCATGACCGATGTGGAACGCAAAAAAACAGAAAAAGAGCTGCTGAAACTCAAAAACAAAATAGAAAACCTCATTCAAGAAGAAAGAGATGCTACCGTCAAGACTCCGCTGACAACAATCCTCAAAAATCTCAAAAAATACCGAAGAAGCGATTTGGAAAGTTTAGCCGAACAGGTTAGTGGTGGAAATTGGGATGATTACGAAGACTTGTCACGTGCTGAGTTGGAAGAAGGCATCCGTGAAATCATCGAAGGTCAGATGGAGGATTTAACTCCATTAGAAGCGCAATCAGCGAGATACGGTTACTATGTTAGACCAGTTGAGAAAGGCGTACAGTTGTTTCAGCTACGTGGTTCCGAAAACCTTGCAGCAGAGAATAGGTTACTGAAGAAAGAGAATGCACTTCTCAAAAAGCGATACGATCAATATCGAAAGCAGATTAAGTTAAGCAGAGTCAAACCGGACACCGCAAAAATCGAAGCATTTGCCAAACGATTCTTGAAAGAGCAATCGTCGGACATGGAACTCGATGCCTTTGTGAAAACGGCTAAAGAGATATTCGATGCACTCTATGAATCCAACAAGGGCAAAGGTGATTCGTCAATCCGCGGATACGCTGAAGCACTTTCGCAGGAGTTGGCTCGTGAGGTTTTAGGGCGAATCGTTGAAACCGTTAGAACCGATAACGAAGTCGCAAAGGAAATCAGGGCATTCTTGCGGCGTGTTTACATCATCCCGACACACGCAGCCAAAGAAGACGTAGCAATGCTAAAGAAGAAGTATCGCAGGTTGAAGTTTGCATCTCAAAAGCAAATCGAAAGCGGTGGTGCAAACGTATTAGGAATCGACGTTGTTTATGGCGAGTTGGTAACACGTTATCCGGACTTGTTCGATAGAGATGAACGCGATCCAGAAGGAATGCTACAGAACCTTATCACGGCAACGGAAGCCACCAGCATCATGACAAGCGGCTATATGGACATCAACATTGACGAATACCTTCCGGATGTATCGATGCAGATTCTCGAAGCGTATGACGATGTAGTGGAACTCGAAGCCGTGCTAAAAGAACGATCGCTTCGCATTGAGCAAGTAACCGCCGAGCGCGAAAAGGCAAAAGAAGCTTTGCAAAAAGCATTGGAAGAAGCCGACAAGGAAAAGATTCGTTATGCAAGGCAACAAGTCAGAGAACGCGAACAAGAGTTGAAAGCGGCAATCCGCGACGAACGGAAAAAGGCGTTAGCTGAAGCGAAGAAACAAGGCGAAGCCGAAGCCGAGGAAGTCTTGAAGAAGAAAATTGCAGCTGTTGAAGAAGCGGCAAAGCTTAAAATCGAAAAGGAAAAGCTAAAAGCCGAAGCGCGTATCATTCGACACAAAAAGAAACAACAAGAGCGCGTTGAAGTCGAACGGCAGAAACGCAAAAACTCTAATAATCTTGCTATTCGGAAATTCATCCAAGCAACCGAGAGAACTGCAGTGCGAAAAGCGATTCACCAACGGATCAATAAACTAAATACACTTGCTTTCAACCCGACCGACAAAGCTCACATGCCACACGACATGGAACAGGCAGTGGTTGATATCACTCGTATCATTAGACCTTTTGAAAAGGGCGGTAAGCCGTTGGAGGAAGATCTGAAGCGATTGGTTGAGATTGCAGCATACATTCGTGGCCTTGACAACGACGACAATGGAGATACTCATTTAATCGACGTTGATCTGGCAGATAACTTGATTGACCTGGCTAAAATCATGAAAACGAAATCCTTTACCGACAGAACTAAGGAAGGTTCTATGAGTCTTGATGAACTTCAGATACTGAACGATACATTGGCGGGCATTGGTTCGTATATCAAGATGCGGAATCGACTTTTCACCGATGCAAAGAGTGCTGATGTGTATGTAACGTCGCAACAGATTGCAGATGAATTGTCCTATGAAACGGTAACGGAAAACGGAAGATTGGTTAAAAAACCAATCGAGGGTTATTCAAGATTCGAGAGCGGGTTGCTTCAAGCACCACGCGATATGGTAAGCACGGACATGTTAGCACCCTTAGACTTTGCAGAGAGGATCGGTACCACCTTCCAAGAAGTGTTCCAAAAAGGCATACGTGATGGCATGGACAAGAAAATTAAGATGCTTAAACACGCCGAGGAATACATGCTCGATTTAATTGGTGACGAGAAGGTAGAAGAATGGAGTGGTCCTAAAGCGAAGCTGATTGAGCGCTACGGGTTGAGAATGACGGTTGCACAGTGGATGAGCTTGTATGTCACCGTTCGTCAAAATCAGGCGGTCGAACATATCGTGTATGGAGGTATCGTTCCTACCGATTATGTTGTGAAGGGATCGAGTCCGGTAGCCGTTGGCAAGGTTCAACGTGGCTATGAACCCGTTCAATTATCCGAAGCACAGATTCGCCAAATCGTCGAAGGTGACATGCTAACGGAAGCACAGAAACGTATTGCATTAGGTGTCAGTGACTTCTTCATGAGCGAGGTTGCCGAATGGGGCAATGAGGTTTCCCTGCTGATGTATGACTACCGAAAATTCACCGAAGAAAACTATTTCCCGATTGTTTCGGCAAAGGATTATTTGAGTGAAGAAATCGGTAAGATTTTAGACAGAACCTTGCGCAATATGGGTTCTACTAAGAAGCGTATTCAAGGTGCGAAGAACCCGATTTACATGGAAGACATTTTCGATGTGTTCTCTAACCATGTGGACAAATACAGCTCGTATAACGCTTTCGTTCCGGCTTTGAGCGACTTGCAGCGTATCTATAATCAGCAAGTATCGCAAGGAACCGTGAAACTCGCCATAGCAAAACGGTATGGTGATAGGATGCAACAGTATTATAAAAAGTTGATTGTCGATATAAACGGAGGTATGAGAACGGAACCAGAAAGCCAATTCGCAAACTGGCTGACTTCCAAATACAAGAGCGCGGTCATCGGGTTAAACCTTCGCGTGATTGCACAGCAACCCACTTCGCTGGTTCGAGCTTCGGCTATGATTGATCCGAAGTATTTAGCCAAAGGAATGATGGGCAAGGTGGATTGGGAACTCGTTAAAACCTACGCACCGATTGCACAGTGGAAAGACTGGGGATATTTCACCCTTGACGTTGGTCGGCAACTTCGGAACGTGTTCCTCGGTAAAGAGAACATTACCGATAAGATGATGGCCGGTGTCGGTGCTGCAGATAGGTTTGCATGGTTGCGGTTGTGGAGAGCGGTTGAAATCGAAACAACCGACTTGCGACCGGAACTTGAAGCAGGAAGCGAAGAATTCTTCCAACACGTTGGCGCAAGATTCTCCGAGATCATTGACAGAACCCAGGTCGTTGATACCGTGCTTCACAGGACCGGCATAATGCGTGGTGGCACATTCTCCAAGATGGTAACAAGCTTTATGAGTGAGCCACTAAAGAGCTACAATCTGTTGAACACTGCCGTTCGGAATTTCAAGTCTAATAGGACAACGGAGAACGCATCAAAGGTCAAGCGAACATTCGCTGCATGGGCAGCAACGGTAGCAGTAACGGGCATTGCCCGGGCATTGATGGATATGTGGCGCGATGAAGATGAACCGGAAGAAGGATTTTTCAAGGAATTCTTCGAGAAATGGTTTGATAACGTAAAGTACGAGCCGTTGGATATGTTACCGTATGTTCGAGATTGGTTGTCCATCATGCAAGGGTATTCGGTGGAACGCCTTGATACGCAGTTGATAGAAAAAGCGTGGAGAGCGTTTTCGAGATTGGATGATGGCAAATATACTCTCGCAGCAAGACTTTACAACATGGCATCGGTGGTATTTGAAACAGCAGGTATTCCTGCTTCCAGTGCCACAAGAGAGATTTCCGATTTAATGCGAAACACATTGAACTTCTTCGACGGCTATGAAGCACAGTATAGCGTGATGAATATGCAATACGATGTTAGAAATCAAGCTAATGCAGCACGTTATATTGATCTGTTGTTTCAAGCGCATCGTGAAGGTGATCTGAATGCGTATAACAACATAATGAGGTCGTTGATTGAGAACGGCTATACAGCCAGTAAGATTGATGAAGGCATGAGAAGTCGTTATAAGAAAGCAGGTAATGCACCACCGGAATTCCAAGGGAAAGCGAGTCTTCCGAGTGCAGAACCGGATGTTCCAAAGGTCACGGTCGAATCCTTGAAACCAGCTGAAGCCGTCAAGTACCTTGATAACTACAGATCGATGACGAACGAGCTGATGGATGGAATCAAAAAGACAGATATCTACCGGACAGGAAACGATGTGCTTCGAGCCAAGATTGAAAATGCCGTGTTGGACTATGCTAAGAGCAAATCATTGTCCACCGCATCCAACGGTCGATACGTTGAGGATTCCTCCTGGATCAACAACGCAAAACAGGCAACGGAAGAAGGAGTTGGCTTAGCACAATATATCGCTTTACTGGAAGGCAGAAAAGCGTATGGTGCAACGATTGGTGCATCAGGTGTCACACAGGAAGAAACTGCGGACTATCTTGATGCACAACGGCTTGAACGCGAGGAAAAAGCTGCTTTGTGGGCAATCTTTTATCCTAAATCATTCAATCCGTTTAAGTAGGGTTAAAGGCGGTTGTTACTGCAACCGCCTTGCCATAAAAAGAGAAGGGGGAAAAGGAAATGTTAAAGAAAGAGGGGGTTGGAATCGTGGTAGCTTTAGCCGGAGGTGTTGTCGGGCATTTGTTTGGTGGGTGGGATTTAATGATTAAGACACTAATGTTTTTTATGTTGCTCGACATGTTTTTGGGTGTTACCGCTGCTGCTGTATTCCACAAATCAAAAAAAGGTGATGCGGTGAAAGGCCTATCATCTTCAATCGGAATCAAAGGGTTTGCAAGAAAAATCGTAATCTTGTCGCTTGTTGCTATGGCTTATCGCATGGATTTATTACTTGAAATCAATTACATTCGCACTGCAGCCGTTTTCGGTTTCGCATTCTTTGAAGGAGTGAGCATCCTCGAACTTGCCAAACTGATGGAAATCCCGTTGCCAGAGGTTCTGTATAGTGCAATCGATCTGTTGGGTGGTAAGTCAAAAATCGAGCTAACGGACAGAGAAAAGGAGGGTGAGAGTCAATGAAATACACAGTGCTAAAAGCTCACCTTCCTTCCAACAAATTCGACGGCTACCCTGCACACCATCACTGGATGCTAATAGCCGTCGAACCGGAAACCTATCAGAAAAAAATACTCGGTCGAAGTATCTACCCTTCGGCCGAGTGGAAAGATTTGATTCTTGATCCATATAAATTGCCCTGGATAAAGGAACATGTGAAAACAGTGGGGTATGGGTTTAAGAAGCTGGTTGATCCTGAACATCGTGGGTTTTATGCGTTTGGAGAGAAAGGCGAACTGCACGATGGAATTGACGGGCAAGTTTTGCCAGGTGGTCCAGGTCGATACATTCGAGATGTTTACGGAACTTACACCAATGCGTTGGGTTATAAGCCGAGCGGTGAGTTGTATGAAGTCGAACTTGAAGAAAAAGGTAAGCGGTATCAAAAGCTTGACGAACTCCCGTTGTGGTACCGACCGACCATACAAAAACTTGTTGAAGAAGGAACCCTGCAAGGCACAGGAAACGGCTTCGATTTGAGCGAAGACATGGTAAGATCAATCGTTATTCTTGAAAGAATTTTGGCTAAGAGAAATACGTAAAACGCTCTGCCCACCGTCTGCCCACCAAGTGCCCACACGAGTTTTGTAGAGTATGGAAATCGGCGTGGAATACGCAATTAAAATCGAAGAATTATGTAGTATTTGGGGATAATTACTCCCATAACCCTGTATTTCACACGAAACGTCAATCTATGACATTACATAAATACGATAGTACACTGTCAAAAGAAAACGGTTTCTAACACGAACATTTACCCTTTTGTACTATTAAAATAGAGGAATTCACCTTTCAAAATCGAATTAAAGGGATGAATATTGTCTTATGAAAGGGGTTATTTCTTATGATCAAAGTCGCCATCAATGGATTCGGGCGCATTGGCCGTCTGGCTACAAGAATGCTGGTAGACCATTCTGAACTTCAACTGGTAGCAATCAACAGTAATGGCAGCGTGGAAAGCTCCGCACATCTTTTCAAATATGATTCCACCTATGGGCCATGGAAAGGCACTGTAGAGACACAAGAAAATTTGATGATTGTCAACGGCAAAAAAATTCGCTATTCTTCAGAGCGCGAACCTCAGAACCTGCCTTGGTCCGATTTAAAGGTAGACTTAGTCATTGACTGCACCGGTAAATTTACCGAACGCGAAAAAGCAATGTTGTATCAACAAGTCGGCGTTAAAAAAGTTTTGTTGTCGGCGCCGGGTAAAAAGGAAGATGTCACCTTAGTTATGGGCGTCAACGAAGAAATGTATGACCCCAAAGAGCATTTTCTGATTTCCAATGCTTCCTGCACCACCAATTGCCTTGCTCCGGTAGCTAAAGTATTGCATGAAGTGTTCGGAATCGAAAAAGGCTTAATGACAACGGTTCATGCGTATACCAATGATCAAGTCACTTTAGATAAATCCCATAAAGATTTACGTAGAGCCAGAGCAGCGGCGTTATCGATTATTCCTACCACCTCTGGAGCTACCAAAGCCGTGGCACAGGTGTTACCCGCATTAAAAGGCAAATTAAATGGCTTGGCCTTGCGTGTTCCTACACCCACTGTTTCCATCGTAGACCTCGTCGTAGACACCGAAAAACCTGTCACCGTTGAGAGTGTGAATGCAGCCTTTGAAAAAGCGGCAGCAACCACAATGAAAGGTATTCTCCATGTGACCTATGATCCTGTTGTTTCAATCGACCTCAAAGGTTCTGATTACAGTGCTATTGTTGACGGTCAATTGACCATGGTCATGGGCGATCATCAAGTTAAAGTTCTTGCTTGGTATGATAACGAATGGGGTTACACGTGTCGACTCTGTGAAATGGCAGCTTATATTGCAGCGAAAGGGTTCTAAAGACGAATTCGCAAGAACAGGGCGGTTTCATCTACCGCTTTGTTTTTGTTACAAAGGAGGTTCTTAGGATGCAAAAGAAAACGGTAAAAGATTACGAATTGCAAGGGAAAAAGGTTTTATTGCGCGTTGATTTTAATGTCCCGGTCGATGATGCCGGTCAGATTACCAATGACACCAGAATACGAGCCGCTCTTCCTACCATCGAGTATATCGTAAAGCAAGGGGGTTCTGTGATCTTGACGAGTCACTTTGGCAGACCCAAAGGGAAGGTTCAAGATAAGTTTCGGCTAGCTGCGGTCGCAACGCGTGTTGAAGAATGCCTAGGACATTCCATTTTCTACAGTAAAGAATTCGTGGGAGAAGAATCGAGAAAGCTGGCGACTTCTTTGAAGCCCGGTCAGATTTTGTTGTTGGAGAATAGTCGTTTTAATCCCGGTGAAGAAGCGAACGACCCAAACCTTGCCAAAGAGCTGGCTTCTTATGCCGATTTATTTATTAACGATGCTTTTGGAGCGGCTCATCGTGCCCATGCTACAACCGCAGGGGTAGCCGACTATTTGCCGTCTGGGGCGGGCTTCCTCATGGAAAAAGAGATGGAGTATTTGGGGAAGGCCTTAGAACAACCGGAACGCCCCTTTGTTGCGGTGATTGGTGGAGCTAAGGTTTCTGATAAAATCGAAGTTCTGATGAATTTACTTAAGAAAGTTAACGCGCTAATCATTGGTGGCGGGATGGCGAACACCTTTTTATTGGCGCAAGGGATTTCTATGGGTTCTTCCTTAGTTGAAACCGATAAAACCGAGTTGGCTCGGGAGATTATGGCAGAGGCCAAAAAAGTGAAAGTACAGCTGTTGTTGCCGGTGGATTTGGTGGTTGCCGATGCTATTGCCGAGTCTGCGGTTGCAAAAGTTGTTTTACCCGGTGAATTAGAAGATAAAGAAATGGCGCTGGATATTGGACCCGAAACCATTGAAAAGTATGCCAAAGTTTTGAGAGAAGCGAAAACGGTGGTTTGGAATGGGCCGATGGGGGTTTTTGAAATCCCGGCCTTTGCCAAGGGGACCTATGGTGTTGCCCAAGCCATTGCCGATTCGCATGCCATCTCCGTGATTGGTGGCGGTGATTCAGTGGCCGCGGTTGAAAAAGCCGGGCTAGCAAAAAGAATGAGTCATATTTCTACCGGAGGCGGAGCTTCCTTAGAATTTTTGGAAGGGAAGATTCTTCCCGGAATCGATTGCTTGAGTACCAAGTAGGAGAGTGTTATGAAGAAAAAAATGATCATCGGCAACTGGAAGATGAATTTAATGCTTCCGGAAGCTCATGACTTATTGCAAAAACTGGCGGCTTATCCACTGCCGGAGAATCTTGTAGCTGGAATTTGTCCTCCGTTTCTGTGGATTCCTTTAGCGGTTGAGTTGCTTCGGGAAACACCGTGGATTATTGCCGGACAGAACACCCATGCTGCCATCTCAGGAGCGTTTACAGGTGAGATTTCCGCCCCGATGTTACATAGTGCTGGGTGTAGCCATTGTTTAGTCGGACATAGCGAACGTCGTCAAAACTACGCCGAAAGCGATGATGAAGTTGCCGAAAAGGTAGTGTCGTTGCTTTCTGTTGGGTTAACGCCGATTCTTTGTGTTGGAGAGACCTTGGAAGAACGCGAATCGAATCAAGCTGAAACCGTGGTTCGGCGGCAGATTTTCTCCGTTTTGAAGAAACTTGGCCCCGAAGCGAGGTTGTTTCCTATTGCCTATGAACCAGTTTGGGCGATTGGAACCGGTGTGCATTGCGATCCGGAGACTGCAAGAGCCATGATGAAACAGATTCATCAGGAAATCGCTTATCAGAGAGATGAAGAGCAAGCAGATGAAGTTCCCTTGTTATACGGTGGCAGCGTCAAAGCCAGTAATATCGCTGCATATCTTGAAATGGATGAAATCGATGGCGCGTTGGTTGGTGGTGCCAGCCTAAAAGCATCCGATTTTTTGGCGATCTTGGACCAAGCGGGAGGAGCGAATCATGCAAGAAACACCTAAGCCCGTCGTCTTATGTATTTTAGATGGCTGGGGGTTATCTCCTTCTCGCGAAGCCAATGCCTTTGTTTCAGCGAAGACTCCAAATTTGGAAGCACTCTTTTCCCAATACCCATGGACCGCGTTAGAAGCCAGTGGGGTTGAAGTTGGCTTGATTCCGGGGCAAATGGGCGACAGTAACGTCGGGCATCTCAATATTGGTGCAGGTCGGGTGGTTTATCAGTGGTTGGGATTACTAAATCACGCCATCACCTCGGGAGAATTTGCACAAAACCAGGTCATTCTCAATTCAATCTTGAATGCCAAGGCCAAGAATTCCTCTTTGCATCTCGTGGGTCTCCTCTCCGATGGAGGCGTACATAGTCACATCCAACATGTCGTAGAAATTCTAAAAATCGCCGATCACTTCGATTTTCACAAGCTTTATTTGCACGCTTTTCTCGATGGACGCGACGTTCCTCCCCAGAGTGCAGCCACCTTTCTAAAGCAAATTGAAGATGCATTTAAGATGTATAAGGTTGGACAAATCGCGACCGTCAGTGGTCGCTTTTATGGGATGGATCGAGACAAGCGTTGGGACCGCACTGAAAAATTTTGGCGCGCTCTGACGGAGAATCAAGGTCTGCACGCCGAATCAGCTTTAAATGCAGTAGAAGATGCATATGCCAAGAATATCACCGATGAATTTGTCGAGCCCACCATCTTACCAGGGGCAAGCCCCCTTCTGAATGGCGACTCCGTATTTTTCTTTAATTTTCGAGCAGATCGAAGTAGGCAATTAGCATTTGCCTTAACAGATTCCAAATTCACAGGGTTTCATCGCTCAATCTGGCCTCAGGTTGAAGTTGCTTCTATGACGAAGATCCATGAAGACCTCTCATTTCCGGTGGCATTTTGTCCGGTCGATATGAATCAGACCTTAGGAGAAGTGCTCTCCAAAGCGGGTAAAACCCAATTGAGACTAGCCGAGACAGAAAAGTTCGCCCATGTGACCTTCTTCTTCAACGGTGGTGCTGAGCAAAAATTCCCAGGAGAAGAACGGTTGTTGATTCCTTCACCCCAAGTGACAACCTACGATTTGCAGCCCGAGATGAGTGCGCCAGTGATTTCCAATGCTCTGACAAAGGCAATTGAAAGCAACCTATATGATTTCATATTAGTTAATTTTGCAAACGGAGATATGGTAGGTCATACAGGGAACTGGCAAGCGGCTTTGAAAGCCATGGAAACCTTAGACCAAGCCGTGGGAACGTTAGTAGAAGATGTAGCAAAAAAAGATGGAGTACTGTTGCTCACTGCAGATCATGGTAACATCGAGCAAATGCTGGATGAAAGCACCGGAGAACCGCATACGGCACATACCTGTAATCCGGTTCCCTTTATTATGGTATCGAACCGATCCTCCCTGCGCTTGAGAAACCAGGGAAGACTGGCGGATATAGCCCCAACCATTTTGGAGATCATGGCTCTGGAACAACCTCAAGAGATGACAGGGCATTCGCTGATTTGGAGACAAAAAAAGGAGATTGAAGATCATGAATAGTACACTGATTGTTGATGTCTTTGCCAGAGAAATTTTGGATTCTCGTGGAAATCCTACGGTTGAAGTAGAAGTAACCTTAGAGTGTGGTGCATTAGGTCGGGCTGCGATACCCTCCGGCGCTTCAACCGGTTCGTATGAGGCAGTGGAATTGCGCGATGGCGATAAAACAAGATATATGGGAAAAGGCGTCTTGAAAGCTGTCCATCATGTGAACGATGAGATTGCTGAAGAAATCATCGGAATGGATGCTCTAGACCAAGCGGCTCTCGATGAAGCTCTGATTGCCTTAGATGGCACCCCCAACAAAGGAAGATTAGGGGCGAATGCCATTTTGGGGGTTTCCTTGGCATCGGCCAAAGCGGCAGCGGAGGCGGTAGGACTTCCCTTGTATCAATATATCGGTGGCGTTTCAGCTAGAACTTTGCCGATTCCCATGATGAACATCCTCAATGGTGGCAAACATGCCGATAATAACGTTGATATTCAAGAGTTTATGGTCATGCCGGTAGGTGCACCCTCTTGGGCAGAAGCGTTGCGCATGGGAGCTGAAGTCTACCATAACTTGCGTGCGGTTTTGAAAGCAAGAGGCTACCAAACTGCAGTCGGTGATGAAGGTGGCTTTGCACCAAACTTGACCAGTAATGAAGAAGCGTTGGAAGTGATCGTAGAAGCAATCTCAAAAGCGGGGTATCATGCCGGCAAAGATACGTTTATTGCCATCGATGCCGCAGCCAGTGAGTTTTACAAAGACGGAAAATACCATTTGGATGGCGATGGCTTGGTCTTGACTTCTGCCGAAATGGTTGCTTATTGGGCGGACAAAGCTGAACGGTATCCCATTATTTCGCTGGAAGATGGCTTGGCCGAAGACGATTGGGAAGGGTATCAGCTGCTGACCCAAGTCATGGGTACTAAGATTCAATTGGTCGGAGACGATATTTTTGTAACCAATATGGAACGATTCTCACGCGGGATTCGCATGGGAGTCAACAACTCCATTTTAATAAAGCTGAACCAAATTGGAACCTTGACTGAAACCTTAGATTGCATTGAGATGGCCAAGCGCGCAGGTTATACGGCGGTAATTTCACATCGTTCGGGAGAAACCGAAGATACCACGATTGCCGATATTGTAGTCGCAACCAATGCCGGACAAATCAAAACCGGTGCTCCCAGCCGAACCGACCGGGTTTCGAAATTCAACCAATTATTGCGTATTGAAGAGCGATTGGGTGGCGGAATATACCCGGGCATGGCTGCTTTCTATAACTTGAAAAAATAAACCCAACATCAAACGAGCTCCTACATATCGTAGGAGCTCGTTTGATGTTATGGCTTTTTAAGAACAAAGTGGCATGGTAAAGGTAAAGCAACATCCCCCTAAAGGATCGTTATTAACTGTAATTGTCTCTCCGTGAGCTTCGATTAACGAGCGGACAATCGATAAACCCAGTCCGGTACCTTCTTTACTTCGGGATTGATCGGCCTTGTAGAATCTGTCCCAAATGTAGGGGAGGTCTTTTTCAGAAATACCCGGACCTTGGTCTTGGATTGTAATCTCCATTTTATTCTCTGTACGAATACCAATAATCTTGATCTGGCCATTTTCCGGAGAGAACTTTGCTGCATTGGAAAGCAAATTGGTAAAAATCTGTTCGAGACGATCTGGGTCTGCAAAAATGCAGGGATTCTCCTGATCGAACCGAAAGATATAAGTTTGTTGTGGTTTTTTGCTGGCACTTTTACAACGTTCAATCATTCTCTGCAACATCGGGATTACATTGATCTCGGTCGGGCGTAAAACCATCTGTCCGGATTCGATATATGAAAGCTCTAAAAGGTCTTGAATCATTTGAGATAAGCGCACAGTTTCCTTTTGAATGATACTCAAGTAACGAGCCGATGCTTCCAATGGTATGGTTTCGTCAAGAATACCTTCGACAAATCCTCGAATCGATGTCAAAGGGGTTCGTAACTCATGAGAAACATTGGCCACAAACGCCTTGCGTTGTAACTCGAGGGTATAAGACTCGGTGATGTCTTTTAAGACAATCATAGTGCCGGTTTTTCTACCACTACGTTCTAAGACCGGCGATAAAGTGACAGCAACATATTGATCTGGTTTAAATGAAAGAACTTTGGTTGTTACATCACCTTCGTAGGAAGTAAGGAAATCGTCTAAGACCTGTGGTAAATTCAAAGCACTTAAAGACTGACCTTGTAAGGGTGCATTGGAGTAAATCTGCAATAACTGCTGAGCAACAGGATTAAACAAGACAACACTGCCATCGTTTTGAGTTGCGATTACACCCTCCGTCAGCGAGCGTAGCAGATTTTCCATGCGGCCTTTTTCTGTAATGAGGGAGTCTACACTTTTTTGCAGGGACTGCGAGAGGTTGTTAAAGCTTTGAATCAAATCGCCAATCTCATCTTCTTCCTGATAAGGGATCATCACGGTATAGTTGCCGCGAGCCATTGCTTGTGCAGCAATATTCAAAGCATTTAAGGGCCGTGCGATACTCCGAGTAAAGAAATAAGCGAGCCCTAAAGCGGCAATGGCACTAAAACTTATCATGAGTAATGCTTGCTTTTGAATCAATGAAGAGAAGGTGCCGAAGGCTGCTAAAGGAGTTTCCATATAGAGTGCACCAATCGTTGAATAAATACCATTATTGTTATGAACAATTGGGAAGGCCAGGGTCAAAGCATACTGATTGAGTCGTGGATTAAACCCCTGATGAGAGATCTGTTGGTTTTGCATCAGGGCATTGATTTCATCTTCCGGCAGTACTTCGCCTCTGAAATTAGCATCGTAACCGGCTGAGGTCACTAAAACTTGCCCGGACCGGTCGACCAGAAACACCTGTGCATCGGAGAAGTATTCTATGGTCGTCAAGATTTGTTGCATGACATCATAGCTGGTCTGACCTTCAAAATAGACTCCTATGCTGGGAATGATTAAGCGAGCCTCTTCTTCTAATTTTATTTTGGCAGCTTGCGATAAATAATTAACTAATTGGGTAGGTAAAAACACTCCCAATGTCAAAAGAGTAACTACAATAACAATGATGAAACTGCCAAACAGCTTTTTGAATAGGCTGCGAACATGCAGCTTTTTCACGCCTCGGTCACCTCGAATTTGTAACCAATTCCCCAGATCGTTTTAATAGACCAACCACGTGGTTCGGCGACATTAAATTTTTCACGGAGGCGTTTGATATGAACATCGACAGTACGAGCATCTCCAAAATACTCATACCCCCAAACATGTTCTAGTAATTGTTCCCGACTAAAAACCCGATTGGCATTTTTTGATAAAAACCAAATCAGTTCGGTCTCTTTGGGGGTTAGATTAACAGTCTGTTCATCAATCGTGATAACTCGTTGAATCAAGTTCATATAAAGATTGCCAAAGCGAAGTTCGTTTTTCTGATCATCCAAATCAACTTTGATGCTACGGCGCATTACCGCTTTAATTCGGGCCATCAGTTCTTTGGTACTAAAAGGCTTGGTTACATAATCATCGGCGCCGATTTCCAGTCCGGTGACTTTGTCGGGTTCTTCACCCTTGGCCGTAATCATGATGACCGGAAAGTCCATGGTTTTGCGAATCTCCCGAATGACTTGCCAGCCATCTTTCTTGGGAAGCATAATATCCAATAACATGAGAGAAGGCTGTAAGAGTTTTGCCTGTTCAATGGCAGCATCGCCATCGGCAGCATGATGACATTCGTAGCCTTCTTTCTCAAGATAAAGGGCTAAAAGCTCTCTGATATTCGGATCATCATCCACGATAAGCACGCGGGGCTTCATAGTTCGACACCTCGTTTCACAAGATTCTATTACCATATACAATAGCACAACTTTGTGAATCTTTCAAATAATGTTGTAAATTTCACACAACGTTCATTTTCTTTTTCATACAGATTTTGTATAATCAAAACAGAGAGTTAGGCGAAAGGGGCGGCTTTCATGGTGTCAAATTTAAAATCAAAATGGTCTGCACTCAACAAGAAGAAAAGGGGCTGGATGCTCGGCACAATCGTTGTTGTGATTGGGCTGTTTTCCGTAGTACTCTGGGCGCAGAATCGCAATAGCGGCATTGCTATGCCTGGAGCCGCCATGTTGCGCAGTGTAACGGTCACAAAGGGAAACTTTCAGGAAACGATTACCGGTTCTGGGAGCATTCAAGCCATTGATAAATCCACCCTATATGCTCGTGTTCCCGGTACTTTGAGTCAGGTGTTGGTTGAAGATGAGCAAATGGTTGAGAAAGATCAGCTGTTATTCGTTATCGAAAGCCCGCAAACGGAGGCCGCCTTGGAACAAGCAAAATACAACGCTGCTTTAGCAAAGCAGAATTACGATAAACTGACGCTGGAGAATCAAAGTGGTTCGGTAGATCTGCGCGATGCGGCTCTGTTGATTACCCAGACCAAAGCCGCGTATCAGACGGCAATCGAGAACAAGCAGAACTTAGTTGTGAAGGCCGAAGCTAGTGGTACCGTTACTGATTTGCCCTTGAAGGTGGGAGATTCGTTCAGTATCGGAACACCCTTAGTATATATTGGAGATGACGATGGCGGAGTAGAGACGGAGAACGAAATCCTGTTACAAAAAGCTCGGTTTAATTTGGAGCAAGCTCAGAAAGCGGTGGATGCCTTGCGGATTGTGGCTGAGTATGACGGCACCATCCTCGATATTCCAGTAGTTGTAGCCGATGATGTTGTAACCGGTCAGACGCTGCTCAAACTCGATGAGCCGGAAAGAGATCGCAGTGATTCGGCAACCTTTGCTTTACGAATCAATCAAGCAGAAGTCAATCTCGCTAATCGCAAAGAAGCGTTAGCGGGCTTAGAAATCCGCGCGCCCATTTCCGGACGGGTGAGTGATTTAGGGGTTACAGTAGGCGATACCGTCAGTCCTCAAACCTTGATCGCCATTTTGGGAGATCATCGTTTCATGGAAGTTGAGGTAATGGTTCCTCAAAATCAAATCAATGGAGTCGAGATTGGAAACCAGGCAAATCTGACTGTAAATGCGGTCAATAAGACTTTTACGGGCAAAGTATCCTCCGTTTCAAAGGTTTGGAGTACGGTCAATGGCACCGTCTCTTATCCGGTCACCATTCTTCTCGACCAGGAGGATGAACGCTTAACGGTTGGTATGAGTGTGATTGCTTCAATTTTCAGTAGTAGTGAGAATGTCAGCAGTGCTTATGGGCTACGGGGAAATTTGAAAAGCAGTGCTCAGCAAACCTTGACTACTAAGGTGAACGGCACTGTGATTTCAGTCGAGGTTGAAAATGGTCAATGGTTGAATGAGGGGGACCTCATTGCGGTTTTAGAGAATGACGATTTGCTGGTTGCCTATGAACAAGCCTTGAAAGAGCTACAAGATGTGCGAGCCACCACGATTACAGCCAAATCTTCGGCGTCGGTTAGTCAGGTATTGGTGAAAAAAGGCGATATGGTCGAGAAAGGTCAACTCCTGATGACGCTACGTAGTCATTTGGCTGAAGCCAATCTAAAGCAAGCTGAAAAGGAATATCAAGATCTTTACAACAAGGGAAACCACCGATATAGCGCAAAAGTGAGCGGTAAGGTTCAAGAAACCCATGTTAAAATTGGACAACGGGTGGCAGTGGGAGACGTTCTTCTGACCTTGCAAAATGAGGAGATTATAGCCGCCGAAGCAAAAGCAGCTGCCAATTATCAGTCCGCTCAGGCCTCCTATGGGGCGATTCTCAAAAACCCCGAAGCAGGTGCATTGGCAAAGGCATGGGTGAATTTGGTGCAGGCAGAGGCAAATTTAGCCGAATCGGAGCGGAATTATGGATACCTCACGGTAGAAGCCCCCATTGAGGGGAAAGTTTTTGTTAGACCCAACTCTGAAGTTGGAGATCAGGTCGTTGCCGATAGCCAACTGGCGGCGCTGTACGACATGAGTGTGATGCAATTGGTGGTCAACATCGATGAAATCGATGTAGCAAAAATCGAAATCGGCATGAACTGTAATGTGACTCTCGATGCTTTGCCCGACCGAGTCTACCAGGGGGTCGTTGACCGAATTTCGCAAGAAGGAACGGCCAAAGATGGTGTTGCCACCTACGCAGTGACGGTGAATGTTCCCAATCCAACGTTGATCAAAACAGCAATGACTGCTACGGCTGATATCGTGATTTTTACAGAAGAAGATACCATAGCAATCCCGAAATCCGCTTTACAGGCCGGCGGTGAAACCTCAGATCAGAAGATGGTATATTTGCTGAATGATCGCGGAGGAATGGAAGAGCGCTACGTGACCATTGGCCGTACCACTGAAACCATGGTTGTCATTTTGGACGGTCTCCAAGAAGGAGAAAAAGTGGTAACGACCAAAATTGGCCGAATCCAATAAAGAAAAGGAGGGCGAACCATGTCACAACCTCTAATTGAAATGCAGGAGCTCAGCAAGACGTATCTCATGGGAGATACCAAGGTTCATGCCCTTCGTGGAGTCAGTTTGAGCATTGCTTCCGGAGAATTTGTTGCGATAATGGGCCCGTCGGGGTCGGGGAAATCCACCTTAATGAATATGCTGGGGTGCTTAGATCGACCCGATCAAGGTGTCTGGCGATTAAACGGGGAAGAGATTGGACGGTTGAGCGATGACCAGTTAGCCACAATCCGGAATCACACCGTTGGGTTTATCTTTCAAAACTTTAATTTACTGAGTCGTTCTTCCGCTTTAAAGAATGTTGAATTGCCTCTCTTGTATCGAGGACTCAAACAAGAGCAACGCCGGCAGCTTGCTTCAGAAGCGCTGAACAGAGTGGGACTCGCCGACCGATTGCATCATAAACCTAAGGAACTTTCCGGAGGTCAACAACAACGGGTGGCGATTGCTCGTGCCTTGGTTGGTGATCCTAAGATTATCTTAGCCGACGAACCGACCGGAAATTTGGACAGTCGCAGTGGCTTAGAGATCATGTCAATTTTACAAGACTTGAATCAGCAAGGCAGAACCCTTATTATGGTTACACACGACCCTGCTATTGGGGAACAATGTCATCGTATTATTCGGTTACTCGATGGTCGTGTTGTCTCGGATCAGAACAATCCTCATCCGGTTTCTGCTAAAGAGTGTTTGGCCAAGCTTCCTCCCCCCGATGAGGAGGTGGTGCAATGAACTTCTCAGAATCGACGAGTTCTGCTTGGGAGAGCATTCTAGTCAACAAGTTGCGATCCATCCTTACTGCTTTAGGGATTATTATTGGTGTAGCTGCGGTGATTGCCATGTTATCGGTGGGAGAAAGTGGAAAGAACACGATCACCAACCAGATCAGCAGTATGGGCACTAATTTGATTATGCTGAATTCAAACAGTAGCAGTTTTCGCTTCAGCTTACAAGCAGCCGAATTTATGAAAGAAAACAGTCCCCATGTGGCTTCTGCGGTGCCTAGCGTGACCTCCAGACAATCAATTCGCTATGCTGGCACTGCAGAGAGCAAAACCGTAGAAGGCGTCACACAAGACTATCTTAGTGTGCGGAATCGAACCATTTTAGAAGGGGATTTTTTCACTCCGGAGCATCTTCAGTATTACCGAAAAGTTGCCGTGATTGGCAATCAAATCGCTAAAGATTTTTTCGGTGACAGTTACGCGGTAGGGGAGAAAATTCGCATCGGTGGGCAGAGTTTCGAAGTCATTGGTACGCTCGTAGAAAAGGGAAGCTCCATGGGGCAAAACATGGACGAAGTGATTTTGCTTCCCCTTACAACCCTGCAGCGCCTGATCGGACGCACCACCATATCAAATATTTATTTTGCTGCGACCGACAGCAATAGCACCAAACTGGCTATGGCAGAAATCGAGAGTTCGCTACGGGCTCTCTATGGGAGCCGGGCAGATCGCACCAATGTTTATTTTATTAGTTCCATGGATGACTTGCTGGCAACCATTAATACTGCGACCCAAACTCTGACCATCATGTTGGCTGGGATCGCTGGTATTTCATTATTGGTCGGGGGCATTGGCATTATGAATATCATGCTGGTCTCTGTTACAGAACGCACCCGCGAAATCGGGGTTCGTAAAGCCATGGGAGCCAAACGCCGCGATATTCTGATCCAATTCTTAATCGAAGCTGTAATTTTATCCTTATTTGGGGGCGTTGTCGGGTTGCTTCTAGGAATCGGCATTGCTTTGGCAATCAGCACATTTGCCGGCTGGGCTCCCTATATTTCGATTTCAGCCATAGTTATGGCACTCACCTTTTCAATCAGCATTGGCATTTTCTTTGGCTTGTATCCTGCGAATCGTGCTTCCAAATTGGATCCTATTGAAGCCTTGCGTTATGAATAAGATACTTGATTTTCTTGATATTTGGTTGTATACTAAGAGCACGATCTTGATATCAAAAAAGCAATGATAAGAACAATGCTCATTACCCGATTTCAGAGACATGGTGGTTGGTGTGAACCATGAAAGGAATGAGCTGATCCATTCTTGGAGCGATCGATGAAAATCGAAGGGTGGCACCCTTTACCGTGCTTTCGAGAGGTTGACAGACTATGTCAACAAGTTGGGTGGCAACGCGGAGATCCTTCGTCCCATGCAGTAAAACGTATGGCACGAAGGACTTTTTTTATACTTCGTGCCAGAAAAGGAGTGAAGAACTATGATTGATATTCGACTCATTCGCAGCAATCCGGAATTTGTCAAAGAAAACATGCGCAAAAAATTTCAAGAGGCAAAGCTCAATCTCGTGGACGAAGTCTTTGAATTGGATGTGCAATTGCGGGAATGCAAGACTAAAGCCGATACCTTGCGTGGACAACGCAATAGTGTCAGCAAGGAAATTGGTAAACTGATGGGCCAGGGCAAGCGAGAAGAAGCAGAGGCGATGAAACAGCAGGTTGCAGAGATTGCAGCGCAGTTAGAAGAGCTGAAACACCGCGAAGAGGTTTTACCGGAAGAGATCCGACAACGCATGCTGATTATCCCCAATATCATCGACGAAACCGTTCCTTTAGGGAAAGATGATTCTGAGAACGTTCAAATTGAATGTTTTGGCGAAATGGCGGTACCGGACTATGAAATTCCGTATCATTTGGAAATGATGGAACAGCTGCAAGGCATTGATTTGGATTCTGCCCGAAAAACGACCGGTGCCGGTTTCTATTATTTAGAAGGCGATGTTGCCAGACTCCAATCGGCGGTGTTATCGTATGCCAGGGATTTCATGATTGATCGCGGATTTACCTATTGTATTCCTCCTTTCATGATCCGTAGCAGTGTTGTAACCGGGGTGATGAGCTTTGCTGAAATGGATAACATGATGTACAAAATCGAAGGTGAAGATTTATACCTGATCGGCACCAGTGAACATTCGATGATTGGCAAATTCATTGACAGCATCACCGATGAAGCAGAGCTCCCTATTGCTTATACCAGCTACTCCCCTTGCTTCCGTAAAGAAGTTGGAGCCCATGGCATTGAGGAGCGCGGGGTGTACCGGGTGCATCAATTTGAAAAGCAAGAGATGATCGTGGTTTGTCATCCACAAGAAAGCAAACAATGGTTTGAAAAAATGTATTCTAACACCGTAGAATTCTTTCGTTCTTTAGACATTCCGGTGCGAACCTTAGAGTGCTGCTCCGGGGATTTGGCCGATTTAAAGGTTAAAAGTATCGATGTGGAAGCTTGGAGTCCCAGACAGCAAAAGTTTTTTGAAGTTGGCAGTTGTTCCAATTTAGGCGATGCTCAAGCCCGTAGATTGGCGATTCGCGCCAAAGGGGAAGAGGGGACCTATTTCCCCCATACTCTGAATAATACCGTGGTTGCACCTCCGCGTATGCTGATTGCTTTCATGGAGAACAATTTGCAGGCCGACGGGCGAATTCATATTCCAAAAGCATTACAACCATACATGGGTGGAAAAGAGTGGTTAGAAGCACCTCGTAAAAGGGGAGGAATAAAGCAATGAAATTTATTCATACCCCCTATTCGTTAAATCAAGCCGGTCATTACACCCCTGGGATTGTCAGCCATGGAATGCTGTATGTTTCGGGTCAATTACCCAGGGATCCAGCAACTGGCAAGATTCCCGAAGGAGTGCAAGATCAGACGAAACAAGTGTTTGCTAATTTGGAATTGGTTTTACATAGTGCAGGAATTGGCAAAGCAGCGGTGGTCTCCTGCCGCATTTATGTGAGTGACATTCAACTTTGGGATGAAATCAACCGGGAATATGCTGCCTTTTTCGGCGACCATAAACCGGCCAGGGCATTGATTCCGGTTTCTACCTTACACTATGGTTGTTTGCTTGAACTGGAAGCGATTGCTGAACTCGATCAAGAATAAGTCAATATAAAAAAGTTAGCATCTTCTATTTTAGAAGGTGCTAACTTTTATTGGTTATTGTTACAAGCCAGCGTTGACCACGAGCAGGTAGAATAGGGTGATGATCAGACCAATGCCGAAGAGCATTAGTTCTTGAGCCAAAGTCTGCGCATATTTGCTGGGAGAGACATAACCACGGCTGTAAAGCGCAAAATGATCGTCAGTGCCCTCAACGATATGAGGGCTTTTGTTTAGGAAGACAGTTTCTTGAATCAAGGTCAATAACCAACCGGAGGCCGAATGGAAAAGCCGCGCGAAGAACGCTCCCAAAAAGGTCAAAACTTGAATAGCCGGAAGATAGAAATCTCGCTCTAGATCAACGAAAGAGGGGATTACTCGAACACTTGATTTGCCGTCGTGTGAGGTCAAGAGCATGCGAACAATCAGGACGAAGAGAACGATACCGATTCCAATGGAGGTAAAAGCTCCTTTGAGATTAATCCATGAGAACCAGTGAATGGCATGCGGATGAACATGAAAGAAGTCTGCTGTGTAATGGAGCAATTCGTTATAGAAAAGATCTGGCAGTGCTCCAAATACGACTAGCCCAAGTGTTGCAACGCCGATCGCAGCTCCGGTTGCTAGATCGGGTTTCACAATACCGTGACCGTGTGCATCTTCATGAGAATCCTCATTTGAAACGGGTTTTTGAACAAACAAGATCACAAACAATTTGGTCATATAGGCTAAGGTCATGCCACCGGCTAGCAAAAAGAGTATTTCAATAAAAGACAGGAGCGAATGCTGCCATACATGCATGTTTTCGACAATGGCTTCATGAATCAAGGTTTTACTGATATAGCCCGCTAAGCCGGGGATCCCTGCTAACGATAGACCTCCAACCATAAAGCAAATCATGAGAAACCAACTGCCTTTTCCGGCTCCGCGAAGTTGATTGAGGTCGTTGGTGTGGTAGCGCTTATAGAAAACACCGGCACTGACAAACAAAACCAATTTAGTAAGGGCATGATTGACAACGTGCAGGAGTGCTCCTCCTACTGCTAAGGTGGTATCGTGATTTGCGGTGAGCAAAGAAACAGCCACAATAATAAAACCGATTTGAGATAAGCTGGAACAGGCTAAGGTGCGTTTGAGGTCATCGGAAATCAAGGCTAAGAAGGCTCCCAAAAGCATGGTTATGGTTCCCAAAGCCAAAAGCAGAAGCGAAAAAGTTTCATTACCGGGCATGACATACAACGCCAGCAAAATAACACCGAACACACCGGCTTTGGTTAAGATACCGGAGAGCAAAGCACTGGCCGGAGCGGGTGCTTCCGGATGGGCTTTGGGTAGCCAAATGTGCAACGGATATAATCCGGCTTTTGCTCCGAATCCCACCAATAAGCAAACGGCTGCAATAAAGAGGATTTGAGGTTCCGCATGTTCTATGGCATGGTGTAGTTCGTGGAAGTTCAAGGTGTGCAAATGGCTTTGCAATAGCATCAGCCCAAAGAGTAAGACCATACCTCCAACTACTGCAATTGCCAAATAGGTGTAGGCGGCTTTACTGGCCTTTACAGTTTCATTTTGTGCGACCCATACCCAAGAGGTGAAGGACATCATTTCGAAAAAGATAAAGAGTGTAAAGAGGTCAGCAGCTAAGAAAACCCCTAATAAGGCTCCTTCTGTCAACAGAAAAAAGAAGGAGTATCGAGTCACATGAGGATAGCCTTTAAAATAAGCGGGAGATGCCAAGGCACTTAGTAAAAAGACAAAAGATGCCAATATGGCTAACACAATTTGCAAACTTTCGGCGGAAAAATGCAATCCCACTCCAACCAAATTCGGTAAGCTTATCGCTTCCGAAAATTGTGGTAAGAGCAGACTCAAGGCAAAAATCACGAAAGTGGCAATTTGCAGGAGTCGATTTCGCCATTGTGCTTGTTCCTCCCCTAAAACGGGTAGGAACAGAGCCACCAGCATGGGCAAAAACACAAGACTCGGTAGCAAGAAATTCATATCATCAACTCCGATTTTTTTTACAAGTCCCTTTTAGAAAAAGAATTGGTGAACCAATTGTTCAACAAAGCCGTCGGCAAACCCCATGATTAAAATCGCAGCACTCAAGATGAGCAGTGTCAGATTCATATTTCGGGATTCAAATTGACCACTATAAGCTGCTCTGGCGGCTCGTAAGACGTAGCGAGGGGAACAGCGTTGCTTTCGTGACATCCGAGGTGTGAGGGGGCCGGTGTCTTGTTCATCGGTCGGGAAATATCCTTGGATCACCACGCCCATCTGATACAACGCGGTCAACAAAGCCGAGATCATCAAAGCGGCAATTCCCATATAGGCAATTGGGGTCCCTAATGATGCAGCAGCACTTCCAATGGACCATTTGCTCCAAAAGCCGGGTAGAGGGGGGATGCCCATCAGTGCTAACGATGCCAAGGTAAATGACGCAAAAGTGATTGGCATTTTCGAGGCCAAGCCCGAAAGTTGACTGACATATTCTTTACCGGTTTTCGCTAAGACAGCCCCTGCTCCAAAGAACAAGGTGATTTTTACAACCGCGTGATAAATCATATGCAATCCGGCAGCTTGTAACCCTTGGTCCGTCATGAGAGTGACGCTGAAAAGGATGTATGAAAGGTTGCTAATTGTAGAATACGCTAACCGACGTTTAAAGTGATCAGTGCGTAGAGCCATAATCGAGCCGAATGCAATGGTGAACACTGCAGCCAACATCGTAAGGGTCTGAGCAAAACTGCCCGATAATAGTTCAGTACCATACCCGTAATAGACCAAGCGGATACAAGCGAAGATACCGGCTTTTACAACGGCAACCGCATGGAGCAGTGCCGTTACCGGAGTCGGTGCTACCGAAGCAAGGGGAAGCCAGCCATGACCGGGAAATAAGGCGGCTTTTACTCCAAAGCCAAAGAAGCTAAGTGTGAAAACACCTTGTAATAGGGCTTCGTTGCCAATAATATGTTTGGCATCCAGCATGCCACCTAAGACAAAGAAATCTCCACTGCCATAAACCGACAAAAAAATCACCGAGACGAAACCCAAGGAAGCTCCGATCATGGAGTAAATCAAGTATCGTAGGCCGGCATAGCGCGCCTTTGCATCCATATGATGCATGACTAAAGGTAAGGTGGACAAGGTTAAAAGTTCAAAGAACAAATACATGGTGACCATGGAGCCGGCAAAGGCAACACCCAAAACGATTCCATAGGCGACCAAGAAAAATCCGAAAAAGCGCTGCTCTCCACCTTCGTGATGCATGTAATCAAACGCATAAAGCGTGGTCAATGGCCAGAGCGAGGCAACGATCGACGCAAACAAACGGGATAAGCCATCGACATGAAAAGCGATTGTTAAATGCTCGGTCAAACGGAATAGCTTCAACATTTCTGTGGGAGGTTTGATGATCAAAGCAAATGTCCATAGACTGGTCAGTAAAACGATGCCCATGATAAATCGCTCACGGCGTTGGCGATCTTGCATAAAGGGTTGTGTCATTGCACTAGCACCGACCAAGGGTGTTAGAATGGCTAACAGAATCATGAAATTCGGCATTCTTCCACCTCCTAAAACAAGAGAGCACTAAGGCTCTGCAACGGTTGCATCAAGAACACTGGGAAAAGGCCACCAATTAGAAGGAAGCCGGCTAAAGCGATTAAGGGCAGATGCATTTTCCAGCCAGGTTTTGGGCCGGATGGAGTTTTATAATCTATTCCAGGAAAGAAGCCCTCTGACACAATCGGTAGTAAGTAACCCGCTGTTAAGATTGCCGATATCAATAAAACAATCACCCCCAACCAACCGAAAAGGCCGGTTCCGGGTTGCAAGGCGCCGGCAGCTAATTGCCATTTGGCAATAAAACCACCCAGCGGGGGAATCCCAATCAGCGACAGGGAAGCGACGGTGAAGCAACTCATAACAATGGGGAATCGCTTGCCAATCCCTTTTAGATCTAAAACTTGGGTTTGGTGGGTATAATGAATAATTGCTCCCGAAACCAAGAATAAGGTAATTTTAGCACCGGCATGAAACCAAACCTGTAAAACGGCTCCTTCCAATGCGGTGGGGGTCATCATCATCATTCCGAAAATCACATAAGACAGTTGGCTGACACTCGAAAAAGCTAAGCGTCGCTTCAAAAGTTTTTCTTTGAAGGCGAGCATGGATCCTAAAAAAACCGTGATCAACGATAAAGTCAACATCACATTGCGGGCTCTGGTTCCAATCAGCAAGTCTGGGCCGATCAGGAAATACGTTGTACGTAATATCCCTAAAATACCGGCTTTGGTAATGATTCCGGAAAGGAGAGCACTGGCAGGCGCCGGCGCTTCCGGATGGGCGATGGGTAACCAAGATTGGAGAGGGAACATCCCTGCTTTGCAGGAAAATCCTAAAACAATCAGTAGCCAAGCGTAACTCGTGAGCAATCCTTGAGAAACAGGAACGCCTCCCATGGCGAAATTTGCTAAAAGGGGAGCACCACCCAAGAAAAAGCCCGCCAAAACCAGAGCAGCTCCGGCTACAGAATATCCTAAATAGACAACAGCGGCTTTTCTGGCAGCAATCGTACCGGTATGCAAGACCAGTGGGAACGATGCTAAGGTTACCAACTCATAGAACAGGTAAAAGGTGAGGAGATTATGAGAAAGACATAATCCGTTCAAAGCGGCTAAGGTTAAAAGGGTAAACCCATAGACCCGATACGCTTTTGCGTCATGGTCGTGATACTCAAAAGAAAATAGAACAGCAGGAATGAAAACCAACTGGACCAAGGTTAGGAATAAGCTGCTGATTGAATCATGAGCAAAGCTGAAAGATAACTGATTTGTGAATTGCACCAAGGTAATACTGCCAGTGGATTGTTGCCACATCAAAAGAGCAATAACAAAAGTCGTCACCAAGGTGGCCATAATCCAGCCCTGGGGCTTTCGGGGTTTTGAGAGGAGCAAAACCAATCCCATAAGAGTGGGTAAACCTATCAGGAGGATCATGGTCATCGGTAGAAGATTAAACATCTTAGATCCTCCTTACAATAAAGCTAAGCCGCGTTGGATCAGTTGTATTAATGAGTACCCATTCAAACCAAAGAATACAGTTCCTGCAGAAAGAATCGGTGCTGCAATCCAATTGAAACCGCGGTTGCTGTCCACGGGGTTCGGAGTGCACAACTCACAACGTGTCCAAATGGCGATCACTTCTGGAATATAATACAAGGCATTCATCACCGCACTAATCATTAAGGTGATCAACGCAGGCCATAATTTTGCTGGATTCATCATGGCAGAGGTGACTAAATAGTATTTGACGGTAAATCCACCCAATAACGGGATTCCCACCATGGACATTGCGCCTAACGTGAAGCCAATGCCGGCGATCCAATCTTTATGAGCAGAACCACGGAGCCGATAACTACTTTTTTCGTGATCATAGACTTCCGATAATCGTCCGGCGCAAAGGAAGAGTAAAGGTTTTACAAAGGAATGCACCATAATTTGCAGAAACGCGGCCGCAACGCCTAAGTTGACATCTAAGCCTAAACCCATAAAAATATAACCAATTTGCGCCATGGAGGAGTGTGCTAACATTCGCTTGATGTGTTCTTCACGGAAAGCCTCAATGGAACCGTAAATCATACCGGCTAAGCCACAGGCAAACATGATGTTGGTCACATTCAAATCTCGTATCAAATCAATCGTGAAGACTCGGTAAAAGATCTTAACCAACATGACAATATATCCTTTTAGAACCAAACCGGAGAGAACCGCACTCGATGAAGTCGTTGCTCCACCATGCGCCATAGGTAACCACCCGCCAAAGGGAAAGAGAGCGCTCTTGATGGCAATTCCGGAAAACAGAAGGCCGGCAACCACGGTCAGAGGAACCGTGTACAATCCGGTTGAGACTAAACGTAAAACCTGTTCTTGAATGTTTGGCATTAGCAAATGACCGGTAATACAATACAGCAACACCACACCGATTAAGAACAAACCGGAACCCAACAAACTCAAGGTTAGATAACGGATGGTAGAACCGATTGTTTTAGGGGTATCACGCGCAACCACAATGGCACAAGCAGAAATCGTACTGATTTCAATGAAGACATATCCTGTAAAAATATCATTGGTATAGGTCATCGCCAGTAGAGAGGCCAACAGCATACTCATCATGGTGAAATACATTTTTAATTTGCCGGGTAAAATATCGTAAAATACAGTGTGTGAGCCCCCCACTAGCGAAAGAAACATGACTAAACCAAAGATGAAGGCGATCATCGCTTCAAGGGGACCTGCTGACAACTCATTTCCCCACGGTGCGGGAAAATGACCCATCATGTAGGTGAAGTATTCGTTGACGGGAATGATATTGATCATTAGAATCGCAGATAAAATTGCGACGAGGGCACTGACACCCATGGTAACCCTCAAGGCAACCTTTCCGTTAGGAAGCAAAGGCATAATCATTCCCGCTATCATACATAGTAAGATGCTGATAGCTGGAATATTGTAGTATAAAGGTTGCAATTATTCCGCCTCCTTATCAACCAGTAACATGATTTCATCGAAATCTACTGTTTTATAGATGCCATAGAGGCGAACTGTAAGTGCCAGGAAAAAAGCAGTGACGCTGACCGAAACCACAATTCCTGTTAAAACTAAACCGCTGGGAATAGGATTGATATAAACTTCGGAATCTAAGATACCATTGGTAATAATCGGAGCAATGCGACCGTTAATGTATCCCTGAGAAGCCAAAAAGAGGAAAATCGCAGAGTCCATAACGTTAAAAGCGATAATTTTTTTGATTAGATTCTTCTGTAACAACAGGTTCATAAAGCCTAAGCCAAATAAGAGGACTGCAGCAATCATGAAACGATCATTAATCAGTTCGGAGATTATACTCATTTTTTAAATCTCCCCCCTTGAAAAGACGGCATAAAAGCCGTACATAGTGCAAGCGACAATCAAACCGACGCAAATATCCAACACAAAAATCAATCCACTACTGAAGATAGCACCCGGAACACCTAAGGGAATGTGGGTGGGCAAATGATTTGCTCCCAATAAAAACGAATAGGATTTTAATAAACCATAGCTCAATAACGCGGTGGTAGTAAGAGCACGGAACGTGGTCATCGAGAAAAATTTCCGAACCCGATTATGCCCAAAGGCAGTAGCATAGAGGATAAGACCGGCTCCCAAAATAGCCCCTCCGGAGAATCCTCCTCCGGGAGATAAGTGACCGTTGAGTATCACATAAATCCCATAAAGTACAATGGCGGGTAAGAGAATGGTCGTAATGTTTTGCAATATCACATCTCTGGATTGATCTTCGAAAACGGCTTCGTGTTCGTTTAACAAATCTTCTTCGGGGTCTATATTTTTTTTGTCGCGTAACAGTAACATCATTACACTGGTAATTGCCAATAAGAGAACCGAAGATTCACCTAAGGTATCAAAGGCACGATAATCTAAAATCATGCCGGCTACAACATTGACTGCGCCGGTTTCTTCTAAGCCTTTTTCGACATATCGTTCTACAACTTCATTGACCGCCGGGTTGTCAGCAACCCCAAATAAGGGGAGTTTATAGACCGTGTACAGCAAAACAAAAACCAAGCCCAAAACAACCGTTATGGCAATCACTTGATAACTACTTAAGAATAAGATGTCTTTATTCGGTAATGTTCCTCTTACAATAGGAGGTTCCGGTAACTCCGGAGAATCATACTCGTTTTTGCTTGGGAACAAACGCTCTTCATCCCCGTTGACCCAATCGTTTAATCGTTTAAAGAAGCTGATTTCTTCGTTCATCATTTACTCATCCTTTGTACCTTTCAAGGCATGAATCCTTTTCAGGGTAATAAAAAAGAGGATACCAGAGACTCCTGCTCCCACAGCGGCTTCGGTAATCGCTAAGTCCGGGCTTTGCAATAGTGCCCATATGACGCTCATGACCAAGCTGTAGGACATGAAAATTACCACAGCAATCAGAAGGCGTTCCGATAAAAAAGCACCGATTGCGCAGATAAAAAGGAAGACGATTAGGAGTAACTCAAGAGCGACGATCATCATCGACCACCTCCAGTTCATCTTCAATGTGGGCATGGGTTAACACTTCTGCTCGAGCAATCAAGTGGCTGGCCACCGGACTGACAAGCCATAGAAAAACAACAATCAGCGTCATTTTTCCGGCATGCCAAGAAGGCCCCAAAAGAAAGGTAAGGCCAATTACCAATAGCATCATGCCCAAAGTTTCGCAAAGAGCTGCAGAGTGCATGCGATTCAAAACATATTTGAATCGATAAACACCAATGACAGAGGAAACGAAAACAAACATGCTTAAAAGAATGAAGGATACACCGAGTATATCAGTGATTGCTTTCAGCATTTGTAACGCTCCCTTCCTCTAAAATCGGTGTAGATTTCTCGCGCTCGATTTGGCCGTATCGGCGAACAATAACTAACCGTGCGAGTACGAAAACCGATAAAGCGCTTAACAGCGCATAAACAATTGCCACATCAATCAGAAAGCTTTGCTTTAAATAAACCGACAAGATACACATCATCGCTATGACCATGGTACCAATCATGTTTACCGCCATTAAACGGTCTGTAAATCGAGGTCCACGGATGGCACGAATTAAACTGGCAATGGCAGTGAATGCTAAGAGGATACAGCAAAGTAGGAGAAAACCAGATAGTATATTATTCGGCAGCATCGTTCTTTTCCATCTCCTCTAGTATTTTTACAAAATCTGAGTTCTCAATGCCTTCCATATACTTTGCATCGAGGGCATGCACAATAAAATGATGAGGTTGAACCTGCACGGTAATGGTTCCGGGCGTTAAAGTTATTGAATTTGCCAATACTACCATGTCGCCTTCTGCTTTGACTCTGCTAGGAAAGCGCCGAAGCATGGGTTTGATTTCTAAGTTCGGAGTCCAGATTAGACGCAAAACCGAAAGACAGCATTTTACGATTTCTACAACCAAGGTGCGGAAGTAACGCGCCCAGAGTGCAGTATGAACGGCGGCGCTTAGGTCAGCACTGAAACGGTAATTTAGTATTTTTACGGTGGCGAATTCTAGAATCAACGATAAAAAGAAGCCGACTAAGATGATTTCTACAGTCAGAGGTCCGCTGAAGATCCACCAGAGTACAAATAATAGTAAAAACATAAAAATCACTCCTCAATAAATGTGATGAAATTGTTATGAAGAAACCACAAAAAAAGAGAAAGCCGATCTGCTTTCTAAGATTTACAGGTTCATGTACTATTCTTCAACCTGTGTTGCTGTACGACAATAATTAAACAGAGGGAATGTATAGAAATAGATATGAATCTAAACAGGTTTTCGATATTCTTTGATATATTACAGCTCATACTACCCCTATTTGCATAGAAAGTCAAGCCAAAAAAGCGATTTACCTGTAGAATCAATATGTCTGCATAGCAAGGATTTTGTGGGAGGGTTTTTTCCATTATTGACTTTTGCTCATGTCTGTGTTAAAATTTTCAAGCTTGACATGGAGAGGTGTCCGAGCGGTTTATGGAGCTGGTCTTGAAAACCAGTGATCGTGCAAGCGACCGTGGGTTCGAATCCCACCCTCTCCGCCATAGAAAAAGAAGCACCAAATCGGGTGCTTCTTTTTCTATGGCGGAGAGGGTTTACCCGTAGCCAATGCTTGCATTGGCGAAGCTCCGGCACTTTGTAGCGTTTGCGAAGACGTAAGCAAATGTTTACATTTGCGAAGTTCCGGCAATTAAAAGCGGTTGCGAAGCACAACGCGGAATTGCTGGAGTTACAACAACGCGGAATTGCTGGAGTTCCACATTCCATCGAAAAGAAGGAGTCCAAAGAGGCTGCGAATAATAGGAAATGTAGCAGTATCAACACATTTTATAAAGGAGAGGTCCCAATGAAATTTGTTTCGTGGAATGTCAACGGCTTAAGAGCTTGTATGCAAAAAGGATTTGCTGAGTTTTTCTACGCTACCGATGCCGACCTCATAGGACTTCAAGAGATTAAACTTCAAGAAGGTCAAATTGACTGGAGTCCGGAAGGTTATGAATGCTACTGGAATTATGCTCAGAAAAAGGGATATTCCGGAACCGCTGTCTTCAGTAAAAAGAAGCCCTTATCGGTTGAATATGGCATTGGTATCGAACCTTTTGATCAAGAGGGACGCAGTATCACCCTCGAGTTTGACGATTTCTATTTCATTACCGTCTACACCCCGAATTCTCAATCCGGATTAGCCCGGTTGGAAGAACGATTACGCTGGGATGACCACTTTCGCGAGTATGTTGTACGTTTGTCTGGCAAAAAGGGCGTCATCCTTTGTGGGGATCTCAATGTAGCTCACAAAGAAATGGACTTAAAAAACCCAGCGTCCAATCGTAAAAATGCCGGTTTCACCGATGAGGAAAGAGAAAAATTCTCTCAGTTGCTGGAGGCTGGGTTTGTCGATACATTTCGACATTTTTATCCCGAGCAACGGGATGCTTACACCTGGTGGTCCTATATGTTCAATGCACGTGCGAACAATGCCGGATGGCGGATTGACTATTTCTGTACTTCAAAAGAGCTTACCCCCCGATTGCAAGATGCTTGTATACATTCAGAAGTTCTTGGCTCGGACCATTGTCCAGTATCGCTGCTGCTTCAATAATAATACGACCTCCTTGCAAGATTTCTGCAAGGAGGTTTAATTTGACAAAAAGCAAACGCAATGGTATATTATTGTCGGATTTCGAACATAGATAAAAGAGAAAGAGGGGAAATCATGAAACAATATGCAGACTTGTTTCGTAGAACAGTCAATCCAACCGCTTTGTATTTTGGGGTTACTGAAATTGCTCAGTTTCACCGGATTCAAGCTTCTACCGGCTTCCGGGAAGCTGCTCAATGGGTCAACAATAAGTTGAGAAAGCAAGGGATTGAGAGCAAGATTCTCACATCACCGGCCCAGGCAGACCATTGGAACCTAACTGCCAAGAGTTTTCAAGAATGGACCTGCCGCGATGCCTGGCTGTATCTTCCCGAAACTGGGGAATATTTAGCCGATTATCAAGCAGATCCAATATCGATTATCCAACGAAGTCATGCCTGTGATTATCGTAATCAAGATGTAGATGTTGTGTTGATTGAAAAAGGTTCTTCACGCGAAGCCTATGCAAAGGTCGATTTGAAAGGCAAACTAATTTTTGTTCAAGAACCGTTTGCTCCGTTTGTTGAGTGGGCGGTCCATGAACGTGGGGCATTAGGCATTATAACCGATTGCATCTACGAATTGCCTGGAGTGAGAACACGTCAGGACTTATATGATATTCGCAATTACACTTCCTTCTGGTGGAAACACACCCCTGATGAAGTTGCTACCTTTGGCTATGTTCTGACCCCACGTCAAGGCGATGCATTAGCGGAGCGATGCCGTCTTCAAGAAAAAGCGCATCAAAAGGATTCCTCTTTAAACCCCTATGTGCAAGTTCGCTGTTATTGTGATGCTTCACTTTACGATGGCTCTTTAGAAGTGGTCGAAGCAACGATTAAAGGAGAAACCAGTGAAGAAATTTTATTGGTAGCCCATCTTTGCCATCCCCGAAGTTCAGCCAATGATAACGCGAGCGGTGTTGCCTGTGGCATGGAAGTTTTGCGCGTGTTAAAACGGTTGCAAGATTCTGGAGAACTTCCCCGGTTGAAGCGAAGCATCAAGGTGCTTTTCGTCCCAGAATTTTCAGGTACGTATGCTTGGCTAAATCAACGTCAAGGTCAATGGCAGAAAAGCTTAGCCGGATTAAATCTCGATATGGTAGGCGGGCGACAAGCGGCAGGGTATGGTCCTTTAACAATTAGTGATCTACCGGCATCAACCCCATCGTTTATCATGAGTTTAGCGACTTTAGCCATGGATGAAGTGCGCAATATGCTACCGGCCCATTCCGGAGTCGACAGTGTATCCGGTTTCAACAGTACGACTTCCGCTTTTGATCCGGGAAGCGATCACTATATCTTCAGCGATCCCACCGTTAATATCCCAATGTTGATGTTGGGGCAATGGCCGGATGTCAATTATCACACCAGTGGAGACAGTATCGATGTTGTAGATCCTGCGGTTTTGCATAAATCGGCGAGCTTTGCGGCACTTTTCGTAACAACACTCGCAAATCTCAGTGAAAACGATGCAGAAGAAGTTTTGCTACGCAATCAGAAACGGTTGTTGGAAAAAATTCATGAATATCGCCACGCTAATCTGCGTGGAGAACAAAGTTCAGAAATGCTTGTACAGCGAATCAATGCTCTTGAAAATAGCTGTCTCGCCGATAACGAAACTCTGCTTCGCTTTTTCCATGGAGATGCACGAAAAGCTCTGAAATGGAGCATTAAGAAAGAGAATGCAGGGATAAAAGCACTGGTGGCTCAACTACAAAAAGCATGGGAATTGAAGTCTGCACCAGAAGAAAACATACCCGAACAGTACGCCCTTATTCCCAAACGATTATATGTGACTCCAGTCAATAAACCCGATGATTATTGTGGATTATGTCCGGAGAATAAGCGGGCGTATCAGCATTATGCAAAGACGGCGCGTGCTCATATCGCCGGTGCACATCGGTTAGAAGCACTGATTCAATTTCACGTTACAGGAACCGATACCGTCTGGGAAATCGCCAAAAAGGTGCGATTGCAAAGTGCTTCCTGTGAAACCGAACATGTCTTAGCTTATTTGAAGATGCTCGAAGTCTTTGGGTTGATTTCCTTCGAGAAGTAGACTTTAAAAAAATAGCCGGAAAGCTTTTCATAGGGCTTTCCGGCTGCATTTTAAAAAACTATTCCGTGGGTTCGTGCGTTTTGTAAAGTTTGATCAAGGCCTGTGTGCCATCGTTTTCAAGACCCTGGTTGGCCATTTCTTCATACAAAGCCAATACGGTATTCAGCATTTTGAGGTAGGTGTCTCGCTCATTCATCTCTTGATTGACAATGCGCATGTCTTTGATAAAGTGTTTAATGAAAAATCCCGGGCCAAAGTCTTCTTTCAGAACTCGAGGAGCCATATTTTGCAGTTGCCAACTGCCGGCAGCACCGGCTCCAATGGCGGCCAACATGCGCTCGGGTTCCAACCCAACCTGTTTAGCATAGACGATTGCCTCGGTCATTGCAGCAGTAGCACCGGCTACAGCAATCTGATTCGCGGCCTTGGTGTGCTGACCATTACCGGCGGGACCCATGTAAACAACATTGGTACCCATACAGGCGAAGAGTGGTTTGGCTTCTTCAAAGTCTTTGGCATCGCCACCGACCATAATTGAAAGCGTGCCCTTCTTTGCACCGGAATCACCCCCGGAAACCGGGGCATCCATGACGCGTAAACCGCGTTCTTTTCCGATTTCGTAAAGTTTTGCTGCCAAGGAGGGGAGAGAGGTGGTCATATCGATGATCAAAGCGTTTTTCTTAGCCGAATCAAAAACTCCGCCTTTTGACAACATCACTTCTTCAACATCCTTGGGATATCCCACGATTGTGAAAATATAATCGGCATCTTTGACGGCTTCGGCAATGCTGGTGCAGACGGCTCCGTTGCAGAGAGTTGCCGCATGATGCGCCTTTTCCGGGCTGCGGTTAAAAAGCGTGAGTGTATGACCTTGTTTGCTTAAGTTCGTGGCCATGGAGGTACCCATAACACCGGTTCCAATCCAAGCAATACGAGACATGGAATCCCTTCTTTCCTAATAGTAATAGATTAATTTGTGATAGACCATCAAAAACCCTTCATCTTAAATAAATTCAGTCGATCTCGTATGAGCATCAGTCGATGCCGTATGAGCATCAGTTGATCTCGTGTGAGAACAAGAACGGAGTTGATTATTCTGGAGATTTGGGATTTATATGACCAAGACCGAAATCTGACCGGAGAGACCGGTGTGCGTGGAGAACCCCTTCCTAAAGGGAGGTATCATTTGGTCGTTCATGTTTGCATTTTTAACTCGAAAGGTGAAATGCTTATCCAACAAAGACAACCTTTCAAAAAAGGATGGTCGAATTTGTGGGATGTCAGTGTAGGAGGAAGCGCTTGCCAAGGAGAAAATAGTACTCTGGCAGCGGAGCGGGAGACGTTAGAAGAATTGGGCCTGCAATTGGATTTGAACGGTCAGCGCCCCTTTATGACCATCTGCTTTGAAGGGGGCTTTGATGATATCTATTTGATCCAACAAGACGTAGAAATCAGCAGGTTACATCTTCAGGAAGAGGAAGTTCAAGCGGTTCAATGGGCAACGCTGGAACAGGTGGAGCAAATGATGACGGAGGGCCGTTTTATTCCATACCACAAGGGCCTCTTACCGCTGTTGTTTGCCATGCATCGTCAGCGTGGAGCTATAAGACTCTAACAAAAAAGCCATGCTTTTACACGAAGAAAGCACGGCTTTTTTTATTTTGTAAATGTTTATACTTTGACACGGATGTAAATTAGTTTGATGTTGCGGCCTTCTCCAGCGGGTACGGCACGGATTTCAAAGAGTTTTAATGATTTTATAAAAGGCGTTAGTTTTTTATATCCGAAATTCCGAACATCGAAGTCGGGAAAACGCTTGGCCAATTGGTTGCCAACATCGCCGATAAAAAGCCAGCCATCTTCGTCACTGCTCTCTTCCGCTAAGGCTAAGAGGGTCTTGCGGATTGCATCAAGATTGGTCTGACCTTCCGCAAATTCATCTTTGACTGTGGGTAAGGGGAACGGTTTTACCGTTTCAGGGGTTCCCGGGAGATTGACTTTTACGGCTTTCTGAGGATCGGTGTAGAGCACATCGAGGTATTTAAATTGATTGCATGCCGCAATAAAGGGCTTCGGTGTCTTACGTTCGCCCATACCAACCACGGTCATGCCCGTTTCTCGTAGACGAGAGGCAAGTTTCGTGAAGTCGCTGTCGGACGAGACAATGCAAAAGCCTTCCACATTGCCGGAGTAAAGAATATCCATTGCGTCGATAATCAACGCAGAATCGGTAGAGTTTTTGCCTAAGGTGTAGCTGTATTGTTGAATCGGTACAATGGAATTCTCTAACAAAACAGTTTTCCACGAGTTGAGTTGGGTATTGGTCCAATCTCCATAGATGCGTTTATAGGTTGCCACACCTAGGTTTGCGGCCTCATCCATGATGGTCTTAATGTATTTATCTGAAATATTTTCAGCGTCGATCAAAACGGCGTAGCGTTTTTCTTGTTCTTGTCTCATCGAATCTCCTCCGTTGAAGGTGTTTGTTTCTTACATGGATCATGCTTTGTATACTTTCCCATGTTCGATCGCTTTTCCTCCTTTTTAGGATTTGCGAGTCCTTTTCGGGTGGATTTCTTTACTTTGCATCGTGACAGTGATACAATGAAATTGAAATTTTTTATAGGGAGGCTCGATTATGAATCAAAAGTACACAGAGTACATGGTGGATGTCTTAGAACGCATGTTGGCTGTCAAAAGCCCCTCGGGGTATTCGAAAAAGATCTCAGAGTTTCTGAACAATGAATTGAAGAGCATGGGCTATTCTCCCAATAACTTGCGAAAAGGTGGCGTTACGGTCGATCTTGGCGGTAGTGGATCTCCCGTGATGTTGTTTGGTCATGTCGATACTCTTGGTGGAGTTGTTGCCAGTATTAAGAGCAACGGAGCTCTCATGTTGAATAATGTCGGCGGGTTAAATCCCAATAATACCGAAACAGAAACGGTTACCGTGATTACTCGGGACGGCCGCGAATACGAAGGAACCTTACAAATTGCAAATGCTTCGGGTCATGTGAATCCCAAAGTCAATGATCCCCGGAATTTCAAAGATAACATTGAAGTATTGCTCGACGAATTTGTGACCTCGGCCAAAGAAACAGAAGCGTTGGGCATTCAAAACGGAGACTTCATCGCGGTTCATCCTCGTTTCATGGTCACCAGCAAAGGCTACATCAAGAGCCGCTTCTTAGATGATAAGGCTTCGTCGGCAGTTCTGTTGACCTTGGCAAAATACTTTGCTGAAGAAAAAGTGACCCCCCGACGTAATGTTTGGTTGAGTTTCACCATGTTTGAAGAAATCGGTCATGGCGGAGCTACCGGGATTCCGGATTGCATCGAAGATGTGATTGCGGTAGATATGGGCTGCGTTGGACAAGGCTTAAAGTGCACTGAGCGCATGGTTTCGATTTGTCCTAAAGACTCCGGTGGTGTGTATCATTACGAGCTGACCAACGAACTCATCGCTGCCGCCCAAAAAGCTGGTGCCGATTATGCATTGGATGTGTATCCTCAATATGGTTCCGATGTGGAGGTTTCCCTGCGGGCGGGCTATGACGTGCGTCATGGGTTGATTGGCCCTGGTGTCTATGCCTCTCATGGCTATGAAAGAACCCATATCGACGGGTTGGTTAACACGTTCAAACTTCTCTTTGCATATTTGGTGGATTAAAGCTACATATTTAAAAGGGCACGGATCGTTTGATCCGTGCCCTCAGACTGTCAAAGAACGCTGTGTCTCAAAACGGAGAAGCAGCGTTCTTCTTGT
>CAYRNW010000009.1:0-98338 GCA_964425745.1 uncultured Eubacteriales bacterium | reverse complement strand
ATTACTAAAAGCCCAGCTGAACTCGCGTTCATCTGGACTTTTTTGACAGTCTGAAAGCTCCCCTTTCGGGGAGCTTGGGGATATTCGATTATCCTAAGATTTTCTTGAGGTCTGCTTCCGGGGTGCTAATCGGAGTAACCTGGTAGTTTTCCACTAAGAAGTTCAACACGTTGGGAGATACGAACGCCGGCAGGGTCGGTCCCAAGTAAATATTCTTCAGACCTAAGTATAACAAGGTCAAGAGAATACAAACTGCTTTTTGTTCATACCAGGAAAGCACCAAACTCAGTGGCAATTCATTGACTTCACAATCAAATGCCTCAGCCAACGCTACCGCAACTTTAATGGCACTGAATGCATCGTTGCACTGTCCCATATCCATAATCCGCGGTAGGCCACCAATGGTGCCTAAGTTCAGATCATTGAATCGGAATTTTCCACAAGCGAGGGTCAAAATCACAGTATCCTCGGGGGTTTGACGAACAAAATCCGTATAGTAGTTTCGTCCCGGCTTGGCACCGTCACAACCACCTACCAAGAAGAAATGTTTAATCGCTCCTGCTTTGACAGCATCGATCACTTGGTCCGCAACCGACAACACGGTACCATGCCCAAATCCGGTAGTAACTGTATTACCACCATTGATTCCGGTGAGCGCCTGATCTTCGCTGTATCCACCCAATTCCAGTGCCTTGGCAATCACAGGACTAAAATCCTTGTCTTCCCCAATATGAACCAAACCAGGATAGCTGACAACTTCCGTCGTGTATACACGGTCCATGTAACTTGCCTTAGGCGGCATTAAGCAGTTTGTAGTAAAGAGAACCGCTCCGGGCATGGCGTCGAACTCTTTCTGTTGGTTTTGCCACGCTGTTCCAAAGTTTCCCTTTAAATGTTTATGAGCTTTCAGTTTCGGATATGCATGGGAGGGCAACATCTCACCATGGGTGTAGATATTAATCCCTTTGCCTTCGGTTTGTTCCAAGAGCAATTGTAGATCTTTGAGATCATGACCGGAAATGACAATGAAGGGGCCTTTCTCAATGGTCAAGGGCACAACGGTGGGTACCGGCGTACCATAGGTAGTGGTATTGGCCTTATCTAACATTTCCATACATTTGAAGTTGACTCGGCCTACTTCCATGACCATCGGTAGTAACTCTTCCATAGTAGCTTCGGAGCCGATTGACGCCATCGCTTTATGGAAGAAGTGATTGACTTCCTCGTCTTTATATCCCAAGACCCAAGCATGGTAGGCATAAGCCGCCATGCCTCGTAAGCCTAACAAGATTAAGGATTTCAGGGAGCGAATGTCTTCATTGTCTTCCCATAGCTTTTCCATGTCGTAAGCAGCATATTCATCGCATCCGGTTTTGCATCGATTGCATTGCGGCGCTACTTTTTCTTTCTCTTGTTCCACGCGATCAATTAAAATCTGCAAGGTTTCGTTGTTAAAGCTAACATTAGTAATCGTCGTGAATAACCCTTCTAACATCATGTGATGAGTGGATTCGGTGGGGAAATTGGCCTCTGCCGCTTTAGCCAAACCGATGAGGGCTCCCGTTAACTTGTCTTGAAGATTCGAAGTTTCGGGTTGCTTTCCGCACACCCCAACCTTGGTGCAGCCTTTGCCTTGTACAGTTTGTTCACATTGAAAACAGAACATAGCATGATCCATGTTAAAACTCCTCCTTATTTACTCTCTTTATTAAGCCTTTACAACATCTGCAGTAGGTGCCGGAGCTTTGACAACCAACAATTCCATGAGGTCATTGCCACCGTTGCGTGCATCCATCTTTGTCATATAAGGAATTTTCACAATCGTTCCGGAAGCATATTCCACAAACTCACCATCGGCTAAACTCAAAGATAAGGTGCCTTTGTTCACAGTCATGTAGACTGTGGAATTCGTAAAGTGGAGCGGTAATCCGGTGCCAACGGGACAAACCATTTGCATGTAGTGAATGTTTTCATCTTGAATGATGGGTGTAATAATCCGCGTGTTGCTATTTCGATCTTTTAGTTGAAAAGTTTGTTCAATCATTATTATTCCTCCTAATATTCTATTGACATTGCTTTAGCAGTATACTATGATGAACTTGAAATTTCTGTTGTTTTTACAACAAAGGAGATGCTCGATGGTTGAAATTTTAAAAAACTTTCCCCTCTTTCAAGGGATTGCCATGCACGACTTACGAAAGTTACTGCATTGTTTGTCGGCTCAAGAAAAAAGCTTTGAAAAGGGTCAATGGATTATCAATGGAGAAGAACCCAATCAATGGGTTGGGTTGGTTTTACATGGTCATGTGCAGTTGATTCATCATGATTACTATGGGAATCGCACTATTTTCTCTGAGCTAGGCGAGGGTCAGCTTTTTGGAGAAACCTTGGCCGGCATCTCCGGAAAGGTCTTTCCCCTGGTTGCTGAAGCCAAAACCGATAGCACTGTGCTGCTCTTTGATTATCACCGCATCATCGGGACCTGCAGCAGCACTTGCGTCTTTCATCGAACTTTGATCTTCAATATGCTGGGTATCATCAATGAAAAAAACCTACAATTAAGCGAAAAGCTGCTCATCTTATCGAAGCGAAGCAGTCGGGAAAAATTGTTAGCATTTCTCTCTTCTGAAGCTCAAAAAGCGGGTAGCAATCAGTTCCATATTCCATTTAGCCGTCAAGAATTGGCGGATTATCTTTCCCTTGATCGCAGTGCTTTGTCGAACGAGCTTTCCAAAATGCAAAAAGATGGTTTGATCTTCTGCAATCGCAATGACTTCACTCTACTCACCGAGGAACTACCTCAATAATTCGAGAAGTGCCTTGCGATTCCTGCCTGAAAACAGTATACTAAGAGTAACAAAAAATGGAGGGATATCTATGAACTTTAACCGTGAACGCATGTTGAACCGCCTCATTGAAATGATTCAAATCGACAGTATTTCTTTTGAAGAGAAGGCGATGTCCGATTACTTGGAAAAATATTGGCTCGATAAGGGTTTAGAGGTGTATCGTGACCAAGCCGGTGAAAAATTCGGTGGCAATGGAAGCAATATCTTGGTCCACATCCCCGGCACTATGGAAGGCGAAGCCTTATGCTTCAATGCTCATCAAGACACTGTTGAACCCGGACGTGGCATCAAACCCGTAGTCGACGGCAATCTCTTACGCAGTTCCGGTAATACCATTTTAGGGGCCGACGACAAATCCGGCATCGCCATGCTTATGGAAGCATACGATGTTTTGCAAGAAACCAAAACCCCTTATCGCGAAATGTATTTCCTGTTCACAATTTGCGAAGAACAAAATATGCACGGTGCTAAGAATTTTGATATCAGCAAACTTCCCTGCAAAGGTATTTTCAGTTTAGACGGTGCCGGTTCTTTAGGAAACATGAGTATTGCCGGTCCAGCCAAAGACGGTATCAAAGTCACCTTCAAGGGTAAAAAAGCTCACGCCGGTATTGAACCGGAAAAAGGTGCCAATGCGGCTGTAATGTTGGCGAAAGCCATTGCTGCTGTTAAATTCGGTCGTATTGATGCAGAAACCACATCGAATGTAGGTCGGATTTCCGGTGGTGATATGACAAATGTGGTCACCGATGAAGCCTTTTTCACCGCTGAAGTGCGCTCTCATAGCCAAGAAAAGCTGGATCGTGAAGTCGATTTAATCCGTCAAGCCAGTTTAGCTGCCGCTGCCGAAATGGGTGGCGAGGCTATTGTAGAAGTCAGCCATGACTACCCCACAATCAAAGCCGATTTCAATTCCTTTATCCACAAAAAGCTGGTGGAAGCCTATACCAAAGAAGGTTATGAAATCAAACAAGTGATTAGCGGTGGTGGCGGTGATTCCAATATTTTCGCAGGTTTCGGTTACCAATGTGCCGGTATCTCAACCGGTATGAAAGATGTTCATTCTAGCAGTGAAACGCTGGATCTTGATATTTGGATGAAAGCAATGCGGGTTCTTTACCGTATGATGACCGACTAGGATCATTAAATACTGAAAACTTTACTTTTAAGGCTATTCTGCCCTGCGCTAGAGTAGCCTTTTTTGCATCCGAAAATTTTATTGCACATATTAGAAAAGCTTGAAGGATTCTACACTTTGATGTAGAAAGTTTTATATATTGCATTATATATAGCCATGATTCATCATTTATAACATTTTATTTAAAATCTAATCTAACATTAAGCTATTTCATTGTTCTAAAAAATGCCTTCAATATCCTGCGTGTTTCAGTGAAAGGAGAATGAACATGAACATGGTATCCCGTTTTCAAAGACCCGCTTCCCGACCTTGCATGGCTGAAATTCGAATCGATAACCCTGTTCTCATGGAAATTTTAGTACGTTTTCGTAACAATGGCGCTTTAGGAGAATCGGTAGCTGCTTTAGCTGTTGGCGTTGGTGAAACCCGTCGCTATGCTTTCCAAATGACTTTGGAGGAAAGACAGGAAATCCAACGTGCTCCCCGAACATTGCAAGAAGTCCTGCCCTTTTTAGTAAACATTTTAGATGAAAATCTCTATGCCCCTTGGGGAATCAAAATCCCGCGCAATGAATCCCAGTTTCAAGCAATGCTGAATGAACTCAAGGGAAGAAAATTAGAAATCGAAATGGCTTATGAAAGTGTTTATTGGTGTTCCACCGGTGCACGACCCGACGGCACTCCTTGCGAATTTGTCTATGATCGCGGTGAAGAAGAAGATGAGCTGATTTACGGTAGCTTTGAAGAATTTTAGAGATAACCTGGATTCAACTTCCTCGAACCCAAGACAAAACCCCCTTGGTGCAATGATATGAATTGCATCAAGGGGGTTTTTTACCTACTCATATTTAACTTGTATCGAACATTCGATCTTTCATACTCTATAAAACACCAACCGTGTGTTCCACAAAAATCTTGATCCCGATTCCAATCAGAATCGCCCCGCCGACCAACTGCGCCTTACCACTTAAACGGCCGCAAGTCCACTTGCCTACATACACTGAAAGTAAACTCAGCCCAAAGGTGACGATGCCAATCAGACCACTTGCTGGTAAGATCTCTACTTGTGTCGCCGCAAAACCCACACCTACCGCTAAGGCATCGATACTGGTCGCGACGGACTGTGTTAACAAGCTTTTCGGTTCAATCTCACATTTCAACTCGCAATTCTCTTCAACTTCTCGGAATGCATCCCAAATCATTTTGCCGCCAATCCATAACAACAAAACCAAAGCGATCCAGTGATCATAACTACTCATCGCTTCCGCAAAACGATCTCCAATAAAATAACCAATCAACGGCATCCCTGCCTGAAATGCTCCAAAAGAGAATGCGATCAACAGCGCATTTTTAAAATTCAATTTTGGTATGCACATGCCATTGACCATGGAAACAGCACAGGCATCCATAGAAAGCCCAATGGCAATTAAGATCAAGTCCAGCAGTGTCAACGACGTTCGTTCCCTTCCGTTGGCGGCAGCCATTTTTTCAACGATGATTGCATGTAATTCAAGACATCGACATCAAAAACCTTTGCAATCATAGAATCCTGCAAAACTCGACCCGTGGGTCCTTGTATCGCAACTTTGCCTTGATCTAAAATCACAACTCTTTCCGCAAACTGCATCGCAAGATTCAAATCATGAAAAACCCCCATAACGCAACGCCCCGGTAGCTTACTCCAGGATGCTAAGCGTTCCATGAGCTCCAACTGATACTTCAAATCCAAATGATTGGTCGGTTCATCCAAAAGAATCAGCTTTGGTTCCTGCACAAAGGTCCTCGCCAAAAAAACCCGTTGCAACTGCCCTCCCGATAACTGAGTAATCGGTTGATCTCGCTGCGGCCATAACTCCACTTCTTCTAACGCCTGCTTCACTTTGACTTCATCTTCATGAGTCCGAGAGGGCAATAACCCTTTTTTTCCATGCAAATATCGCCCCAACATGACCGTGTCGTAAACACTGTATTCAAAATAGGTCTCGCTGATTTGGCTCATCAATGCAACTCCAGCAGCCAACTGTCCCCGTTTCAGGCTTCGTACCTCTTGACCCAACCATTGAATGCTCCCCTGGTATGGAATCAGACCGGCAATCGTTTTCAAAAGCGTTGTCTTACCACAACCGTTTGGCCCTAACAAACAGAGCACTTCTCCTTCTGCCACTGAAAACGAGACATCCCGGATGACATCTTCGGCATCATACCCACAAAAAACATGGCGTAGCTCCAGCATTTAAGCTCGCCTCCTCTTCTGAAAATAGACATAGAGGAAAAACGGTCCTCCCAATAATGCTGTAATCGCACCGACCGGCAGCTCGGTTGGAGATATCGCGGTTCGTGCTACCACATCGGCTAACACCATGAAACTGCCCCCAAATAAGGCCGACATCGGTAATACCCACTTGTGTGCAGCTCCGCACCAACGGCGAACCACATGGGGAGAGATTAGGTCTATAAACCCGATGACTCCAGCAAATGAAACTGCACTTCCGGTCAGCGCTGCTGCTACTGACATTAAAATCCATTTAACTTTGTGTGTTTCCACTCCCATGACCGCCGCTTGTTCTTCACCGAAGGTGAGCATATCGAGCTCTCGCGTGTACCGAAACAAAACGAATAACCCTACAACAACAATGGGAAAGAGCACCGAAACATAGCTCCAATCTTTTAAAGCAAAGCTCCCCATTTGCCAAAGTAGAATATGACGGGTGCGATTGGGGAAAAAATACGCCACCAACGTCAAGACTGCGTTGACAAAAAGCGTAAAAACCATACCGGTTAACACAATTGTATTGCCACTAAAACCTTTATCAACCCTTGACGCCACCGCAACCGCTAAGTAGACCGTCAATAATCCGGTCGCTAATCCCGCCAAAGGCAAGGTAAATCGCCCAATCAAGGGGATGGTCCAACCGGTAATGATGATGATTGCTGCTCCTAAAGATGCTCCGGAAGAAACCCCCAACGTATAGGAAGATGCTAACGGTTTACGTAAAACCGATTGCATTACGGAGCCACTAACTGCCAAAGCAGCTCCGACCAAAAAAGATAACGATGCTCGAGCTAAGCGCAAGTCCCAAACAATGGTCTGTGTCAATGCCTCTACCGAGGACGGTAGTGGAATCGAAAACAATTTGTTGGCCAAGACACGCAGCGCCTCTTGAACCGGAATCGTCACACTGCCCACACAGGCAGCAATTAAAAAACATAGCAAACTAAAGCCCACCATGAGCCCTAGTTTGCTGTTGTTTTTCATGTTCATCACTCCGTTATTAATCCTAGTGCACCGGCCATCTCTTGCATAGCATCAACCACATGATGATTGGCTTGAGAACTTGCATTGGGGTTAATCCAATAGACTTGTTGGTTTACAATGGCCTTCATATCCACCCAACCTTCGCGTGCTAACAGCTCGGCTACCGGGTCTTCTAAATAATCAACATTGGTAAAGATGACATCCGGGTTCGCTGCCACCGCTGCTTCCGCCGTGACGGAAAGCCATCCGGTTTGATCAGCAAAAACATTGGTAGCGCCTAGCACTTCCAAAATTTCGTGTAAAAATACGCCTTGACCAAAGCTGTAGCTGTAGGGAGCAGCACTGATTTCAAAATAGACTCGTTTCGGTTCGGTCACTTTTTCACCCAATTGGCGGTATTCTTCAATCTTACTCATCATCTCTTCTGCCAATTGCTCGCCCTTTTCTTTTTCACCAATCACATCGGCAATAAAAGCCACATCCTGCGAAATCTCTTCTAGGGTATCGGGGGTTGTAATTGTGATTACCGAAATGCCATTCTTGCTGAGTAAGGCAAAGGGATCTTCTCCACCGCCGGCAGCGCTCATATCGGTCACGAAGACGACATCGGGTTTCAGGGCCAGCAGTTGTTCTGCATCGGGGGACATCATATCGAAAGCGGGTAATTCTGCAGGTAGATCATAAAAGCGTTGTGAATTGGTGTCTATTGCCACCAGTAATTCGGTTTGTTGCAAATCCATAATCACCTGAGTATAAGTGGGTGAATAACTAATCACCTTTTTGACCTCAACTGGAACTTCGTAGGCGACTCCGTTACGGTCGGTCAAACTACGGGTAGTGGGCTCTTGAGGAGCTGGAGCGGGGGCAACCTGATTACAGGCCGCGAGCAGCATGCTGATTAGCAAAAGCGCAACAATCAGTAGCTTTTTGGGTTGTTTGTTCATTGAAATGCACTCCTTTTCATAAATCAGAGTACAAAAAAGCTGTGGCGTTGATACACCACAGCCGTATTTCTGTGTACAGGATTCTTCCGCCTCCTCGTTACAACGCAAGGATGCGAAAATGTTTTTGTGCAGGTCTTCTGACTCACTCAGTCCAACAAGGAAGCCCTTGTTGAATTCAGTATCGTAGCCTTCCCGGTTCCCCAGTGACCGACTTTCGTCAAAACGATACTGACCTCCGAGTATACAGCGGCGGTTCCGTGCAGGATTCACACCTGCTTCTCTCTTCGCCTCCAAGCACAGCTAAGCACTAGGAGGAACACAAAACCAAATCTTTTACGATCAATCGTCAATCTTTTTTTGTCTCTACCGTGATTATACGCTACCCTCGAAGGTTTGTCCAGAGGATCTTATTTCTCACGACTGTTCTTTGATTTTATCCATATACATTTGCAGCAAGACTGCGCCTGCGCAAACCCCAATGGCAGTGCTCATACCAACCACCAACATGGATATAACAAAAGCATTTTGCAACCCATATACGGTGACAGCAATCATTTCAATCGCCAATAAAATAGCGGCAATCGTGCAACTAATCAGTGCTGTCTTTTCTAAATTTACATGAAGTTCAATTTTTTTCAAATTTGCATTCACCGTCTTTCTATGAGAATCTTATTCTGTCTTGACTGATTCCACCCAGAGTTCCAGTAAAGCTTCCACATCGGGGGAAACCAAAAGGGCTGCGTAGCGTTCTTTTTGTAGAATTTCAGCTTCCTCAATCACCTTGTATTGGGCAGGCAAATAATCTTTAGCCTCATTGCTCTTGGCTTTAAGTCGAGCTTGTAGTTTTTTGACTAAAGCTTCTGCAGTTTCCGTATCTTTCGCTTCCAAAATCAAAACTTCATCGGCGGTGATGCCATCGGTTTTCATAGCTCCTGCAAAACTTGTGAGATCGGTTTCTTCAATACCGTAGAGGTTTTTCAGATGCTTGATGTTCATCGACATCATATCTTCCCACTCGGTCTCTTCGGACATTAATTCGAGGAGTGCTTCAACGTCCACTTCCAAAGCCTGTTTCGCCGGCGCCGTAGGCCCACAAGCAGTCAATAGCAGCGGTAACAACAATAAGGCGAAAAGTCGAACTGTTTTTTTCAACATAGCTTCCTCCTTAAGAGGCAACATGGCTACGCAAATAGCCAATCCACTTTTCACAGGCAATATCGGTCAGGTGGATGCCCATTCCTTCTGGATCGCTGCAATACTGATACGGCAAACTACCGTCCTCGGTTTGCATAATTGAAGTCACATCCACAAAATAATCTCCGCGCTCTACACTGAGTTGATACAGTTTATCATTATAAGCTGTGAGCGTTTCATTGTTCAAATCGGGCAATTGAGCTTCGCGATACATGGGCAGAGCGGACTGAATATAAAATGTCACATCGGGATTTTTTGCCTTAATGCGGTCTAACATCTCATTGTAATTCTCAATCGAACCTTCCACACCATAAAGTCCTACATCGTTCGTACCCAACATGATATAGACTTTCTTGGCACCGCTCAAAGCCACCGAATCTTCCAAGAGCATCTTTTCGCCCAAATAGGTGGGGTGTACTGATTCCTCCGAAACTTCCCACAATGCATTACCACTACCCAGACTCCCGGCGGTTAGAAATTGTATATCGCTTAAGTAGGTTTCATCCCAATTCCAACGGTCTAAAAGGTAGTAATATAGCTTCAGCGTTACCGAATCGCCGATTAAAACCACATCGTCAAAATAGTCATCACCAACCGGTTCCGTTTCAGCTAACCCTCGAGCAGCTAACATCACAACTTTTTCATCATAAGGGCTGGGCTCCGGTTCACTGATTTCATCTTCCGGAACAACCGGTTCCGGGATTGGATCTGGTTTTGGATCCGGCTTTGGGTCAACAATAGGCGGGATTGGATCATCCACCGGGGGTTTGTTCGGGGTGTTACAAGCACTCAAACCCAACAACAAGATACCGATCAAAAACAACCATAGCCCTTTTTTTCTTAGCATCGTGGTGCATCCCCGCTTTCCTTGTGGTTTTTTTATAAACCTAATTCAGAAGAGGCTTCTTGCATCGCCAATAAACCAATTTCCAAAAATTCTTCTAAACTTAATCCCAATTCAGAACACTTTGCGATTACTTCGCGATTAGCACCACGAGCAAACGCTTTTTCACCAAAGCGTTTCACCATAAAGTTCACATCCAATGGAGCCAATTTTTTAGAAGGATGGATTAGAGCACCTGCAACAATCAGCCCAGAAAGAGGATCTGCGCAATAGAGCGCTTTGTCTAAGCGGCTATTTCTTGGAAAGCCATGTACTTCATTATGCACTTTTACAGCATACACCAGTTCTTCCGGTAAGCCCTTCTCTTCTAACATTTCAGCGCCTAAGATACTGTGGCGCTCCGGATCTTTGGCAGTTTCAGCATAATCAATGTCATGCAAAATACCGGCTAAGCCCCACAGCTGTTCGTCTTCTCCAAAATGCTTGGCTAAAGCAATTAAAATCTTTTCTACTGCTACACAATGATTGACCAAATTTTTGTTGGGCAAATTCTCTTTCAAATACGCCAATGCTTCCTCACGGGTCATAGTAACTGACATCTACAAAACCTCACCTTTCAATTTCTGATTCTTTATGAAAAAAAGGAGACGCTGCCGCCTCCTTCTACAGACCCCGGTCTGTTCTGATTAGACACGCCAAACTGCCAAGACAATGGATGTTATGGCAACCATAAAGCCCAAGGCTGCGGTAGCGCGAACCAAGATAACATCTAATCCGCGTTGCTTATTTAAAAACTGGGTTGCTTGTCCACCAAAAGCACCGGAAATACCCTCGCCTTTGGGAGCTTGTAACAACACCACCACAATTAAGGCAACGCATAATAATAAATGGATTCCCATTACAACATTCTGTAACATTTTACGTCAAAGACCTCCTTTTAGTAAAGTTCGTATGAAAGAAATTATAACACGTAATAGACTAGCATACAAGAGTTTTCTTCTCGATTTTAGCATTTATTGGTTCTTTGTTCGAGGTTTCGGAGAAAACACAAATAATCGTTGCAGCCAAAAGCTAAAGAACCATAGTATCAATTCTGTAAAAATCTTGGCCATACTCAAGGGAAAAACCGCAACCTCGGTTAAGAAACGCAATATCCCATAATTTGCAACCAAAATCCCCGAAGCCAACACAGCATAGCGCAGTGCAGAACGCTGTATATTCTTCTTGTGGCTGAAGACATAGACTTTATTTAACCAAAAATTCAAGGTCGCACTTAAGATTCTGCTCAGAATGACCGAATACAAGAGATTGAGTCCTGCTCCGTTAAGGAACAACAAAAGAAAGTAGTCAAATAAGCCGGTGACTATGGAAACCGAACTGAACTTGACGATAGGGTAATAGACCCGAAAGGAATCGGTAAAGGTGCGGAAGTGAGAACTATGATTTGCTTTATCGTACACGGTTTCAATCTCCAATTGATGAAATGGAATCCCTGCTGTAGGTGCTTCCAATAACATGTTCATCTCATATTCAAAGCGGTCACCTTCAATTTTCAGTAACCACGGCAGCATTGGCTTGGCAAATGCTCGTAAGCCCGTTTGGGTGTCATATAGCATCGTGCCACTGGCTGCTAAGTAGACCAATCGAGTGATGGTGTTGCCAAAACGGCTCCGCAACGGCACATGACCCTTAAATTTGCGAGTACCAATGATCATGGCATTAGGATGTTCCTTTAAGGTATCTAAACAAAAGAAGATATCGTTTGGTTTGTGCTGTCCGTCTGAGTCGGCACATACTACGGCATTGAGGTCTTCGCTATGCAAAAGATAAGCAAAGCCCGTCTTCAATGCAGCTCCTTTTCCTCTGTTTTGTTCATGGCGAAGCAAGGTCACACCTAACGCTTCCACCTGGGCAAACAGGGAGTCATATTCCGGAGCACTACCGTCATTGACTACTAAGATACGGCATTCTCGACGCACGGACTTTAACTCTTCAATTAAACGGACCAACTTCTCTGTGGGTTCATAGGAAGGAATCAAGATATAGTCCATGGTCGACCCTCCTTTAAAGGAAATCCTGTAGCCGTCTTATTATACGCTTCCCTCACCATTCCGTCAAGCAATCCCCCTACAAACGTAATCTTGACAGAGGCTCCCTTGCTGGAGTATGATGAGGTTATTCAAAAACTGTTCGAAATCGGAGGTTATTCTTGTGCACAAGCCTGTTAAAGTTTTAACCCAAAGCGCTATGATGTTGGCCTTAGCTATGTTATTATCTCTCTTCGCCGTTTTTCACCTTCCCAACGGTGGAGCGGTCACCCTAGGAAGCATGATTCCCTTGCTGTTTGTTGCCTTCAAATTTGATTGGCCCTGGAGTTTTCTGGTGGCATTTGCCTACTCTCTCTTGCAAATGATGTCGGGCTTCTATGCCCCACCCACTCAAGACTTACCTTCTTTTGCAGCGGTCATTTTATTGGATTATGTCATCGCTTTCAGTGTTATCGGTCTCGGAGGACTGCTTTATAAAAAGCTGCAATCAAACATGAAAGAAAACTCCGCGATACTGATTGCTGGTTTAACCACCTTCGCTGCTCGTTTTTTCTGCCATTTTTTATCCGGCATACTCATATGGAGCGTTTATGCACCGGAAGGTCAGCCAATCTGGTTGTATTCGGCAGTCTATAACGGTTCTTACATGGGCCTGGAAGCCCTGATTTCTGGCATTTTCCTTTGGTTCGCAGGGCCAAGACTGCTACAAAAATTCAAAGAAATGTAGAAACCGCAAGCCGTCGGCATCAAAACCGACGGCTTGTTTTATTTCTTAAAATCCTTTTCAATCCATTGTGCCACACCATCATCATTTTATACAGTTGTTGCAAAGGGTATGGTGATTAAAATCTAAAAAACCGGTGTAGCTTTCGCTACACCGGTTAAAATATAATCTTTTAACTTTTTCCTACACCAATATGGTCGGACATTCACCTTTGACGCCGGCTAAAAGAACTGTTAACAAGTAGATGGCTTGTAAGCCTTTGTAGGCATCTGTGGGATCATACCATTCGTCAACAGTATGAACGCCGCCCTCGCTACCACCACGTCCTAAACATACACCGGGTATGCCTAAAGTGACGGGTACACTGGCATTGGTGGAACCACCTTGGCGCAAGACCGGGTTGTAGCCTAGGCTTTGAATTACTGAGAAAGCGGCTTGCACAATGGGGGCACGGTTGCTTTGGGTACCGGCACGATTATCTACGTAATCTACATAATCGTAGGTAATGGTGTCTTTGCCCCAACGAGCCGTTTCCTCTTTGCAGGCCTCGTCAATACAACGTTTGATTTCAGCTTCTAGTGCTTCCAACTCTTTTTGACCGTTGGAACGGAAGTTGATCTTTATGGTGCATTCCTTAACAATAGCATGAATACCCGCGTCGTTGCCGGCGTGGAAATTAGAAACTGCATAAGTGGTGCGGGGATTTGCAGGAACCGGTAAATCAGCAATTTTGGCAACCGCTCGTGCTGCTGCATGTAAGGGGTTCGCCACAAGGCCGAACGCACCCATGGCGTGTCCACCTATGCCGTGGAAGTTCACTGCTAAAGTGCGCATACCGGTGGCTTCATAGACAATACCGTCCATGCCGGAACCATCAATACTAATGCTTCCTCCCACTTCGGGGTGGTCTTTCATAAAGTATTCTAAGCCACGCATGCCGCCCATGCCTTCTTCTTGAACGGTGCCCAAGAAAATGACATCGCCGTCAGTCTCAATACCGGCGTGGTTCATGGCACGTAAGACGCCCACCACATTGACGCAGCCGTGGGTGTCGTCGTTGATCCCGGGGCAATAAATGCGACCGTTCTTGCGTACGATTTCTTTAACTGTGCCTTTAGGGAAGACGGTATCTAAGTGACCTTCCAAAAGGATGGTTGGTCCCTTGCCTGCGCCTTTACGTACGCCGAAGGTGTTACCATGGCGATCGATTTGCACATTGTCTAAACCTTCAGCACGAAGCATTTCAGCAAAAACTTGAGCACGCTCGGCTTCTTCAAAGGTGGGAGCTTCCACCAAAACCAATTGTAGCTGTTGTTCCAACACCTGTTCGGCATTTGCTTCTACAAAGTCATAGCCTTTTTGCACGGCAGGTATGGTGCGGAGTTGTGAAATTCGTTGCGAAATGTTCGCGTCAATGGTATACGCCATGGTCCTACCTCCTTGTATTCTTGTATTATTCGATTTTTCCCCAGTCCTTCAAGTATTGAGCTTTGGTCATAACCGGAACAAAGCTTTTTTTGATTTCCAGAGCTTCAACAGCACCGTCGGCCAATAAGTCAATCACGGTCATGATCAATGCCTTGGCTGCGGTAAGGTATGCTAATTCTTTGTCGGCAATTTCGTAGCTTTCACTGTGACCAATACCGGAAGCTCCGCCAATGGAAGCTTGAATGGTTGGTATTAAATGCGAGATATCGCCGGCATCGGTGGAACCGGAGATGCCTGCACCACTGGTGTCCACTTTGGCTTCTCCGAGGAGTTCAATGAGGTTGGCGGTCATCAGTTTTTCTAATCCCGGGCAAGTAACAGTGGGTAGATAACCCGGCAATTCAATGATCTTGGTTTCTACATCTACAGCATAACCACCGGCACGAAACGCACGATTGACCTTTTCGCTGGCGTCTAAAATAGCGTCTACGGTTGCACCGCGCACATAGGTTTCTACGCGCACATCGGCAGGAACCACATTGACCAAGTCTCCGCCTTTGGTAATGATTGGATGCACTCGAATGTGATCTTTATCTTGGAAGGTTTCACGTTGTGCATGCACGGCCATAAGGCCGATGTTGGCTGCATTGAGGGCATTTTTACCCATATGTGGCGCACCGCCGGAATGGGCTTCTTTGCCTTTATAATGGATCAGTTTGCCTACAAAACCATTGGTCGGTCCGCCCGCTCCAGCTTTTTTTGCTTTTTCAGCATCGCCTTCCGTAGTTGCAGTATGTTGCATGACCATAATGTCAATGTCATCCATTTCGCCCAAATAGACGAATTCTTGCTTGCCACCCAGGAATTTGATTGTGCCGGCATCACGTAATTCATTACGATATCCAATTTCCACATATTCCTCGGCAGGAACGGCCATCAGCACGACATCGCCACTCAATTCTTCTAAGATCCCGGTATCTTTCAAGGCATACGCCACACCGGCAAGTGCTGCCGACATTGCATTATGACCGCAAGAATGGGCTGCACCGGTTTTTTTATCGGCGCAACGGTGTCCGGGAGCAACAACGGCATCTAATTCTCCCATAACAGCGACTTTTACTTTGCTCTCTTTGCCTTTCAAAGGAGCGATTACACCAGTCAAAGCAACTTGATCGCGGTAGGAATAACCTAGTTCGTCGAATAATTTCTTGATTTTGGCTGCGGTCTTAACTTCTTTGTAGCCCAGTTCCGGTTCAGCAAAAATGGAATCGCCAAGGGCGGTGATTTCTGCACGTTTCGCGTCAATCGCGGCACAGGCAATTTTTTTAAGTTCTGCTTTGGTTTTTCCCATGATAATACCTCCAAAAATATAATGTGATGATTTGTTTATTTGTTTAAAGGATGGTTTTACTTACGCCGTGAACGCCACCCAACAACAAGGCTAAGAGGTAGACCACTTGCACACCCTTGAAAGCATCGGTGTTATCGAACCATTCATCTACGGTGTGAATTCCACCAGCGGTGCCTCCGCCACCAATACAAACACCGGGAATACCCATGGCAATGGGGTTACTGGCATTGGTGGAACCACCTTGACCAAAGACCGGTTCTACACCCATATCTTTTATGGTTTGGTAGGTTGCTTGCACAATCGGTGCATTGCGATCTTGGGTTCCTGCTTTGACATTGACATAGTCCACATAATCATATGTGATCGTATCTTTGCCCCAACGAGCGGTTTCTTCTTTGCAGGCTTCGTCAATTGCTGCTTTGATTTTTGCTTCGAGTTCTTCCAACTCTTTTTGACCATTGGAACGGAAGTTCAATTTAATGGTGCATTCTTTGACAATGGCATGAATACCGGCATCGTTTCCGGCGTGGAAATTCGATACAGCATAGGTGGTGCGAGGATCCGCCGGCACTTGAATATCGGCAATTTTTGCAATAGCTCGAGCTGCTGCGTGCAAGGGGTTTGCCACATAACCAAAAGCACCCATAGCATGCCCGCCAATACCATGGAAGTTTACGGCCATGGTGCGAATTCCGGTAGCTTCATAGGTGATTCCTTCCATACCCGAACCATCGATACAAATACAACCGCCGACTTCGGGGTGATCGATTAAGAATTTCTTCATGCCGCCTAAGCCGCCCATGCCTTCTTCTTCGACGGTACCCATGAAGATGAAGTCGCTGTCGGTCTCAATGCCGGCATGATTCAATGCACGTAAGGCCGACAAAACGGTCACACAACCACGGGTGTCATCGCAAATTCCGGGGCAGTAGACTTTACCATCTTTTTCTATGATTTCTTTGGCAGAGCCCATGGGGAAGACGGTGTCCATATGACCTTCTACTACGATGATCGGACCAATGCCTTTGCCGCGACGGTAGCCAAAAGCATTACCGTGACGGTCGATTTGAACATCGGTCAGCCCTTCGGCTTTCAGCAGTTCGGCAAACACTTTACCGCGATTCTGCTCTAGAAAAGTAGGGGCCTCTACTAGTGCTAAGTCCTTTTGTTGTTGAAGGGTGTGAGCATCATCGGCTTGAACAAACTCATAGCCTTTTTGCACCTGCGGGTTCTTTTTCAACAGTTCCAGGGTTTGAACAATGGTTGCGTTGACGTTGTAATCCATAACTCTACCTCCATTAAAAATAATAGTTTCTCTTACATTATAGCACAGAATGTTATTATTTCGCCATACTAAATATTTGGAAACGTTTAACAACTGCGTCTACTTTTTCCATTCACTGAGTAACTTTTGATAAGCGGCTTGGGTTTCTTCCACTGTTTTTAAGTTAAAAACCAGCACTAAGTTTTCACTGTGATGCACCACGATCACCGGCTTGACGGCAGTGTAAGCATATAAAGAGTAGGTGCCAAACTCTTCATTGGTAAAACTACCGCTGTTAATTTTCATGGTGTTAATGCCAAAGCTACGCCGACCGTTATCATTGGTTTCGCGATACTCGATCTCTGTGATTTTGTCGTATGGTACTTCAATTGCTCCACCGGTCGCTTTGACCGTAAAGCTACTCTCTCCGTAACTGGCTGAAACACTCCCCACTGTAAAAATGATAATGCCCACCGCTACTAAGATGACCGCCGTTAACCAAGGTGAGCGCCCTTTCAAGCGAAAGTTCATAACCAACCTCCTAACGATTTTTGAGTAAGAGTTCCTGTTTTAAATCCCAAAGCTTTTGGGACAGATCTACATAATACCCTTGCGGATTTTCCATCCTCTTGATTTCATCCCACAAGGTTGCCAACTGTTCTTGGCAATAGGCCCGGATCTCACCAATGCTGGGTAGTTCATAAACCAATTCGCCATTTAAGAAAATGGGTTTCTGCAACTCGACCATGGTGAAATCGGTCAAAATCTTACGCTTCCAAATCGCTTCCGGGTCAAAGATTTCCAAGGGTTGGCTGGAATCTATAATTTCATCGTGCAAGCAGATCAGGTCTGCCGTGGCCATGCCGTTTTTATTATTGAAGAACCGATAGGTTTTCTTGAAATGTGGATTATTAATCTTCGCTGTATTTTCACTGATTTTGATTTTAGGTTGAATTACGCCATGCTCATCTTCCACTGCACAGAGTTTGTAAACTCCACCGAATACTGGCTCGCTTTTAGAGGTGATCAGTCGTTCCCCCACCCCAAAAGAATCAATTTTCGCTCCCTGGTGTAGGAGATTGAAAATCAAATGTTCATCCAGGGCATTGGAGGCGACAATACGGCAGTCGGTCCATCCGGCTTCGTCCAATAGAATCCTCGCCTTTTTGGAAAGATACGCTAAATCACCCGAATCTAAGCGGATGGCGCAAGAGGTTATGCCAAGCGGCTTAAGAATTTCATTGAAGGTTCGTATGGCATTGGGCACCCCACTCTGAAGCACATTGTAGGTATCGACCAGTAGGGTAGAATTGTTGGGGTACAACTTGCAATAGGTAGCAAATGCTTCATATTCAGAGTCAAACATTTGCACCCATGAATGCGACATCGTTCCCACGGCCGGCACGTTGAACTTACGGTCGGTCAAGGTGCAAGCGGTTCCGGCGCATCCACCAATAAAGGCAGCTCTGGCACCCAATACCGCTGCGTCTCCTCCGGCCGCTCTCCGGGAACCGAATTCCAATACCGGGCGACCCTGTGCTGCTCGCACAATACGATTGGCTTTCGTGGCAATCAGAGACTGGTGATTCAGAGTCAAAAGCAAAAAGGTTTCCACCAATTGAGCTTCAATAGCCTTGGCGCGCACCGTGACCATGGGCTCATTGGGAAAGACTGGTGTGCCTTCGGGCACGGCAAAAATATCGCCGTTAAACTCAAAGTTCTTCAAGTACTCCAAAAAGGACTCATCGAAGATGCCTTTGTTCCGTAAAAAAGCCAAGTCATCTTCATCGAAATGCAGATTTTGAATGTAGTCAATCAACTGTTCTAAGCCTGCCGCAATAGCGAATCCACCTTTATCGGGAACCTCCCGGTAAAACAAATCAAAGTACGCAATCTTGTCGGCCATGCCGCTGAGCAGATAACCATTTCCCATGGTCAACTCATAATAGTCGCATAGCAACGACAAATTTTCCTGATTCACAACATAATCCCCTCTCCATATAGTAGCTTTATTCATTTCGCCAATTTGAGGATGGTTCCCTGCAAAAATAATTTTCGGGTACAGAAACGGAATAGAAGGGAATCGACGTTCGATGTAGAAAAATGTAATAAACATGATAAGGAGGAGATTTTATGGCAAAACAACTCTTACGCAGTGAAATTCCCGTGGAACAAACTTGGAGAGTGGAAGACATTTTCGCCACCAAAGAAGAATGGGAAAAAGAGCTGGCTCAACTAAAAACCTATGCTACCGTTGTAATCAAGAACAAAGGTAAATTAGGCGATGGTCCCAAATTCTTACTCGAATGTCTAGATGGATCCGAAGAACTGCAGTCTCATGCTATGCGAGTGATTAGTTACGCTTCTTTGCACTTAGCATCGGACGGAACCAATCAAGAATACCAAATCATGGCTGGTCGCGCCAGAGCTATTATGTCTGAGATTTTAGCTCAAACCTCATTTGTACAAAACGAAGCCCTTGGCCTACCCGAAGGAACCCTTGAACGATATCTCAAAGAAGAAGAGGGTCTGCAAGCATACCGTTTCTTAATCCAAAAATGGATTGACAACAAGCCGCACATGCTAAGTGCTGAAACCGAAATGGTGTTAGCATCTTTAAGTCAGGTTTTGGATTCCATGGGTGAGGTTTATGAACGATCCCGCACCAACGATTTGAAATTTGATTCTGTTCTCGACAGCCAAGGCAATGCTCACCCCATGTCATTAGGCCGTCATGAATCTGCTGCAGACATCACGTTGCGCCGCAATGCCTATGCCGAATTGACCAAAAAATTAACCCTTTATAACCAAACCTATGGTGCAACCTGGGGCACTGAAACCAAGAAAAATGTCATTACCGCTAAATTGCGCGGTTTTGAATCTGCCACCCACATGCTCTTAAATCGCCAGGAAGTCTCCACCGATATTTATCACAACATTCACGACGTCATCCTCACCGAGTTAGCTCCTCATTGGCGTCGTTACGCCCAACTGCGTAAAGAAGTGCTGGGCTTAGACAAAATGCTGTATTGTGACATTGAAGCTCCCTTAGATCCGGAATACTCTGCCCCGGTGACCTATGAAGAAGTATCGGAAACAATTCTCAATGGCTTATCGGTACTCGGAGATGAATACCGCGAGATTATTCGTAAAGGATTAACCGAACGCTGGATCGACCGTGCCGATAATGTAGGTAAACGCACCGGTGCTTTCTGTAACACGGTCCATGGCGTGCATCCCTTCATCTCGTTAAGCTGGACCGGTCAAATGCGTAATGCTTTAACCATCTCCCACGAACTAGGCCATGGCGGTCAAGGCGTAATGGCTCAACGTTATCAGAAGCTGACCAATGCTCGTCCCACCATGTTCTTCATTGAAGCTCCTTCTACTATTAACGAATTGTTGGTTGCCAACTATATTCTGAAAAACACCAACGATGTCCGCACCCGCCGCTGGTTGATCATGCAGTTGCTGATGACGTATCATCACAACTTTGTGCGCCATCTCATTGAAGGCGAAGTCCAACGTCGCACCTATGTTTTAGCAGAAAAGGGTCAACCGATTAACGCCAACATCCTTAACCGTATTCAAGGCGAAATCATTGACGAATTCTACGGTGGCGAAGTCGTGATTGACGAAGGCGCTAAACAAGTTTGGATGCGTCAGTCGCATTACTACAGCGGATTATACCCCTACAGCTATGCTGCCGGATTGACCGTTGGTACTGCCGTGGCACGCCGCATTGAAGCCGAAGGCAGCAAACCTGCAGCTCAATGGGTTGAAGTCCTCAAAGCTGGCGGAACCAAGAAGCCTTTAGATCTCTGCCTCATGGCCGGTGTAGACATGACTCAAAAGAAACCCATTCAAGATGCTGTTGCATATGTGGGCTCTTTAGTGGATGAAGTCATCAATAGTTATAAGAAATAGGAAGATTACGCTTATACTCTAAACGCATAGTGAAAGCGGTAGCCAATAATACGGGCTGCCGCTTTCCTTTTTTTGTCCACTTTTTCGCAACGAACTTTCATACTAACTGCGCACTTATTCAAATGTTTTTTTTGTAAAATAATTATGATTGTTTAATTATTTATTAAATTTGACTAATTAGTGATAATAAGATATACTTTTACTAGAAAAAAGGGAGGATGTGATCGTGTGTCTACAATCAAAAAGGCCTTTATTTTCTTTCTAGTTTTCCTGATAGTGTTGCTTACTGGCTGTTCTTCAGACAGTCGTTACCCCAAAGATAAGGCAGCCATGAAAACCCTCTTTGAGGACAACGCCGAGGAATTTCAGAAGTTTGCCGATAATCTACTCCTTCAAGTTGAAGAAGGAGAAATTTTAGATATTGTTTACGTGCCCAGAGCAAATCTGGGTAGTGTTTTCGGCTACACTATTCGCAAAGGCACTAACGGGAGCGCTCTTGAATCCATTTCCAAATTACAAAACGGTAAGGAAATCAGTGACTTTTTTACCAAGTATAGTGTATTTACGGCCATCGTCGGAGGAGGAAGCCGCGATGTAACCTTTCATATCTTTCCAATCCATCTGGCAGAAACCTCTGGATCGGGAAGTGGATATAAACCAGAACATATGAATGACATTCGGGCCTATTTTTACTTATCGAACCCTACTGAGGAAGAGATTTCCGGAATGCTATCTCGTGGAATCCTTGAAATAAAAGACCACTGGTATGCAAGTATTCCGGGTCAGGAGACTACTCAAAATGACACGACGCGAACACTCGCTTTGGTTAAGAGCCAACTGATTGCGGAAGGTTATAAGGAAATCGACCCGATTACCACTTCTATTAACCTTCCTTTTTTAGCCGATAGAGAGAAGGTTTCAAATAAGGAAAACTCTTATGCTGATTACATTTTCGAAATCGACGAATCAAATATGATTTTCTTTTTCGAACGCGAGAAAAAAGTTTCCGCTACTTTGTTTAACTGGAAAACCGAAGAAATCGTTGAGACCTATGTTTTTCCGGTTGAGGCTTCTCAATCCGGTATCTACCATGTCGAGCAGATTAGCCCTGATCTGTTCGCTTACTCAGCAGCTAATGTTTCAGGAGTACCCCAGTTGATCAACATTTTGAAGATCACTCCGGATGAGATAGCAGAAGTAGGAATTGTTACTTTACCAACCGATGTCAAATTCACTGTGTGTAGTGTCGCTATCTCCCCAGATATGAAGCAAATTGTCATGGCTAGATCTGACCCAGCAAGATTAACTCTTGCTGAATTAGATGACTCGTTGGCACTCCATGAAACCGGTGAGTTAAATGCAGCTTTACTGATGATAGGCGATAGGGCCACCATCGATAACGTAAAATTTATCTCAGAAGATGTGGTTGCCTATTCGTGGACAGCCAATAATACCGATGATGCAGCTCGTTATTCGGGAATTGGCTTATACTCCATATCTGAAAAAAAGATACTGCTGGATTATCCTTTTAAAAATGATGGTATGATCCAAGTAGGAAACGGTGTAATCGTTAGTGATGAAGACGTTTATAACAAGGAAGACCTAAGCGGTCTTGTAAGGTATATTACCCAAGATGAAATAGTAGTGTTTGGAGAGGAAACGTTTGCCTTCCGATATCAACACTACATTACCTCCTATTTAAGTAACCAGATGTTCACGTTTGTCGATGGTAAACCCGAGGGAGATGAACCTCTATGTTATGTGAGGTTTTCTCTTATTGATAAAGCCTGGGATAAAGAGCTTTGGAACGTTCCCGACCCCAAGTTCCAACGGAATGATCCCACAAAAACCCGTCCCCTTTTAATTTCTACCGCGGGAATTTATAGTAAGCGCTTTTATGTCATAGCCCTCGTTGACCAAAAGCCCGTGTTGAATGTTGTCCAACATCCAAATCCATAGTAATGCGCAAGAGCAAAAGGGATTGTAGCACTTTTTCGTTGTGCTACAACCCCTTTTCGTTTGTTTTGGGTATGCTTTCTCAGACTTAATCCTAATCAACTTGCCAATCATTTATTGTTTCTATCGCCCATAAGGGAAGATTAAGAAGTTTTTCTTCTTTTCTATAATTCGCCATAGATGCACGAATCGCTACGGTGGGGGTAAACATATCGATGTATGTTTTCAAACTCTTCGCTCGCAAATTAGTTTCAGCTTTGGCTTCAATAGGAATTATATCCAGACTGTTGTCTACTAAGAAATCCACTTCTGCGGTGCCACGATCGTTTGTCCAGTAATAAACCTCGAAAGCCGATATGGTTTTCAACTGTTGCAATACGTATTGTTCGGTGAAGGCACCTTTAAATTCAACAAAAAGATCATGCCCATTTAAAAGCGTTTGATGATTCAATCGTGTCATACACGCTAGTAAACCAACATCAAGAACGAATAATTTGAACGCCTTTGAATCCTCATAGGCTTTTAAGGGTAACCTCGGCCTTGACACCCTTGAAACCCTATGGACAAGACCGCAGTCAATTAACCACATTAGCGCCATTTCGTATTCTTTTGCTCTCGAACCCTCTTTAATCAGACCATAAATGAATTTTTTATTCTCCTTGGTTAATTGAGATGGAATACTGTTCCATAACATACGAATGCGAGGCACTATATCATTAGGAGCATGTTTTGAAAAATCTTGCTCATATGCGGCAAGTATTCTAAGTTGAATTTCCCGAGCATGAAAGAAATCTTTATCAATTGAAAACTGAGCTACTACCTCTGGCATACCACCAATGTAGTAATAGAATTTGAGTTGTTCCTCAAACTCTTGTTTAAAAGTATTAGCAAGCGAAAAATCTCCTTTTCTTAGAACATCTACATAGCTTTCTTTCCCCATAGCTATTAAGAATTCAAAAAAACTCAAGGGATACAAATCTAGAAATTCCACCTTCCCCACCGGAAAGGAGGTTCCTTCATGCAATGCGACCCCCAGCAAAGAACCTGCGCATATAATTTGATACTCGGGGGCATTCTCATTGAAATATTTCAGAGAAGATAAGGCATTTGGTACCTCTTGAATCTCATCGAAAATCAACAGCGTTTGCTCCGGTATGATTCGAACGCTCGAATATAATTCCAAACCAGTAATGATTCTTGAAATATTAAAATCCACTTCAAACAGGTTTTTAATGACAGCATTATGCTCAAAATTTATATAGACAATGCTCTGATACGCAGTTTCGCCAAAATGTTTCATTAGCCACGTTTTACCTACCTGACGAGCTCCACGTATTAGTAGGGGTTTTCTGTTTTTCTTCTGCTTCCATTTCAAAAGCAACTCCATAGCAAATCGTTTCATAATCTTCACCTCAAACTCATTATAAGGCTTTTTTTCATTTTTTACAAGGAGTTTTTGTACCTGTAGTACATTTATTCAAACTAACTTTTGTGAATTATATGTTTTTATCAGTCTTTCCTCTTTTTGTTCTTAAGTGGTATAATATAAAAAATGTAAATTGAAAGGTGGAATCTACATGCGTTTATCTTATTTAGAAAGCTTGAAGCACCTATTACAAGAAAATAACCTCGATGCTATGTTACTATGTCCTTCAGAAGAGCTAAAGTTCCTCACCGGTTTCACACCTATGATGTGCGAACGCTTTCAAGGGTTGTTTGTAAGACAGAGCGGCAACCCCTTCTATGTATGCAATCTGCTTTATGCAGCCGAAATGGAACACGCCTTTGCCGGAGAAGTTCCGGTTTATGCTTGGTTCGATAATGACGGTATGTGGGAAAGCGTCGTTCCCCTATTAGAACACGAGGGATTATCGGGGGCAAGCATTGGCGTCAACTCCACTGCTCCGGCTTTCAACGTTTTGGAGATTACCGCCCACATGAATGTTCATTTTGTCAACAGCAAACCCTTATTGGAAGAATGGCGAATTCATAAAAGTGAAGAAGAATTGCAACATTTGCGTAAGGCCGCCTCTATTGCCGATGCAGCTTATGAACCGTTGTTGCAGTATATACGCCCAGGAATCACTGAGGCTCAAGTGCGAGATTTTCTGTTTACCGATATGCGAAAAGGCGGCGGAAAGAGTCCATGGGCAATCGTGGCATCTGGTCCAAACTCCAGTTACCCTCATTACAGTGGAAGTGAAAGAGTTCTGCAAATTGGAGATGCCATTGTTTTAGATTATGGTTGCGCCTATGAGGAAATGCAGTCCGATATGTCTCGCACCGTCTTCTTAGGTAGTATCACTGATGAACAACGAGAAATTTATGACTTGGTCGACCGTGCACAGCTTGCCTCTCAGCAGGCAGCCAAAGAGGGAGCTTGGATTCCCGATGTTGACCAAGCATCTCGCACTGTTTTAGATGAAAAAGGTTATGCTAAGACGCTAATCAATCGAGTTGGTCATGGCATTGGCTACATGATGCACGAAGCACCCGATATTAAGAAATGCAACCCCAGAAACCTCGAGCGAGGCATGGTATTCTCGGTAGAACCCGGTGTATATTTACCGGGTCGATTCGGTATGCGTATTGAGAATATTGTAGCGATTAATCATCAAGGTGAAACTGAAATTTTGAATAAAGCATCTAGGGAACTAAAAGTGATATCGGTCCAGTAGACTATTACGAGGAGTGATTCTTTATGCGTATTCTCATTGTAGAAGATGACCAAACCATTGCCGATATTTTGGAACGGCATTTAGCAAAATGGGGTTATGAAATCCACACACTAAAACGTTTTGATACTGTATTGGAGAGCTTTTTATCATTTCAACCGCATTTGGTTTTACTTGACATTGCTCTTCCCTTTTACAGCGGTTTTTATTGGTGCAATGAGATTCGCAAGCATAGCAAAGTACCGGTTATTTTTATTTCTTCGGCTTCCGATGAAATGAATCAGGTCATGGCTCTGAATATGGGTGGGGATGACTTCATATGCAAACCCTTTCATTTAGAAGTTGTTGTGGCTAAGGTACGGGCTTTGCTCCGACGTAGCTATGAAATGGTAGTTGAATCATCGGTATTGCAAGTAGGTCGTTTGCGCTTGGATTTGGCTCAGGCAGTAGTATTGAGCGAAACCGCGGCGCCCATTGCCTTGACCCGCAACGAATTACTGATTTTGAGTTGCCTCATGGAACAACCCGGCTGCCCGGTATCCCGAGAAGAGCTCATGCGTCGCTTGTGGCAAGATGAGCATTACATTGACGATAACACCTTAACGGTGAACATTACGCGTCTACGTAAGAAACTGGAAGAAGCCGGTTTTGAACATTTCATTGTGACCCGAAAAGGGTTAGGGTATCAGGCGGAGGACCACCATGGATAAACTTCCTTTTCCCACGCGTGATTATGGAAAAAGAATTTTAGCCCTGTTGGGCTTTTATTTGCTATGTTTTTTGGTTGTGTTTGTGATCTACGGGTTGTATCACATCAACACAGCTCCTGCTTTATATGCACTGATTCTGTGCAGCTTCTGTGGTTTCTTGTTTTTACTCCTCGATGCCCTGCTCTATTACAGACGTTATCAATACTGGTATGAAGCAGTTCAACAGAGAGACCCTTCTGCTTTCGTTTCGCTCAAAGAAAGAAGAAACGTGGAGGGAGTGTTAGCTCAGCAGTTATGGTTTTGTTTTCAACGCGAACAACAACAAGCTGAGCAAACCGAGGCCGAATTCGCCAAAGCAAAACGGTATTATACCTTATGGTCACATCAGATTAAGACTCCCCTTTCAGCCATGACCTTGTTATTACAAGAAGATCCTTTGTCTCGAGATGCCTTTTACTCGGAATTGCAAAAAACTAGCCATTATGTCGATATGGCCTTGCAGTATCAACGTTTGAGCGGTGAAAGCCTCGATTTAGTGATAAAAGAGTTCTCCTTAGAACCCTTGGTGAAAGAGGCCATTCAGAGAGTCGCCCCTTTATTTATCCAACGCGGGTTATTTATTCAACTTCTGCCAATTACAGGAAGCATTATTAGCGATGAAAAGTGGTTGCTCTTTGTTCTGGAACAATTGCTGACCAATGCAGCGAAATATACAAACCAAGGTGGAATCACCATAGAGCAACCCGCCGAGGGTGTTTTATGCATACAAGACACCGGCATTGGTATTCGAGCTGAAGATCTGCCTCGCGTATGGGAATGGGGTTACACCGGATACAATGGTCGCATGCAACGCTACTCGACCGGTATTGGATTATCGCTGTGTAAAGAGGCCTTGACGATGCTGGGACATCAGATTGAAATCCAGTCGCAAGTGGGAGTAGGGAGTACGGTGACCTTGTGGTTAAACCAAAAGCGTCTTGACATTCGCGATTAGCGAACCTTACAAAGATGTAAGATTCCCCCCTTGTTTTGTAAGCTACTTCGATGGTATAAGGTCGTCTCTTTGTGATATCTTTTTCTTGACCCAATAAGGGAATCTTCGATGCAAAGGAAAGTGAAGACACTTGTCATTATTACAAGTTCAACATGTCAAGAAAATTTATACGACCCGTTTCGGCGGGCAGCAGGTTCGGGCCTTAAGTGATGTCAACTTCGAAGTTGAAGTTGGAGAGTTTGTAGCGATTATGGGGGAGTCCGGAAGTGGCAAAACCACGTTACTCAATATAGTAGCAACATTAGATAAGCCGAGCGCCGGCAAAATTCTGCTCCTACAGCAAGATATGGCCGGTATTCCCGATGCCAAACGAGCCGCTTTTCGGCGGGACCATTTAGGGTTTGTCTTCCAAGACTTTAATTTGCTCGACACCTTTTCAGTTCGTGATAACATCCTGTTGCCCTTGGTATTGGCACGTGTCCCGTTGGCTGAAATGGAGCTTCGTCTACAACCTCTAGCTGAGCAATTACAACTGCAAGGAATCTTACAGCAATATCCTTATGAAATTTCCGGTGGGCAAAAACAGCGGACCGCCATCGCTCGTGCTTTGATCACAAAACCCAAAATCCTGTTGGCAGATGAACCGACCGGTGCACTCGACTCCCGTACTTCTGAAAATCTACTGCAATTGTTCCGGCAGATTAATCAAAACGGGCAAACCATACTCATGGTAACGCACAGCACAAAAGCAGCCAGTCATGCCAACCGCGTTTTGTTTATCAAAGACGGTACGGTGTATCATCAGTTGTATCGTACGGAGCAACCCCAGGAGCAATTTTATCAGAAAATTGCCGATTCACTGACTGTGTTATCCTCAGGAGGAAACACGTTATGATGAGCTTTTTTTCAAAAACCGCCTTTTCAACCATGCGTAAAAACAAGATGATCTACGTGCCATACCTGATCACCGCCTCACTGATGACCATGCTTTATTACATCTTAAGTTCTGTCCAGATCATGGTTGCCGAAAGTGGTATGTCCGGTAGTTTGAGCATGACCGAGATCCTTAGAGTGAGCCGTTGGGTAAGTGGTTTCCTTTCTTTGATTTTCCTCTTCTATATCAATAGCTTTGTCATGAAAAGGAGAGCAAAGGAATTTGGTTTGTTCAGTGTTTTAGGCTTGGAAAAGTGGCACTTGGCTAAGATCGTCTTTTGGGAAGTGCTGTTTACCTTCGTTTTCAGTTTGGTCGTAGGAATCCTTAGTGGTGCCGTTTTGAGCCAGTTGATGTTTCTCTTATTACTTTATATTATTGGCATTCCCTCTTTGTTGCAATTTCGCATCCCCTTTCAAGCGGTGGGGGCGACGACGATCTTGTTTGCTGTGGGCTGGTTGGTCGTCTTGCTCTATAGTCAAGTTGTCGTTTTTCGTTCAGAACCGATTGCTTTCTTACAAAGCGCGAAAGAAGGCGAGCGAGAGCCCAAGAGCAGAATTTGGGTCACCTTGCTGGGTTTGCTGAGTTTAGGAGCCGGGTATACCCTTGCTTTGAAGGTTGTTTCGCCTTTTGAAGCCATTGCTGTCTTCTTTCCTGCTGTTTTGTTCGTCATGTTAGGCACCTATTGCTTGTTCCTTTCCGGAAGCATCGCTTTATTGAAACTTCTGCGTCGCAATAGAAGTTTTTATTATCGCCCCGGTAATTTCATCTCCGTATCGGGGATGATCTACCGCATGAAACGGAACGCGGCCGGGTTAGCCAGTATTTGTATTTTAGCAACGGCAGTTTTGGTGACTCTCTCTTCTACGGTATGTCTATACCTTGGTGAAGAAGATATGCTTGACCAACAATTTCCGCGTGACTTTACGATTTCTTCCTTTTGGCCAGCGGATTCTCCGGATTTATTTGTCTTATTGAAGAATATCAGCTCCGACTATGCCGAGTCCTATGGATTAGAGATTCGGAATGAATATGGTTTTTTGGAAGAGTTGCAAAACACCAATGACGAAACCGCACAGATCATTTACACGTTTTACTTTGATCTCAACCAAGAACCCAATGATTATGCTTTTTATGAGAATATGCGAGAGGCTTATCTGCAGCATATTCCCCGTTTGGCGCAGGTTGACAGCAAAGCTCTAGCTCGCACCGTGTTTTTTCAGATCTATGGAAGTTTGCTATTTGTAGGTGTTTTCTTTGTGGCTTTGTTTTTGGTAACAACGGTATTGATCATTTATTATAAGCAAATTACCGAAGGTTTTGATGACAGTGAACGCTTCCGGATTATGCAGCAGGTGGGCTTAAGCCACAAGGAAGTCAAGAAAACCATATTGCAACAAATTCTTATGGTCTTCTTTTTACCGTTACTGGTTGCTTTTGTGCATATCTCGGTGGCCTTTCCGGTTTTACTGAAGATGTTGACCGTCTTCGGCATGACCAATAGCAGCTTGTTCCTGCTTTGTGTCATGGCAAGTTGTGCCGTCTTTGCTCTTTTCTACGGAGTCATATACCGAGCAACCGCGGGAGCATATTATCGTATTGTCCAGAATAAGCAAGTTGCGTAGGTATCGAATAATGAAAATAAGTAGCCCCCTGTACCTCTTTTCAGAGCGACAGGGGACTACTTATTACTTTATTCAATCTAAACCACAGAAGGTTCAATAAACAGGTTACCCTTAGCAAAGCGGTCAATATTGAGGGTAGTCATAATATCTTTGTCTTTGTGATCAATTCCCAGAATATGAGCCGCCATGAGGCGACCGGTCATAGGAGCGATCATGAAACCATGACCTGAGAACCCTAAGGCCATTTCAAAACCCTGCAATTGCTCGGTGCTGCCTAAAATGGGTTGGCGGTCAGGGGTAAGATGATATAACCCAGCCCATTGACGTACAACGCGCAGGTAGCGAAGCGGAGGTAACATATTGGTGATTTTATCGGACATTTCCTTTAGGAATTGCCAGGTGCTCATGATTTCATGCCCATGAGGTTCTACTTCGCCCATGCCCATTATGAAAGAGCCATGGGGTGATTGTTGACAGTAGGTATTATGATGAAAACTCATCACCATGGGTCCTTGAAAAGCTGCCACAGGTTCGGTAACTAAAATCTGATGCCGTTCCGAGTAGGTGGGTAGTTCCACTCCGGCCATTTGAGCAATAGTATCGGCAAAGCCGCCGGCTGCATTGACCACAATGGGTGTAGAGATTTCACCTTTATCGGTGACCACACCGGTTATTTTACCGTTTTCGGTTTTAATTCCGGTCACAGTGGTGTAGGTGTTGATTTCCACACCTAAACGACGGGCAGCATTGGCATAGGCTTGGGTGACATGGAAGGGGTTAGCGTGACCATCTTTTTCATAAAAGGTGGCCGCCAGTAAGGGTTCAATGTTTAAATGCGGTACGATTTCTTTGGCTTGCAAGGGGGTCAGGAACCTGGAGTGGATCCCTAAACTATTTTGCAAAGCAACATTCTTTTTGAATTGTTCCACCTGATGGTCGGTATAAGCTACCAAAAGATAACCACCCTGATGAAACTCAATATCGCTTTCATATTGCAACTCTGCGTTCATGTTTTCAAAGTCTCGAGCAGACCCGGAAGAAAGCCGACAGTTCATTTCGGTGCCCCACTGTTGGCGAACCCCAGCTCCGCAACGCCCAGTAGAACCGGAAGCTAAGTACTCTTTTTCTAAGACAACTACATCTTTGCAGCCGTTAGCAGCTAAATGATACGCAATGGCACAACCCACCACACCGCCACCAATGACCACGACTTGAGCTTTATTCTTCATGAGGTTTACCCTCCTCATCGAGCTTCATATCGGCAATAGCGCCTAAGGTAATACCGCGCAAAGGTTGGCGGTAGGTAGGAATCTTAGCATCACTGACTGGCACACCGGTTTTACTAGCGATTTCTTGTAAAATCAGCTGACGACAGGTGCGCCCCTGACAGGGCCCCATAGTAGCACGGGTGAGGCGCTTCAACTCGTCTACGGTGGTCAACCCTTGGTCGATCCACATATGTAATTCGCCGCGGGTAATGTCTTCGCAACGACAAATAATGGTGTTATCGTATTCCTTATTGCTCATTTATAGACTCCTTTCGGGAGAAATGGCGGACGTCCATAGCCCAGTCGCGTTGCACTTCCAACCAGACCAAGCGAGTTCGGTCGTAGGCTTTATTGTCTTGCACTCGCAGTACCTTGGCATCACCCAAAGCAGATCCTTCGCGGCTCATAGCAGTCACGGTCTCGCCCACTTTTGGCAAAGGTAAGAATTCGTAAGGTAGTTTAACCACTGCTTTATCGGGTTGACTTAAATCGACCACAAAAATGGCTAAGCCCGGACAGTTAACGACACAAATTCCACAACCGGTGCAGATGTCCCAGTCGATGACTGGAAGTTCGTTGATATCGTTGCCACGCTCGATTGCACCAAAGGGGCAACTGGTGGCGCATGGATTACAGGGGATTTTTTGAAAACACTCAATCACTGCACATGGCCCTTTTTGCAAACGCTCCAAGGAAGGAGTGACTTTGGCAACATCTTCTTTGGTTGGGATTCCGGTAACTTGTAACATGTTTTTAGAGTCCTCCTATGCTTGTAGTTTGGCCAAACCGGAGCGAATCTTCTCGCCAACCGGGCCGGAACGTAAATCATTGAGCTGGGTCTCGAACTCGTGGCGTTGTTGTTCAACCTGTTCCCCACCATACCCTAAGGATGCGGCAGCATTCAACCCTGCCAAATACCCTTCTACCATGGCAGAAGAGGCTTCTTCAATGCCACCGACATCGCCAGCTACATAGATACCCTCTACGCTGGTTTGCATATCCAAGCCCCGTGCCGCCACATGGCCGCCTAATTCGGGGATAAATTTCATTTCACATCCTGCTTGCCAGAAAAGATCGGCAAAGGGAGATAATCCAACTGCCAAACAGATGGCATCGCATTCCACGGTTTGTTCAGTGCCGGGTATAGGTTGCCACTTCTCATCGAATTGGACGATGACAGCACCGGTGACCTTGTCGGTACCTAATGCTTCTTTAATTGAATGACGGGTCATGATTGGCACACCGGCACGGCGAATTTTGGCAGCATGCACTAAATATCCGCCAATACGAGGACCGGCGTCCAATATCGCAGCCACTTCCACCCCAGCTTGCATTAGCTGATAACTGACGATTAAACCAATGTTTCCTGCACCGATCATCAAAACTCGTTTAGCCGGCATAACACCGTAAACGTTCATCAAGGTTTGCACTGCACCGGCTCCGAAAACACCCGGTAAGTCATTGTTAGCAAACATCAACATTTTTTCACTGGCACCGGTGGCAAAGATGGATTTCTTGGGGTAAATGACTTTGAAGTCATCGTTTTCTTCCACGGTTAAAGCACCGTCTTCATATCGTCCTAAGACCATGGCATTGGTGCGGATTTCCACGTTGGGCATTTCTTCGAGTTGTTTGACCAACATACTGGCAATGTCAATTCCACGAGTACCGGCATGCTGCTTTTGAGATCCGAAAAACATATGGGTTTGCTTGACCAATTGACCACCCAAGCGGTCGTCTCCTTCTAATAAGGTGACTTGAGCGCCCATACGAGCTGCTTGTAAGGCGGCACAAAGCCCGGCCGGACCGCCACCCACAACTACGATTTCTTTGTGTTCCACCCCAAGTCCCCCTTTCCAATTTGAGTTTCAATGGTCATACCATCTTGTACTTTGGTGATGCAGATTTTTACGTTGGGTCTGCCGTTCACGACCATCATACACGAAGAGCATTGACCAATGGCACAAAATAATCCTCTGGGGCGATGCTTTTCATGGCTGTCGCTTAAATGATAAACGTCTGCGGCATGCAAAGCAGCGGCAACGGTTTCACCTTCATAGGCATCCACCGGTTTGCCGTCAAAAAAGATTGTAACCTTTTTCCCGCGATTGAACTTTAGGATTGGATGTTCTTCCAGTCTCATAGACTCCCTCCTCTATTTACGGCTGATTTTTGACATGGCAAAAAACAACCGGGTGAATTGAATCACCGTTTGGATTCAATTTCTATTTCCGAAGGGTTGAATCCTGCCGTATATAATGAAGGTTATATACCACCTTCTACCACATCTTGTTACAATTCTTCATTTTTGCCTTACTTTTTATTCTTTTTTGTAGTTCTGATTCGCGTTTGTAATTAATTTCACGAGCTCCCGCGCACATCGAACTTTAGGAGCAAAAAATCCCGGAACCTGCTTTGCAGCGGATTCCGGGATTCTCTAATTATAGTTAGCTTTTCGGTCCTCGTTCTTTACCGCTGATCTCCTCTAAGGGGATTCGGTAAACAACAACATCGGCTCGTTGTCCTCCACGCACTGAACAGGCTTCGTTTTCTGGGTTTCCTGGCGTGTGCTTGCTGCAAATTTGACGTAAGGCCTCAATTTTTTCTTCCACATCGGTGACAATCGCTGCACTGCCATACGCCACAACCGATTGATATTGCACGGTCATTCCGGCTATGTCGGGTTCGGCTTTGCTAACAGCGGTGATACAAACTCGGGGATCTTTCGCTAGTAACTCTGTCTTCAATCCCTTTGCTGCAGCATGAAAGTAAAGATGCCCTTGCCAGAGAATGTGGGAAACGGGAATACAATATGGAACTTCATTGTTCATGGCAATAAATACCATGTTGGTCTCCGCCAATTTTTCTAACGCCCATTCTTTGGAACGAACTCGGTCGGCATGACGCATTTCTCGCATCTTATTCCTCCTCTGTGGGTTCTTCTACTATCAACTCAAAGGCTTTGGCAATGCAACACGCCTTTAAATCCATTTCGGTCAGGCGATACCATTCAGCCATGGCTGGCGTAGTATGAACGGTCATCAATTCTACTTCGGCTTTCAGAGATTGTTGTTTTTCGGATTTAGATTTGCGGACCGCCGCTACTTCGTCCTTCACCGATTCACCAAAGGCTAAATAAGCTTCATCCACTTGTTCCGGTTTGGGCCAGGTGGTCTGATGCAGCGAAAGCACGCATTCGTGTTGACGGAAGAACGCCTGATAAATGTATTCAGTAATATGAGGCACATACGGTGCATAGAGTTTGAGGACGTTAATCAACGCATAGTAAAGTGCATATTGGCCACTACGACGCTGGGCATGGCCATGAACTTCCGGCTGGTATAAGCGTTCTTTGACGATTTCCAAATAGTAATCGCATAAATCTTTCCAGAAGAAATCATCAAGCTCATGTCGTGCCGAGCCAATTTCATATTCGTTCAATAGCTCACTGGCGGTTTTGATTGTCTGATTGGTGCGTTCAATCATCCAACGGTCAATTGGCAATAATTCTGGTTGATGCGTGATATCGAAATCACCCAAATGCGAAATCGCGAATTTGGAGGCGTTCCAGAGTTTGGTGACAAAACGTCTGGCAATGGTCAATTCATCGGTTGAAAAGAAGGTGTCGGTGCCCAACCGGGAATTGGCAGTCCAATAACGTAAGATATCGGCAGAGTATTCTTTGATTAAAGCCGGTGGTGACATGGCTGCATTGCCTTTGGATTTGCTAATCTTTTCGCCTTTTTTGGCTAGAACAAATCCACTGATCATAATATCTTTCCAGGGCATTTCATCAAAATGATATAAGCTCTTGACAATGGTATAGAATGCCCAGGTGCGAATGATTTCGTGCGCTTGGGCTCGCATGGTCATCGGTAACAGCTCTTCGGCAATGCTATCTGCTTCACCAAAACGTGCATTGATCAACGGGGTTACCGAAGAAGTATGCCAGGTATCTAAGACTGCTGATTCAGGAATAAACTCAGTACATCCACAACTGCAGGTGCCTTGGTATGGTGTTTCCAGCGGATTCACCGGCAACTGATCTTCTGAAGCGAATACCGGTGTGCCGCATTCTTTACAATACCAAACCGGGAATGGCACGCCAAAATAGCGTTGCCGGGAGATACACCAGTCCCACTTGAGGTTTTCTACCCATGAGGTATACCGGAACTTCATGCTTTCCGGATACCAGTTGATTTGATCGGCGGCTTGCATCAGGCGGTCTTTTAAGTTCAATACATCGATATACCATTGGCGGGAAGGAATGATTTCAATCGGTTTTCCACATCGCTCATGGGTGGAAACGCTATGAACGATCTCCTCTGATTTGACCATGAGGCCCTTTTCTTCCAACAAACGCAAGCTTTCTTGACGAGCGGCATGGACTTTCATACCACCAATAAAGGGAACGCTTTCATCAATGCGACCATTGGGTAAAATCACCTTGCGGTAGGGTAGGTTGTATTGCATGAACCATTCGCTGTCGGTTGAGTCGCCAAAGGTTGCGCACATAACCACGCCGGTGCCTTTTTCCTTGTTCACCTTGGGGTCGGCTTTAATCGGAACCTTGTAATCAAAGAGGGGAACCACGGCTTCTTTGCCTATGTAAGAAGTGTAGCGTTCGTCTTCCGGATGCACAAAAAGGCATACAACGGCATTGAGTAATTCCGGACGTGTGGTGGCGATCAATAGCGGCTTATCCTCTACCAAGAAGATGATATCGTTAAAACGGGAAGGAGCTTCAGCGGTATCCAACTCCGATTGTGCAATGGCGGTATGACACTCGGTGCACCACAAAACCGGCGATTCTTTAATATAAGCTTTGCCTTTTGATACTAAATCCAAGAAGGAGCGTTGAGATACCTTTTGAGATAAGGGGCTGACTGTCTGATACTGCAGATCCCAATCCACTGACAAACCTAAAGATTGCCAGAGTTCTTTGAATTCTGCTTCATATTTGGAAGCAGTCTCCACACATTGAACGATGAATTCACTGCGCGGTACATCCTTTGCATAAATCTTCTTCTCTTTTTCCACCAATCGTTCTGTAGGCAAGCCGTTATCATCGAAGCCAAACGGATAGAACACCCGCTTTCCTTGCATGCGCTGGAAGCGCGCGATCATCTCGGCTTGAGTGTAAGAAAAGATATGGCCAATGTGTAAGCTACCGCTAACGGTAGGGGGTGGTGTGTCTATGGAATATAGCGGTGCTTTGGGGTCGGTTTTGCTGTAGGCATAGACCTGATGTTCTTGCCAAAAATCTTGCATTTGCTTTTCAGCAGTTTGAAATTGATACTTACCATCCATCATCTGAAAAATCCCTCCTCTGTTAAAATAAGAAAACGCCCTGAAAGCATGAAAAAAACTCATGCTTTAGGACGAATAGGACGATAATCCGCGGTACCACCTAAATTCGAAGGTCACCCTTCGCGCTTTATGCTTTTCCGTATAACGGCGGAACCTACCGGTGTTTCCTACTGAGAATCCTGTTGGAAAACACAGCTCTGAAGCTACTTCAATTCGTTCTTTGCAAAGACTCGCACCAGCCGTCTTTTCTCTGTGCCGCAGAAACGAACCTACTCCTCTTCTTCATTGCTCATAGTTTAGAATTGCTCTGAGTATAGCAAAACTGATAGTTTATGTCAAGATAAACTTGTTTCTTGACGGAAGTAGATGAGAACCTTATAATGAAAGAAAAGTTCGTTTACAAAAAGAAAGGCAGGTACTGCGATGAATCTTTTAACCGCCACCCCAGCTGAAGTTCGAACCCTGATTCGCCGCGAAGAAATCACCGGTCCTACCGCCGGTATGTGCGGAGGCTATGCCCAGGCCAATTTGGTCATTTTGCCGGAACGTTATGCTAAAGATTTCGAAGCCTTTACCGCGAAAAATCCAAAACCTTGCCCGGTGCTTGAAATCACCAAACCGGGAGATCCTCGTATCCGCGAAATAGCGCAAGCGGATTTGCGCACTGATTTACCCCGCTATTTTGTTTACCGCAACGGCATTCGCACAGAAGAATGCTTGAATATCACCGAACTCTGGCAAGATGATTTCGTTGGCTTTCTAATCGGCTGCAGTTTTTCTTTTGAAGAAGCCCTACTACAAGCCGGCATAGAGATCCGTCATATCAGTATGAACAGAAACGTGCCGATGTATAAAACCAATCTTCCCACCCAAGGTGTAGGTGTATTCCACGGACCCACTGTGGTCAGCATGCGCCCCATGACACCGGCGAGCGCCAAGCGCGCTGCTGAAATCACGGCCCGCTTCCCCCGAGTACATGGCGGACCAATTCAAATTGGCCATCCCCAGCAAATCGGAATCACCGATTTGCAAAAACCCGACTACGGTCAGCCGGTAGATATACACGAAGACGAAATTCCCGTCTTTTGGGCTTGTGGGGTCACACCCCAAGCGGTGATTGAGCAGGCTAAATTGCCCTTGGTCATTACCCATGCCCCGGGTCATATGTTCATCACCGATAAACTCAACAGTGAATTTGCCAGCAAATAACGAAACGAGGTAACAAAACATGAAGTCGGCAACTGAGCAAATCTTTGAGATTTGCAGCCGCCATACCGAACAACGCGGAACTCACAACATGTCTGTCCCCGAGGACTTTGCGCAAGCTGCCCATTTGCTCTTTGATGCCCAGCGAATCGTGATTGTCACGGGGTTTGCCATTGCAGCTTGCGGAATTGGCGAAACCGATGGACCTTCGGGTTCCATTGCTTTAGCCGCTGCTTTAGAGAAATTGAGCAAACAAGTTTTGTTGATTACCGATCCCTACAGCGAAACGATTCTTAACCGATTGATTACCGTCATGGATTTGAAAGCGACCTTGCTGATACGTCGTAACGAACAAAGCGAGGTGGAATTGCTCTCTGCATGGGACACATTTAAACCTGATTTATTGGTAGGTTTGGAACGTCCCGGTCGTACAGAAGAGGGTAAGGTCTACAGCATGCACGCATTAGATATCACAAGCTTCTGCCCAGATACCGATTTTCTCTTTTACCATGCGCGTAACCACAAGATTCCCACCGTTTGCATTGGTGACGGCGGAAACGAAGTCGGCATGGGTAAAGTCAAAGATCGGATCATCCAGCAAGTACCTTTAGGTGAAACCATAGCAGCCGCTTTTGAGGCCGATATCCTTCTGGCTTGCGGGGTTTCCAATTGGGGAGGTATTGGCTTAGCAGGATTATTAAGTGTAATGGCTGGTAATAATGTTCTTCACACCGATGAAAAAGAAGAGGCCATGATTCTTGCCATGGCAGATTGCGGTGCTGTTGACGGTGTGCTAAAAAAAGTTGGCACCACGATTGACGGATTCAGTTTTGAAGAAAATATGCAAATTCTGAAAGATGTTCGATTTGTAGTAATGGGAGAGCTCTATTAAGAAAGGAAGTAGTACCATGTTGAACACAGATAAGAGAACAACCACTTTTTTTAACGTTCTTCTTTTGCTGTTTTTCTTGGCTACCGCCTCTTTAATCGGTTCTTTGTTCCGCCAATTGGGCTTTCCCGAAACGAATATCGTTTTAGTATATTTACTGGCAGTCTTACTTACAGCTTGGAGGATCGAAGGCTCCTTCTATGGTATCCTTGCATCTGTATTGGCAACCATTTTCTTCAACTACTTTTTTACAGAGCCTTACTATACTTTTTCGGTCAACGATCCCAGTTATATCATTACTTTTTTGATTATGACCAGTACTTCCATCATTACTAGTACTCTTACTGCGCTGGTCAAGCGGAGCGCAATGTCAGCTCAAGAAAAAGAGGCAGAAACAAAATCCTTGTTTCAATTGACGAATCTACTTTCAGATGCAAAAGACATTTCCAGCGTAGCGGTTACCGCAATCAGTGAAACCTTTGCATGTCAAGCTGCACTTTTGAGTTTTCAAGAGGATGGTAAACCGGAGTCTTCCTTTATACAGCAAATCTCTCCTACAGAACAAATCCATCGTCAGGTAGCAGACTCCTTAGCGATTATGCAACGCATTGAAGGATTACGCACCGAAAATGTTGATGACGAAGAATTTACAAATTGGCCGATTTATGGTAGTGAAACTCTATTAGCCATGGTTCGCATTCCCACAGCACAAGCTCGACAAATGAGTATCTCACAGAGAAACCTCCTCCATTCCATGATTGAAACCATTGCCATGGCGATGGATCGACACCGCTCGCAGGAGCAGCGCTTGAAGTCTACTGAAGAAGCGATGCAAGAACGATTCAGAGGGAATTTGCTGCGTTCTATTTCTCATGATTTGCGCACCCCGTTATCGGGAATCATTGGAACTTCTGAAATGTTACTCGATATTTTAGGACCACAGCACCATTGTTATCCCTTAGCACAAGGGATTCATCAGGACGCGGAGTGGCTACACTCTCTGGTGGAGAATATCATGAGCTTGACCCGTTTACAAGATGGAAAATTGGTGTTAAACCGTCAAATGGAGGCCGTTGAAGAAATCATTGGTAGTGCTCTAACCCATTTGGCGAAACATGCTCCTCATCATAAAATCGTTACACGCTTACCAAATGAGCTGCTACTGCTACCGGTGGATGGTAAACTCATAGAACAGGTATTGATCAACTTACTTGAAAATGCTGTCAAGCATACTCTGCCGAACAAACCCATTTGTCTGGAAGTAGAGGTTCAACCCAATAATAAGGAAGCTGTTTTCACTGTAAAAGATAGCGGTACCGGAATTCCACCTCTCGACTTACCCCACATATTCCAACTTTTCTATACCTCCAGATTCGGAAGTCATAGTTCAAAACAAGGAATGGGATTAGGACTAGTTATTTGTGAAACCATTGTAAAAGCGCATGGTGGAACGATCAGTGCACGTAATCGAACCGATGGAACAGGTGCTGTATTCACTTTTACGTTACCCTTGGAGGTGGAATCAAATGACGGAGAATAAACACTTTGAGAAAATTTTAGTTGTCGAAGACGATGCTCAAATCAGCACCTTCATGCGTTACACGTTGGAGCAAGAAGGCTTTCGGTATCAGCTTGAATCCACCGGGCAAGGTGCGTTGGTGGCCTTATCGACAGAACACATCGATCTGATTTTACTCGATTTAGGCCTTCCCGATTTCGATGGCATGGACGTAATTCACAAAGTGAGGGAATGGTCTGAAGTCCCCATCATTGTAGTCTCGGCCAGAGATCAAGATCGAGAAAAGGCGGCCGCTTTAGACTCCGGTGCAGATGATTACCTGACCAAACCTTTTTCTGCTACAGAGTTAATGGCTCGAATCCGTGTGGCCATTCGCCATTCCAATCAAAGAGCCCGAATATCCTCCCCCTGCATTCAGGTGGGCGATTTAAAAATGGATCTAGAAAAAAGACTTCTTTTTTTAGAAGAGAGTGAAGTTCATTTAACACCCATGGAATACAGCCTTTTATCTTTATTTTTCAAGAACATTGGTAAAGTTTTGACCACAGGGTTTATCATAAAAGAAATCTGGGGGAATAGTTATGGCAACGATACCCAGGCTCTAAGAACCCTTATGGCGAGTTTGCGGAGAAAAATCGAATCGAACCCCGCTAATCCCCGATACATCAAAACCGAAATCGGTGTTGGGTATCGTTTGGTCGATGAATAATTAAACTTTGTTATGGGCTGTGGCAGTCAAGAATCTGCCACAGCCCATTTTTCTTATGTCTTGCTCACACCGATTCTGGTTTTCTCACAGCTCTCTCACACGAAGGGCCAAATTTATCACACTCTTCTCACCTCCTCTTTGCTACAATTTAACTGAAGATCCAGAGGAGGTGATTCAAATGGCACAAAATATTCCCAGAGAAAGAATCATGGCTTTCATACCAAAAGTTCGAGAAATGATTCGTTACAAAAACTACTCTGAATGCGAAAACCTAATTGCGTCTTATATGACGGAGTATCCACATGCACCGGAACCCCATAATCTCATGGGTGTTCTCTTGGAAAGCATGGGCGATCATCCTGCCGGAATGAAACATTTCCGGGCTGCTTGGTCATTGGATCCGACGTATTTACCGGCAAGGCATAACCTGGAACACTTCAGCACTTTCTTCTCAAAAAGAAACTGTGCTTATGATGAATCAGACTGCCGAACTATTTCATAAAGGAGGAGAAAAATATGTTGTCAATCTTTAACTTAAGCGACCCAGGAAGTGATTACATTATTATCATAGGTTGTGGTCGGCTGGGTTCTACTTTAGCGAATCAACTTTCCGATGAAGGTGGAAATGTTATGGTTATCGACCATAGTCGAGATTCCATGAGGAAGCTATCTCCTTCTTTCGGCGGCTTGACTTTGATCGGAGATGGAACCAATTTAGAAATTTTGACAGAAGCCCAAATCAAGAATGCTCACTATGTCATTGTGGTGACTGACGATGACAATACCAATATTATGATTTCACAATTGGCGAAAGAACTATTTCATGTCCCTCATGTTATCGCTCGTCTCTATGATCCGGAGCGAGAATGTGTATATAAAGAACTTGATATCGAAACTATCAGTCCTTCCATGCTGTCGGCTTACGAGATTAAATCTTTAATGCGAAAACCAAGGAAGGTGAGTAATCAATGAAATCCAATGTTTTGATCATAGGTGGTTTTAATAAAGCTCAATCTCTGGCAAAATCATTATTGATTAAAGGATATATCGTTACCGTTATCAATAGCGATTTAGATTCTTGTCACTCTTTGGCAGAAATTTCGGGACTGAATGTTATTCATGGAGATGGAACCAAGCCTTATGTTCTCTTGGAAGCGAATGCAGAACATACCGATATTGCAATCGCTTTGACTCAACGGGACGAAGATAATTTAGTCATTTGTCAGCTTTGTAAAAAGCGTTTTCACATACAAAGAACGGTAGCCATTATCAATGACGCACGAAAAACCGAATTTTTCTATCAGATGGGCGTAGATTCGGTCGTCTGCGCTACTTCAGCCATTACAAATATTATCGAACAACAGGCTTTCATGGATAAAATCGGCACCATGGTTCCAATTGGTGAGGGCAGGATCAATGTAGCTGAAGTTCCCATTTTATCAAATTCCCCAGCAGTAGGAAAAAAACTATGGGAGATGAATCTACCGGGAGAAGTGATCATTGGTTGCATTCTTCGCGGAGAAAAAAGTCTTGTGCCAAGAGGTGATACTCGCGTTTTAGCCGGGGACACCCTCGTTCTCATTTCGTCGGACAACACAGAAATGTTAGCGATCAAAGAGCTAACCGGAAGGTGATGTCATGTTTGAACTAAACAAGAATTATAACAATTTTGGTAGATTGATGATTCTGATTGGTATACTGCTATTGCTACCGTTAGGAGTATTGATCTTTTATCCTCATGAAGTATCCTATGCCTTTGATTTTTTACTTCCAGCAGCTTTCTCAATCTCACTTGGCTTTCTTTTAGTGCTTTCCTCGAAAGGAAAATCATTGGAAGATGTATATCTTTCTTCCGACAGCAATCTTCTTGTATTATCTGCCTGGTTGTATGGGATCCTTATTGGAGCAATCCCTTTTATTACCGGAAAGCAAGTCAACACGTTACATGCCCTTTTTGAATCCGTTAGTGGCTGGACAACGACCGGCCTTTCGGTTTTAGATGTTAGCCTACTCCCAAAGATTTTTTTGTTCTACAGGAGTTTTATGCAATTTTGTGGGGGCTTAGGTTTTATCTTAATGATGACTTTGTTTATTCAAAACAAGCAGGCGATGCCCCTTTACAATGCTGAAGGTCATCCGGACAAGCTGATGCCCAACTTAAAAAAGACATCTCAAGTGATTCTCTTCATCTACTCATCCTTTATGATTTTAGGTGTTCTCTTCTATAAACTGGCTGGCATGTCATGGTTCGATGGCATCTGCCACAGTATGTGTTCTTTGTCCACGGGGGGCTTTTCGACCAAGCTCAACAGCATAGGGGATTATAGCTCCATTCCTGTTGAATTGATTACCGTCTTCCTCATGCTAATAGGCACCACCAACTTTGCTGTTTTGATGTTACTCTTTCGAAGGAAATTCAAACAGGCCTTTCGTGTCAGTGAAGTTAAATTCTTAGGGGGGTTACTTCTCGTAGCAGTTCCTCTGACAACTTATTCTTTGGTTTCACAATCTCAGTTGAATTTGACCAGTGGTTTTCGTATCGCTTTCTTCAATACCATCTCAGCATTATCTACGACCGGATACTCCAGTGTATCGTTTAATGGTTGGCCATCTGCCGGATTGTTTATCATCATCTTGTTGATGCTCATTGGGGGTGGTATTGGTTCAACGGCTGGAGGTATGAAGCTTACACGAGTCTATTTGCTCTTTCGGGGAATCCGAGATAACCTTCGTACACGATTTGGCACTACACGGGCTGTTCGTTCACCGTTTTACTACCGTGCTGGTGGTAAGACGCCCATTGACTCAGCAACGTATATGGATATTTTAGGCTTCACAGGAGCTTATATGCTACTCTATTTCAGCGGTGTATTGGCTATGGTGCTCACTTCGCAGCACTCCTTAACAGAAGTTATGTTCGAATTCGCATCTGCCTTAGGAACTGTTGGTTTATCGGTTGGTGTTACCTCGGTTAGCGCCTCCAACGCAGTTCTAGTCATTGAAATGGTTGGAATGCTTTTGGGGAGATTAGAAATCTTTATCGTACTGTTTGGGTTCAGCACTTTCTTAAACTCCATAAAACGATTTATCTCGCGTATCGTAGATCGTAATCAACTCTCAGAAAACGAATCCTAAGGGGTTCGTTTTTTTATAATACCCTATTGACAATTCTGAGTAATCTGCTATACTATAATCATACCACCCCCCTGGGGGTGTAGAGATAGGAGGGACACACCCTTGAAAGAAACCTTTGATGTAACCGGCATGACATGCTCAGCCTGTTCAGCTCATATTGAAAAAAGCTTAGCCAAAGCTCCCGGCGTTGAAAAAGTTGCCGTCAACTTACTTGCTAACCGCATGATTGTGGAGTTCGATCAGACAAAACTCACCGTGCAAGATATTTCGCGCTTGGTCGATGACTCCGGCTATGGAGCCACACCGGTTTCCCAACCCAAATCAGCTGCCAAAACCACTGCCCCCCGAGAAAATGTAATGCAAAAAGAGGCAGAAGAAAAACGCAAGCAATTTTGGTATTCCTTGTTGTTCTTGCTTCCTTTGTTCTATATTTCAATGGGAAGTATGTTTGACTTTCCGCTACCTTCATGGTTAGCCGGTATGCACAATGTTCTCCCCTTTGCTTTCACTCAATTCTTGTTGACATTACCCATCGTTTACTTAAATCGCAACTATTTCCAAACCGGTTTTAGGTCTCTTTGGAAACGCTCTCCGAACATGGATTCCCTGATTGCCGTAGGTACTACCGCAGCACTGCTCTATGGTATTTATGCAATCTACCAAATCGGCTATGGTTTAGGTGCTAACAATCATCAGCTGGCCATGGGTTTTGCAATGGACCTCTATTTTGAATCGGCCGCCACAATTTTGACCTTGATCACCTTGGGAAAATACTTGGAAGCCAAATCCAAAAGCAGAACTTCAGAAGCAATAGCCAAATTAATCGACTTGGCTCCAAAAACCGCTCTCGTTTTGCGAGAAGGCTTGGAATTGGAAATCCCGGTGGAGGATGTTGTTTTAGGAGATACTGTCATCTTGCGCCCCGGGCAGAGTGTTCCGGTAGACGGCGTCGTTTTGAACGGTCATTCCAGCATTGACGAAGCTGCCCTGACCGGTGAAAGCATGCCGGTGGAAAAATCCGAAGGCGACAAAGTTATTGCTGCCACGGTCAATAAGAGCGGATACCTGCAATTCCGTGCCACTCGTATTGGCGATGATACTACCTTAGCACAAATCATACGGTTAGTGGAAGAAGCAGCTTCCAGTAAAGCCCCCATCTCCCAATTGGCCGATAAAATCTCGGCAATTTTTGTCCCCACCGTCATGGTGATTTCAGTAGTCGCGACCATTGTCTGGCTGTTGTTAGGCTATCCGTTCGACTTTGCACTTTCAATCGGGATCGCGGTCCTGGTTATCTCTTGCCCCTGCGCTTTAGGGTTAGCCACTCCAGTTGCGATTATGGTTGGGACTGGTAAAGGTGCTGAAAATGGTATCTTGATCAAATCCGCAGAAGCTCTGGAGATTACTCATACCGTTAATACAGTTATTTTAGATAAAACAGGAACCGTTACCGAAGGTAAACCCCAAATCACCGATCTGATCACCTTGGGTTCCACCTCTTCACAAGAATTGCTACAAATGGCCGCTTCTCTCGAAGAAAAGTCCGAACATCCGTTAGCGACCGCCGTCATGGACTATGTCAAGCAGCAGGGTGTTGCCCCACTTCCCTCCGATCAATTCGAAGCAACAGCCGGTCAAGGCATTTCTGCTACGGTAGAAGGTCGTCGCATTCACGGAGGTAATCAACGAATGATGCAAGCGTTGGGTATTGAGATAGGTTCTCTACAGCAAATCACCGATACCTTAGCTGATCAAGGCAAAACCCCTCTCTATTTTGCAGACGATACCCAATTGTTGGGCATCCTGGCCGCAGCCGATGTGGTCAAACCCACCAGTAAAGAAGCCATTGCCGCATTGAAAGCTTTGGGCATCGACGTTGTCATGCTCACCGGCGATAATCAAAAGACCGCTCGGGCTATTCAAAAACAAATGGGAATCGACCGTGTTGTCGCCGAAGTCTTGCCTCAAGACAAAGAAGCCGAGGTTCGCAAATTACAAGAACAAGGTCGTATTGTTGCCATGATTGGTGACGGGATCAACGACGCACCGGCACTGGCCAGAGCCAACGTAGGTATTGCGATTGGTGCCGGTACCGATGTAGCCATTGAATCTGCAGACATTGTATTAATGAAGAGTGATCTCATGGATGTGGTCACCGCCTTGAATTTAAGCAAAGCTGTGATTCGTAATATTCGTCAAAACCTCTTCTGGGCATTCTTTTACAACATCTTAGGGATTCCTCTGGCAGCCGGCGTCTTCTACAGCCTCTTAGGTTGGAAGCTCAGTCCCATGTTTGCTGCTGCTGCTATGAGTTTAAGTTCCGTCAGTGTTGTAACCAATGCTCTTCGTCTCAAACTCTTTCACAGCCCGGCACCTCAGCGAAGTCAAGATTCAGCAACCACTACCCCTTCTCGCGAGGTAACAACCTCTCATATTCAAAAAGACAAAGGAGAATTCGAAATGACTAAAATTATGAACATTGAAGGTATGACCTGTATGCACTGTCAAAAACGTGTGGAAAAGGCATTGAACGCAATTGAGGGTGTCAGCGCCAAAGTTGACCTCGCAACCAACTCTGCAACTCTAACCTTAACCAAACCCGTTGCGGACGAAGTTTTGATTCAAGCCGTAGTCGATGCTGGCTACGAAGTTACTTCTCTAAAGTAAGGAGACTACCATGAAAGCTGATCCAAAACTTGTTACTCCCTTGCTGAAAACCGCCCGCGGGCAATTGGATGGCCTCCTGCGTATGGTCGAAGATGACCGCTACTGTATGGATATATCAAATCAATTACTGGCTACCATTTCAATTTTAAATAAAGTCAATCGCGAGGTTTTGAAAGGTCATATGAGCCACTGCGTGCGTGAAGCCGTCTTGGAAGGAAATGACCAAGAAAAAATCGATGAAATTTTGAGCTTGCTAGACAAAATCAGCAAATAATCTGTTATAAAGAAAGGGGCTACCTCGTTTGAGGTAGCCTCTTTTCCATGCTTGACTTTAAAATTATTTCGTGTTACTATTCTTTAGCTTGCAATCTATTATTTATCGTTCAGAGGAGATGGACTCATGACACAGAATCGACCCAGAGACTCGCGCGGGGATCTAACCGAGGGCAATATTGCCAGAAAACTGATCTCATTCTCCCTGCCGATGATTGCTGGAAATTTGATCTCTCAATTATACAATGTAGTAGACTCAATCGTAGTCGGCAACTTTGTCGGTTCTGACGCTTTAGCAGCGGTCAGTGCCAGTTTCCCGATCATGATGTTGTTCAACGCCATGTTTTGGGGAATCGCTGTTGGTGCCGGTATTGTTATCGCTCAAAACTTTGGTGCGAAACGCTACGATGTGTTGAATAAAGCCGTCAACACCGCCTTTACCTTGGTTTATGCCAGCGGGATTTTGATCAGTATCATCGGAACCCTCTTTTCGGGGCCTTTATTGAAACTTCTTGGCACACCGGAGAATATTATCGGAGATTCTACGGTTTATTTGGCGATCATTTTTGCCGGAACTTTAGGAAACATGGCTTATAACATTGGCGGTGGAATTTTAAGAGGAATGGGAGATTCCCGTTGGCCTTTAGTTTTCCTAAGCGTCAGTGCTGTCTTGAATATCGTTCTCGACTTATTGTTCGTAATCGTCTTCAAATGGGGAGTTGCCGGAGTAGCCATTGCTACGATTTTATCTCACATTGTCTCCGGAGCATTGGTACACATTCGGATCAATAGCGGCGTTTATCCGGTTCATGTCTCTCCAAAGAGTATGCGTATTGAAAAACAATTAGCTGCTACCATTATTCGTTTAGGCGTTCCGGCTGCCATTCAAAATGTAGCCATGTCTTTGGGTTCTGTCATCATCCAATCCTTTGCGAACAAATTTGGTTCCAACTATATTGCTGCAAACAGCATTGTGCAAAAAGTAGACGGATTTGCCATTGTACCCATGATGGCTTTTGGCATGGCATTAAGTACTTTTGTTGGACAAAATGTGGGTGCCGGTAGACATGATCGTGCTAAAGAAGGGATCCATGTAGCAATGACCTCGATCACGGTTTTCGGTCTGATCTTGGGTGTCTTTCTCTGGTTCTTCGGTCACCCGCTGATGCGAGTCTTCACCGATAACCAAACGGTACTAGACATTGGTTTTGTAGGGATTCGCATTTTGGCTTTCTTCTACTTCATCATGGGAATGAATCAAAACCTTGCAGGGGCTATGCGTGGGGCTGGAGCTTCTGTCGCCCCCATGATCACCTCAATTGCGGGAAGTTTAGTACGAATTCCGGTAGCCTATTTTATTGCCGTGGTACCTAACAACATGTATGGCCTCTTCTGGTCGATGGTCGCTTCGATCGTTATCCAATTCATCTTGCTGTATTCCTACTTCCGTTCCGGTCACTGGCAAAACTTCAGTGTAGTCAAACCAAGAGAAGCAAGTCTTGCAACTCAATAGATAAAGATTCGGTTTTTGCCCGCTTGGGTGAAGGCCGATTTTTTATTGACAAAAAGTTACTTTTAAGTTAAAATTGTTTTATGTTAAAAGCAAAGGAGTATCATCTGATGACCGACGAGCAACGCAACCAACTCAATCGTTTTTTCGTGCGCACTTTTAACAGCATATTGGCATTTGAAGATAAAGCTCTAAGTGAACGTGGAATTGAGAATTTATCGGTAAAAGAAACGCATGTCATTGAAACAGTCATCCGCTTGGAGCAAATGGGGCAAAATACGATGACCGCCATTGCAGAGCAACTCAATATCACGGTAGGGGCTTTAAGCACAGCTGTGCAGACCCTGATTGGAAAAGGATATTTGCAACGCTCCACCGATGCGAACGACCGCAGATTGGTCGTAATGACAGCTACAAATTCCGGGTACGAAGTCAATAGAATTCACGAGAGTTTTCATGAACAAATGATCAATTACGTGGCTCAGCAAATGAATGCTGAAGACTTAGCGCGCTTGACCCATTCCTTAGAGCAGTTATCTTTATTCTTTGAATCTCTCACAAAAAAATAACAACAGGAGGAATTTCTAACATCATGCCTATTATTATGACCGACAGCACCAGTGATTTTTCTTTAGAACAAGCTAATGCATTGGGAATCGAAATGCTTTCCCTAAAAGTCAATTTTGATCATGATTCCTACGATGACAAACGAACGATCAGCAGCGAAGAATTTTATGAGAAATTGAAACACAGCAAAAATTTGCCTACCACTTCCTTGATCGGTGTAGGCGACTTCCTTCAAGCTTTTTCAAAATATCCCAAAGAAGAAATCGTTGTCATTACTCTGTCATCTAAGCTTAGCGGAACCTTTCAATCAGCAGAAATGGCCAAAGAAGAATCCGGACGACAAGATATCTACTTGATAGATAGCGGAACGATCACGGTCGGAATGGCCATGCTGGTCAAACTTGCTGTGAAAATGAGAGATGAGGGGAAGTCCGGCAGTGAAATCGCCTCACAGGTTCGTCAATATGCAAAACGCACAAAAATTTACGCCGTAATGGATACCCTGCTCTATTTAGTCAAAGGCGGGCGTTTATCTGGTGTCCAAGGCGCGTTAGGCAGTGTGTTTTCTTTAAAACCTGTATTAACCATTGTCGATGGCAGCTTGAGCACCTTGGCGAAGGCGCGCGGCATGGACAAAGGTCTGCAAACGATGCTGGATTTCATTAACAAAGAAGGCAATCTCGACCCAACCATGCCGGTAGGGTTTGCTCATTCTTTGAATGTTCCTAAAATGCGCCAACTGCAAGAAATCATGAAACCTGAAATCATCGACGGAGAATATGTATTAGGCAGTGTGGTCGGAACGCATGCCGGCCCAGGAGCTGTGATTGTCTCCTTTTTTAGTAAAGAATAAGTTTATCCCTTCAAAAGCACTGTTCGTAGGAACAGTGCTTTTGTTATGAACAGGAATTTCGGGATCTCTCCTCGAAATAGAGTAGTCAGAAGAGAAAGGATTGATCAAAATGAATGAAACCCTTCCGGCAATCAAAAAAACCTATGAAGAAGCCCAAAAAATAGCAAATTTACAACCTTGGACTTTCATCGAAGAATCCGAGGTCTTTGCCATAGAACATCCCGAAAGTCATGTTTTGTACTTCGTTCAAGTAATCGGAAAAACACAGCCTATGCTGGGGATACAAATAAGCAAAGGTTATGAAGCTTATTTACGCCTTCAAGAATGGCTAAAACTCGGGGATACTGCTATTAAAGCTAACAAATTGGCCCTCTATACCCTTCATTATAACTCGGAACCTCTACCCGAAATCGATCAACAACGCTTAGAGAGCTCAGGCATTACAGAATCCCCCGCTTGTGGTTGGCCGCGTTTTAAAGATTTCACTCCTGAATTCCTCCCGTGGTACCCCGATGATGAAGACTTCTTGATTTTGCAGATTCTCTTGCCACAAATTCGTTTGCTCTTACAATTAGCCGAACCCAATCCCTCACTTTTGTCTTCCCCGGAAGGTTGTTTGATCCGTCGTTCTCAAAAAGGAATTTGGCACAATGAGGTTCAGAACCTGATGCCGGAAGAACATGAAAAGTTGAGTTATCTTCGACCAGAAGACCCTCATATCCTTATGCAATTACCACAGAACCCCTCTGCTGCTTTTGAAGCGGTTATGGAGCTCAGCACTGTTCCGTTCCAAACCCAACCGGATCAACGCCCCTTTTATCCTTGGATTTTCTTGCTGATCGATGCTGCCGATGGACAGCTTTTGGATTATCGTTTGACCGCCCGTAAAGAACATTTCGCCTCTGTCAGCCAGGGTGTTGTGGAAGCACTCGGCAAAGCAGGGTATCGGCCGGGAGAAATACTCACAGCGGACTCCTTCACACAGGTTTTAGTCAGCGGTGTTTGTCAAGAAATAGGTATTCCGGTTCGAAAAAGCACTTTAGAATACGGAGACCGCTTAGTTCGTTTGATTCAAAAGAAATTGGCTGATTCTTAAAAAGAAAATATACGTGCAGAAGATAGGTTTCTATGGTATAATATAAGGTAACCTAAAAAAAACAAACCCCAAGGAGGATTATAATAAAAGACATGGAAGAATTCGAAAAAAACAAACTTACCGACGTAGCACAAGAAGAACCTGCTGCTCCTACGACGTATCCCGGTTCGGGACTCCATAAAAACCCTGCCAGAATGATGAAGATCGAAGAAGTCGTTGAATGGGATATGGATTTCGGCGTCAAAATGGGACCTGTCGGTTTTGATCATCGCTTGGCCTGTCCTTACTGCCGCAAAAGAATGCTTTTGGTCAGTCACGAAGGCAGCCGGCATCAAAAGTTCATCCGAGTAGTCTACGAGTGTGAGAACTGTGCGGCTCATACCGTTGTGCAATTCAGTGCACCCAATCAAAAACTAGACCTACCGGAATTGAGCTTAGGAGAAAAAATCATTATTGAAACACCTACCCCGGTGCCAAATCTAAGTCAAGAGAATCCTGCGATGCCTGAGCCCAGAAACAATGATCGCAATCGGAAGAACCGTCCCCAGCCCGGTAATCGTACCAATCCCCCTCCTACGGAAAATCCAAATCGTCAAGATAAACCCGATAATCGCAATTCACGTAATCGAAATACTCGCAATAACCAGCCCGATGCGAGAAAGAATAGAGCTCCTGAACAGGTACCGGTCAAACCGGGACAAATCGCTAAGCAACCCATTGCTAAGCTTCCGGGAGAACAAATCAAAAAAACAAGCCAAGCCAACTCAGCACCAACCCCACAACCGCAACAAGCAGAGAAGCGCTCCAATGCGTATTTCCGTTCTCGTCGCAAACCTAATCCACCAAAAAACCCTACTAACGAAAACTAAACGTGTAAGGTGATGTTCTCATGCGCTGGCTCCAACGAATTTTGCTTTTACTTGTGGTCACACTGCTCTTAACTGCTTGTCAACCGGTAGTTGAAGACCCTCGCCCTAACGGGGAGACTTTGACGTATCAGGTCACCGACATCGTAACTTCTGCTTTTTTTCAATTGCAAATCGAAAAGTTTTCGGTTAGTAGAAACCTCAATGACTATATTCCTGTGGACCGACAAGCCCTTTTGTTAGCAATGGATTTGATCATAGAAAATTCCACCGACAGTTCCTTACCCATGAGTTATGCTGACTTTCAATTGATCTACATAGATGACTCTGGAAAAGAGCAAATTATATATCCGTTGGAACCGTTTTTAGAATCGCAATTCCCCGACACCTATACCCTTGAAAATAAAGATACTAAATCCGGAACACTGGTATTCCAAATCCCGAAAGATTTGCAACAGTGTCACCTTCAGTATCAAGAAATCTATGAAGATGATTTCTTGGGAAATCGTCATTTGATTGAAATCGTCTTAACAGATTAATTAAAAATGCTTCACTTTATTTCAAAGTGAAGCATTTTTAATTTTCCTCTTGACAAGTCGATTTTGATGTGTTATTTTAACTTTGTTAAAATTTTTAACTAAGTTAAAGAAAGGATGGTTTTATGAAGTCTACAAGAAAAGAGCGAACCAAACAAGATATTCTTACCGCCACTAAGAAAATCATTCATAACCTTGGTCATGAAGCGGTGACAGTACGTAAATTGGCCGAAGAAACTGGATATTCTCATACCAACCTCTATTATTATTTTTCCGATCTCAATCATTTGCTCTGGGATATTCGGCTAGAAATGATTGAAGAAATGATTGAAGAATTAACTGATAATTCCACAGACAACCTTCCCCCGGTTGAAGAAATGATTCAGGAATTTATTCGTTACGCCGATTATTTTATTGATCATCCTACTATATTTCGCTTCTTCTATTTTTATAACTTCGTCCAACCGGAAGGAGATGACGGGTTTCAAAAGTTAGAACTCAAGTTTCAGCAAATTTGGATGACCTCTTTCACTCGTCTGGTGAAAGAAGGGCTCGTTGAGCCGCAAGACATAGAAACATGCGCCAAATCCATAATTTATACTGTCCAGGGACTACTATTACTCAGTTTGCAAAGCCAAAAGAGCAAGCTCGAAATTCACCAAGAACTAGCTGCAAGTATACAATATCTCTTGAAGCAAAAGCCAATCTGGAGGGATGATTAACAATGAAAACACGAAGAAAGGTCCTTCTTACTCTGTTAGCAATTGTAACGATTACCATCATTGGATTAAGCATCTTTGTCCAAAAGATGGAAGCAGAGTTGCAACTCTTCGCCCAAGAAGTGATTTCCGATGTCGATTTAAGTACAGCAAACGATGGTATTTTCAGTGCTACCCATAAAGTTTTACCGATCGATGTAGAAGTTCAAGTAACTGTCAAAAATCACAGGATCACAGATATTTTCTTAGTAAAGCATTTCAACGGACAAGGTAGTGCAGCAGAAGTTCTTCCCAGTCAAATTCTTAAGGAACAATCCCTGCAAGTTGATGCTATAGCCGGTGCTACCTACAGCAGTAAAGTCATTGTAAAAGCAATCCAAACCGCATTACTCAATGCCGGTGCGACATTAAAGTAAGAGAATTAAGGAGACATTATGAAAATTGCCCTAATAGTACATTCTAAAACCGGAAACTCCCTCTTGGTGGCACACCAACTTCAAGAGAAATTACAAAGTTTAGGCCATATCGTCAGCTTAGAAAGAATTACCGCCAGCAATGATAACGAGATGAACCCCTCTTCTGTTAAGTTGCTTCAAAACCCGAGTGTTGAAGCATACGATTTATTGATTTTTGGTGGTCCTGTTCGTGGATATGCCTTCTCCCCAGTGCTCCAAGCTTTTTTATTAAAAGTGCCTTCTTTAAAAGGAAAACGCGTCTATGGGTTTGTGACCCATTTCTTCCCCAGTCCCTCCATGGGCGGAAACCAAGCTTTAAGCAAATTAAGCGAGCTTTGTCAAAGCAAGGGGGCTGAGCTCATAAAAAAAGGGAGTATCCAATGGATAAACCCTTTTACGCGCAAATCGCGAATTCATGAACTTGTAGAACATCTCACTTCAAATCTTTCTTGACCTCATACCAGCTGCAAGATTTTGCCTAGAGTTTTCAGATAAATATCTAGGATCTCTTTCGTTACGATGAGCGGGCAATAGGTGCGAACCACTCTTTCTTTTGGTTTTACTCCGGCAATGATGCCATGTTCAAAAAACAGACGATCGATTTCGCACATTGCTTCTTCCGAAACTGAAGCATCGAGCTCTATACTATTTAGCAATCCAATCCCTCTGATTTCACGGATAATTGGAAACTCTTTTTGCATGGACTTGTATCCTGCTCTCAAATATTCTCCCATGCTCTGTGTATGTCGAAGTAACTCCGCTTTTTCAATTTTTAATATGACCTCATAGGCGACCCTAGCGCCCATGGGGTCATTTTGATGTGATTGGGCAAAATGGAAACCTGCTTGCTCTGCTTCCTCAATTGTCTTTTGATTCATAATTGCTGCACTGACGGGGTAGCCGTTTCCTAAGCCTTTACCCACTGCTACGATTTCCGGTTTGAGATCGTATTGAATAAAGCCAAACCATTTCCCGGTACGTCCTATACCACAGGTGACTTCATCGACGACTGTCACGATCTGGTTTTCAGCACAAATACGAGCGAGTGCTGTCATGAGCTGTGGAGGAGGAAGCTTCGTGAAACCAGATGTATTTCCCGGTTCGAAAACAAATACGCCGAGTTCTTGAAAATCATAGGTTTCATAAAGCTGGTCATACCACTCCTGTGGCGTGAAGTTGTCTTCTGTAGACCACTCGATTTGCTGCCAGCTCTGTTGATCTCGTTGCCAACCTTGTCCATAAGCCGCCAAGTATTGTCCTCTTAAGCTAAAGCAGTGTTTTCCCGGGCGAATCGCTTTTGCAACTTGTATACCGTATTCAACGGCCTCGCTGCCCGAAGTGAGAAAAACACATTGGCCTTTTTCCATATGTGCAATCTGGCAGAGTTTTTCGGCGCTCTTTTCTACAATGGAGTGATTATATTTATATCCCACATGCATGATTTCGTCCAGCTGTTGATGCATTGCTAGGTTTACATCGGGATCACAGTGACCCAAGGGTAAAGCCCAGACTCCGGCTTCAAAATCCAAGTATTTTCTGCCTTGCGTATCCGTGACATAACAACCTTGGCCCTTGACAATGCTTGAATTAAAGAGTGGATAACCGGTGCTGTTGAAGATGTTACTCGTAATAAAAACCTCTCTCTATTTATAATTGAATTGCGAATCGGCAGAGGGGATCCCCTTTCAAAGCAGAAGCAATCACCTTTGCCTTATGATCTCGGTCTAAGATGACATCAAAAGGGAACTTTTCAAAACCGGCACTACAATTACACCATTCTCCCGGTATTTGAGGCTCTCCTTTTAATATGGCTTCTCGAACAAAAGGACAATGGCATGCATAGTAACGTATCATTTTTGGATCTGTCAGATGTAAGTAGGTTGCCGGATCATATGGAATTTTCGTGATATAGAGTGTATCTCCTTCTCGCACGGCCGATAAGAGCTCCTGATTCCCCGCGACAAAATCCACTACTTCTTGGGTAATGGTTTGCTCGTACCAAACCGTTCCATTGTCACAATGCTCTTGTAGTTCAGCGACTTTTCGTTTGTGAAACTCCACCAGAAATTCGTCTAAGGAACCCAATTCTTCATAGCGTAACTTATCCTTCAGGAACGCTTCCCGCGGGATTCCGTGGTTGTTACCAGCCATGATACAACCGATTTTCTCTGCAGGAACCAACTTTTTCAATTCTTCCATGAAATTTGCAGTAAATTCAGGTTGGTCCTCGGGATCTGTACCCAAAGGGAGTTTTCCGGTTCTTTCTTTCAAGGTTTCGGCAACTTCTGTTCCCTGATATGTAGCAACCCTCTCGGTGATGTTTTCAATGACTCCTCTTCCACCGACTAAAGAAGTAAAATAGACGTAAATTTCGTTGCGTCCGATCAGAAGAAAATAACGAGCCAACGCTACCAAGGTTGTCAGATCATTCTCCCCGTGCTCGATTAGATTCTTGATGTAACTTCTGATAAAATCAACCGTTACCGTTTCAAAAGATACTCCTTGTTTCTGCATGGCTTTTCGAATTGCTGGCAAACTTGGATTGCAGCGTCGGTAGCTGTAGCCGAGACTCCCCTATTACTGTAAAGCTCTCTTAGTTTAGATTCATTCACTGAAAATCACCTCTCTCATTTTTTGGCTGTTCTGTAAATTATTGCCAGCACTATTATATTACTCAACTTTCACCTTGTCAAAGTACAAATAAAAAGCGCATCCGCATGACACGCTTTTTATATTCTTTTAGTTGTCCCCGGTAAGGGGATTGACGTCGCCTTCATCCAAAGGCTCTTTACCACCATGCCAGAGGTTTTTTTCCAATCGGTATACAAACCCTATGGTGCGACCTCCCCAATCGGAGAACATGGAGAGCCAAATTCCAACGACCCCTAAGCCCATTTTTACACCCAAGAACCAAGAACCCATAAGACGTAAACTGAACAGGCTAATGATTGAGATAATCATGGTATTCCGAGCATCTCCCGTTGCACGTAAAGAACCGGGTAACACGAACGCCGTAGGATACAACAAAGGATGCATGATGACACTAATCGTCAAAATCAATTTCGCTGCTTCGGCTGCTGCCGGAGAAGGCCCGTAAGAGGCAATCATTGGATCAAGGAAAATCAGGAAAGGGATTCCTGCAATTACTTGAATAGCGGATGAATACAAGCAAATCTTACGCATCAACGTTTTAGCTTGCTTATACATGCGAGCCCCATACGACTGACCTACCACTGTCACTCCAACAATAGAGAAGGCGTTGGCACCTAAGTTAATGAATCCGCTCAAAGAACTGACGATTGCATTCGCTTGTAGAGCGGCTGTTCCCATTCCCGATAAGAATACCGAAACCAGCACTTTTGCACCTTGGAAAATCAGAGAATCGACACCCGAAGGCACACCGATTTTCAGAATCGGACGTATCACATCCATATTCAGCCGTAAGGTAATCTTGGGCAAAACCAATTCACCGAATTTTCGATGACTAACCATGTAAAACATGAACAGAGCTGCACCAATACGCGCAGACAACATGGCAATAGCTACCGCATAAACACCTAAGTCATAGCCATAGATTAAGGTTGCAGCAATAGAAATATTAATGATGTTCGAAACAAAGGCACCAACCATTGGGGTTTTTGAGTCTCCCGAGGCTCTTGTTACACCGGCACAAACCGAGAACAGACCTAAGAAAAGGTAACTGATTCCGGAAAAGCGCATATAAATGGTCCCTGAGCTCAATACATTCTCTGCAGAACGGCCGTATAAGCTCCGCAAAATGGGATCTGCAAAGAAAAAGGCAAATGTTCCAACAATGATTGCCATGCTTACCACTAATACAATGGCTTGTGCTGCCGTTTCTCCGGCTTCTTTATTTTTACGAGCACCAATCCTTTGGGCGACCACAACCGTGGCACCAGAGGCCATGGCATTAAAGAAGATGATAATCAAATTGTTTATGGAATCTACTAGGTTGACGCCGGCAACGGCATAATCGCCAACATTAGAAACCAAGATGGTTGATACAGCGCCGACTAAAATGGTAAGCCCTTGTTCAATCATGATCGGCCAAAATAATTGCAGCAATCGTTTGTTCTCTTTCAAGAAACCTGGTTTAGGATTCAACAATAAGACTCCTCTCCGTGATAATCCTTCTGTAAACTAAAGTTTCTGCATTCGCTTTAAATAGTACATAAGGATAGCACGCTTTTGTTTGTGGTGCAATAACCTTCAAAAAGGGGATTCCTTCGCTTTCTGATTTTTCAGGTTAGGTTCTTATTAAGAGGCAATAACCCCTTCATCTTCCGGGATTTTTCCCCCATGCCACCGATTCGCTTCCAGTCTCCAGAGAAATCCCAACCCTCTCCCCAGCCAATCTGCTAGCATACCCATCCAGATACCAAATACACCCCACCCCAAATAAAGGGCAAAGAACCATCCAAAAAACAGCCTTAACGCAAACAAGCTGATGACAGAAATCACCATCGTATTTCTGGCATCGCCAGTCGCTCGCAAGCATTGGGGCAAGACAAAGGCTGCTCCATAAACAAAGGGTTGAGCAATCGATATAATGGTAAGAATGCGTTTCGCCAAGAAGGCACTCTCAGGAGAAGGTGCATAAAACGAAATCAAGGTGTTCAAAAACAAAAGATAAGGAACCAGCATCAGTATTTGAATTCCTGCGGTATAAAGCAAAAGTTTTCGCATCCATTGTTTGGCTGTTTTGTAGAGTCTGGCGCCATAGGCTTGCCCAACCATCGTAACCGCTGCCACTTGCATCGCATTGCCTACCAACCACAAATATCCACCGGCAGAATTGACAATGGCATTCGCCTGCATCGCTTTGGTTCCCATACCGGAAAGGAAGACCGAAATCAAAACTTTAGCCCCTTGGAAAATCAAGGAGTCAATACCCGATGGAACACCGATATTGAGTACCGGTCGAACCAACTCCCAGTCCACTTTAATTTTAATTTTTGGTAGAACAAGCGGACCACTCTGACGCTTGCGGACATGGTAGAACATAAATAACCCACTGACCATGCGAGCCGATAAAACCGCAACCGAAACAGCATATACTTCCAAATGAAAGACAAAGATTAAAAGCGCGGCTACGCTGATATTCACTAAGTTTGAAAGTAGAGCTGCTTTCATAGGCGTCTTAGAATCCCCTGATGCACGTGTAGCTCCGGCTGAAACACTAAATAGACCTAAAAATAAGTAACTGATTGCTGAAAAGCGCATGTAGATTTCACTGACCTGTAAAACATTGGCGGCTGCATTTCCATATAAGAGATGCAGAATTGGTCGTGCAAAGGTAAAGGTCAATCCCCCCATGACTGCAGCAAGCCCCACCACCAAAACCACCGACTGAGCTGCTGTTTCGCCGGCTTTCTGGTTTCGCTGCGCTCCAATATGCTGTGCTACCATGACGGTTGCACCCGCAGCCAAGGCGTTGAAGAAGATAATGATCATTTGATTAATCGTATCAACCAAGTTCACTCCGGCTACCGCATAGTCTCCTACATTGGAAACCAGAATGGTTGAAACCATGCCAACCAAAATGGTCAAGGCTTGTTCAACTAAAATCGGCCAGAACAATTTGAACAATTTTTGGTTTTGGGGACTTAGTTGCAAGCGCTTAGGCATGGTCATCATCCTCTTTTACAGCTTATTCCATTAAAAGTAGCATATCACGAAGATTTCATAGTAGCAATAGAACATTTGTAGTATATCTCTATGCTTTTTGTCTTATTTCAAAGATTAGAGGCAAGGAATTTACCAAACATAGGATAATGTGGTATACTGAATTGCTTTTGTGAAATTCTACGCTAAAAGGAGGTGAAGTACCTATGAAAATGGTAAAAGATAGGGAGTTTTATCGTCTATTATTGGCGATTTCATTGCCCATTGCTTTACAAAACATGGTTAATCAAGGAGTATCCCTAATTGGCACTTTAATGCTCGGACAACTGGGGAGCACACAAATCGCGGCTTCTTCTTTGGGGAATCAACCGCTTTTTATATTTACGTTACTTACCATGGGCTTTGCTGCCGGCGCTTCCGTTTTAACCGCGCAATATTGGGGGAAAGGTGATACTGCAGCCATTCGTCGTTTGACCGCCATTGTTTTACGATACAGTGTTTTTGCTTCTTTAATCTTTGCCGCGATTATGGGTCTATTTCCTCGAGTGATTATGAGTTTCTTTACATCGGATCCCGATGTGTTGGCGGAGGGGGCACTTTACTTACGAATTACGGCTTTGGCTTATCCGTTTTATGGTCTAACCAATACAACTTTAGCCATTTTGCGAAGCGTTGAACGAGTGTGGATGAGTTTTTGGGTAACCTTGTTCTCTTTAGCCACTACCACGTTCTTGAATTGGATTTTGATTTTTGGGCGATTCGGTTTGCCGGCAATGGGGATTTCCGGAGCCGCCTGGGCTCAAGTAATTGCGCGTGTTCTCAGTTTCCTGTTCGTCTTAGCCTACATGGGATTGCGTGAAGATCGTATTAAGCTTCATTTCCGAGATTTCTTTGTTCATGACCCTGTGTTACAGGGGGATTTTTTGCGAAATGCAAGTCCGGTAATCCTCAATGAATTTTTATGGGGATTCGGTTCTTCTGCACAAGCGATGGTTTTGGGCCATTTGGGCAAGCAAGCAACGACTGCCCATAGTATTTCGCAAGCATTGATGCAAATGTCGATGGTTTTCATTTACGGTGTTCTCAGCGCCTCTTCTGTCATCATGGGTAAAACCTTAGGCTCAAATCAAATGCATAAAGTTCGACCTTATATCAACACGATCATGATTTTATCAGCGATCATTGGGGTCGGTACAGCGGGGTTCATCTTGTTTAGCAAGGGATTTTTCATAAACTTGTATCAAATCGACGAATCTACCAAGCTGTTAACCCATCAATTTATGAATATTACAGCTCTAGTAGCATTAATGCAATGTCTCTATTCCCCGGTAAGTTTAGGGGCTTTACGAGCGGGAGGCGATACCAAATTCGTACTCTTCTTAGATGTAACGTTCCTCTGGGCATTAGCTTTACCCATGGGTTTTGTAGCTGCACAAGTCTGGCATTTGGCAAGTGCTTCCGTCTTCTTCTTCTTAAAAATTGACGAGCCTATCAAAGTGATTCTAGCGTATTGGCGAGCAGGCGGAGATCGCTGGATTCGCAATCTCACTCGCGAGAATTTGGAGTCCGAGGAGGTGTAACCATGCCATTGTTAAAGGGGATTGTTCTCAAAACGCCTACACGGAAGCAGGATCAATATCCTTTCAATGTGTCAACCGTTAAAAATCTGAAAAATTTAGAATTCAAGAGTCCAATTTGCTTTTTTGTTGGAGAAAACGGCAGTGGAAAATCCACCTTATTAGAAGGGCTCGCTGCCAAATTAAATTTCCCCACAATCGGAACACATCCGGTCGCTACGGATCCTAGTTTGGATGCAGCAAGGCGATTAGCTGCTACTCTGCAGCTGCAATGGGTGAGTAAGGTGGTCCACCAAGGCTTTTTCTTACGAGCCGAAGACTTCTTCGGATTCATCCAACGAATTGGACAAATGCAACGGGAATTGGAACGTGAAGAAGAATCCTTGCGGCGTGAAATGGAAGAAGCCGGTTCTTCTGACTATGGAATCCAATTAGCCACCGGATCCTTACGGGGAAATCGGGATGCAATTAGTAGTCGCTATGGCGAGAATCCCGATGCTCAATCTCATGGGGAAAGTTATTTGCAGCTCTTCTCCTCTCGAATTCAACGTAACAGTATTTATCTCATGGACGAACCAGAAGCTGCTTTATCTCCCATGCGCCAACTTGCTTTCTTGGACTTATTGCTTCAAGGAGAAGAACAGGGGAATCAGTTTATCATTGCTACCCATTCTCCAATTCTCCTGGCGTATCCCGGAGCTCAAATCTTCTCGTTTGATCAAGGTGCTGTTGCTGAAACCGATTACGACAGCTTAGAACATGTCCGTTTTACCCGCATGTTTCTCAATAATCCTCAGGCATTCTTACATCATCTCAAACCTAGATAGAGAAAGAGAGAAGGAATTTATTTTGAAAAAATTTGTCAAACGCTATTTGTTCGATGCTTTAAGTGCCATGGCTTTAGGTCTGTTTTCATCCTTAATCATTGGTTTAATCATTTCTCAATTAGCCAAATTACCCGGGCTGGAACTTTTAGTTCCAATTGGAAGTGCCTTGGCTGCCTCCTCTCCCGTGACTGGTTGTGCTATTGGCGTTGCCATTGCCTGGAGTATGAAAGTAAAACCTTTGGTACTCTTCTCTGGAGCGGCTGTGGGTGCCATTGGCTATGCAGCCGGCGGGCCTGTAGGTGCCTATTTGGCGGCTGTCGTTGGCAGCGAACTTGGCCAGTTGATTGTTGGAAAGACGCCAGCCGATATCGTATTAGTACCCTTAGTTACGATTATTAGCGGTGGTCTGACCGGATTGAAACTAGGCCCGGGAGTTCAGCAAGCGACTGTATTCATAGGATCCATTGTGAATGAAGCGACCTTACTTCAACCAATCGCTATGGGAATCATCGTTTCGGTGATTATGGGAATGGTTTTAACTTTGCCTATCAGCTCCGCTGCTCTGAGTATTATGTTGGGCTTAAGCGGATTAGCAGCCGGTGCAGCAACGGCCGGGTGCACAGCTCAGATGATTGGTTTCGCTGTCGCCAGCTATAGAGAGAATGGACTCAACGGTCTGCTCGCGCAGGGGTTAGGCACTTCGATGTTGCAAATTCCCAATATCATGCGCAAACCACAAATTTGGATTGCACCCACGTTAGCTTCCGCCATTACCGGACCTTTAGCAACAAAAGTCTTCGCCATGCAAAATACATCCTATGGAGCCGGTATGGGGACTAGTGGTTTGGTTGGCCAATTCGGAACCTTAGAAGCTATGGGTTATACTCCTGATGTTTTTTTGAAAATTGCTCTACTTCATTTTGTTCTTCCTGCAGTATTGACCCTCATTTTTCACAACATTCTAGTCAAATGGGGATGGGTGAAACTGGGAGACATGAAACTTAACACCCTTGATAAAGCATAAAACAAGAGCTCCATCGAAATAAATCCGATGGAGCTCTGTTTTTTTATAGTTTAGATTTGATGTACGATTTCGCCGTCAATCATGGTGAACACACATTTACTGAAGTTGCTCAACGGATCTCCGGTGAAAATTGTGATATCTGCGTCTTTGCCTTCTTCTAAGGAGCCCATACGGTCACCAACACCCAGCATTTCTGCAGGAATAATGGTGATACCTCTTAAAGCATCTTCATATTTCATGCCTTCTTTGACTGCATAACCAGCCATGATTGGCAATAATATGGTATGAGCGGAAGTATCTTGTTGCAGAGCAACCATAACTCCAGCTTCGGCCAACACAGCCGGGTTTTTCCAAGAAACATTCCATAACTCATGTTTACTGTGACCCATATTCAAAGGACCTACGGTGGCTTTGACTTTTTTAGCAGCCAAGATGTCGGCGATTTTATAACCTTCAGTGCAGTGCTCAATAATGTAATCTAAGTTGAATTCTTCGGCGATACGAATCGCGGTCATGATATCATCCGCACGATGTGCATGAATACGAGCCTTCATTTCGCGCTTCAAAACGGGAATCAGTGCTTCCGAGTTCATATCTCGATCAGGAGCTGGTTTGCCATCGGCTTTTGCTTGTTCAACTTTATTCATATAGGTAACCGCTTTGAACAACGCTTCACGTAAAACGGCCGCATTCCCCATGCGTGTGCCATTGGTTTTGCCTTCATAATTACGTTTTGGGTTCTCGCCTAATGCCATTTTCATGCCTTCTGTTCCGGGAATAATCATCTCTTCTGCTGTGCGACCTTTGAGTTTCATCACGAAGCCGGTACCACCAATAAGATTAGAACTACCGGGTCCGGTATAAACAGCAGTAAAGCCGCCTTCACGAACGACAGGAATGGCCGGGTCATCTGGATTCAAAGAATCGATTCCACGTAATTTTGCTTGAATGGCACCACTTTTCTCATTACCGTCACTGGTTGCCCAAATTGAAGGGTCCCCAAAAAGAGATACATGGCTGTGAGCGTCGATCAATCCAGGTAAAACAATTTTACCCGTGGCGTCGATTACGGTATAACCAGCCGGGATTTTTGTTTTCTCATCTCCTACTTTTACGATTTTCTTACCTTCTACTAAAACTACACCGTTTTCAATGTTTCCTTTTGCCATGGTCCACACGGAACCACCTTTGATTGCATATTTGTTCAAGTGAATCGCCTCCTTGATATTCTGTATCTTATTATTTCGACAATCGCAAGAATTTTCCTGCATCTAACAAAAAACTTATTTCAATTTGACTAAAGGTTTGCTATAATAGAACTAGGTTTTTAAGAAGGAGGTACCTCTATGAGAAAACGTTTTACATGGCTAATAGCCATTCTCTTCTTATTGGTAGGAAGTGTTGGCACGATGGCCTTTTACTTCACTGAATACAAATGGTTTCAGTCGATCAACTACCAACAAGTCTTCACCACCATTTTATTCCAACGGGTTTTAGTAGGCCTTATTGGAATTGTGGTCACCTTTTTGTTTGTCTTCTTTAATTTGAAGTGGTTACAGAAGTGGTTGGCCAGAATCGTCCCTGACGAAATCGTTGAACCCGAAGTGATTCAGGTAGATTTTGGGCAAACTAGACAACGGATGCAAGGCAATTTATCGGAATTCGGTCGTACCATCGCCCGGAGTCCATTATTAAGCTGGATTATCTTGGGCTTTTCCCTTTTGGTCAGTATAAGCAATGGATTAGCATTGTCTGCTCAATGGTTAACGGTAAAAGCCTTTTTCAGTCAAGTTCCTTACGGGGTTGCTGATCCCATCTTTAACAAAGATATCAGCTTTTACATGTTCTCGATGCCACTTTTTGAATTGCTTCTCGATACCGTCTTTGGTTTGGTATTGTTCCTCTTTGCTATTTGTGGTTTCTTCTACTTAAGCAATGGCGGCTTCCGTAAAAGCCCATTGGACAAACGCCCCTTTACACATTTAGGTATTCTGGGCGCCCTCGCTTTCTTACTGCAAGCCGGAAACTTCTTTATGGAGATGTTCAACCTCGTTTATTCTCCGAGAGGGGTAGCCTTCGGCGCCAGTTATTCCGATATTCATGCATCAATCCCCACCCTCTACATTGCCATTGGGCTCAGTGTTTTAGGTGCTTTGATGATGCTCTCGCAGATGGTTCGACCCAGTATCCGTACAGCAGTCATTCCTGTTGTTTTGGTCGCGGTGGTTGCAGTAGCGGGGCAAAACGTTGTTGCCGGATTGATTCAAAACTTGCAAGTAAAGCCTAATGAGTTTACTATGGAAGAAAAATATTTAAATTATAATATTGAATTTACCCGATTAGCCTACAATTTAGATAACACCATTGAAATTGATTTTCCCATCGCTGCCAATGCAACGGCTGATTGGGACGAACTTAATCAATACTCAACCAGTATCGACACGGTACCTTTGCTGAATTACACTCAAACACAACAAGCATTTAGTCAATTACAAGGGATGCGACTGTATTATCGCTTTAACGATGTTGATGTCGATCGCTATCTGATTGGTGACACCTTAGTTCCTGTCATGTTAAGTGCTCGCGAACTACCCGCTGACGCCTTGCAAACCGAAGCTGATACCTGGGTAAACCGCCACTTGAAATATACCCATGGTTATGGTGCCGTCGTTGCTCCAAGCAACGAAATCACCACCGATGGTCAACCGAATTTAATCGTTAAGGATATTCCGCCGCAAACTGGTATTCCTGAATTAAAAATTACTCGTCCTGAGATTTACTACGGCGAGTTAACGAATGATTATGTGATTGTCGGCACCCGTTCAAAGGAATTTGATTACCCCATGGGAGATTCCAATGCCGAAACCAGTTACGAAGGAGAGGCTGGACTTTCAATTAGCTCCATGTTCTCGCGCTTTTTATTTAGTATTCGGCTCAATACCTTGAATCCAATGTTGACCAATGAAATCACACCAGATTCGAAAATTTTATTACACCGCCAGATTAAAGATCGTGTAACTACCATTGCTCCTTTCCTTTATTATGATAATGATCCCTACTTAGTCATTCATGAAGGTCAGCTATTTTGGATTCTCGATGGTTATACCGTCAGTAGCAAGTTCCCCTATGCACAATCTTGGCAACAAGATGAACAACTTGCCGGTGCCAATTATATTCGCAACAGTGTCAAGGTTATAATCAATGCTTATGACGGAACGACTACATTCTATTTATATGATACCGAAGATCCCGTTATTCAAACCTACGCCAGTATCTTCCCAGATTTGTTCACCTCTTTTGAAGAGATGCCGGCAAACTTAGTCGCACATTTACGTTATCCGGAAGATATCTTTAAGGTTCAAGCTAAAATGTTCTTGAATTATCATATGACCAACCCAAAAGTATTTTATAATCGTGAAGACGCTTGGGCTATTGCCAAAACATCTGGAGCGCCGGTTGAATCCTACTATGATATCATGGAATTCCCCGGTTCGGATCAAGCTGAATTCATGACTCTTTATCCCATAACTCCGTCACAAAAAGATAACATGGTAGCGTTTTTGGCTGGTGTCTCCGATAAAAACGGGGTTAGCTCCTTGTCGGTTTATCTCTTCCCCAAAGATCGACTCGTTTACGGTCCGGCACAAATCGAAGCCCGTATCAATCAAGAATCGAACATTTCCAAAGACCTTTCATTATGGAATCAGGGTGGATCTACAGTCTCTAAAGGACATACGATTACGGTTCCGCTAAAAGATTCCCTCCTCTATGTTGTTCCACTTTATATTACATCGAATTCCAGCTCTCTCCCTGAACTCAAAAAGGTCATCGTCTCCTATGGAAACCGCCTGGTCATGGAAGATAATTTGGAACTCGGGTTGGTACGGCTCTTTGGCAGTCCCGACGGTGAAACTGATATTCCGGGTATTCCCGTCCCGGGTGATAGTGCTGACAGTGACTTAAAACAATTAATTCAAAATATCTTGTCCCAATACCAGATCGTCACCGAGCAACGCCAGTCCGGCAATTGGACTGAATATGGTAAAGCCATGGATGTTCTGGAAGAGATGCTTCAAGAGCTTGCCAGTCGAGATCTTACTTCGGTCAATATCGATATTCCCACGGAAGGGCCATTACCCGTTACTCCATAATTAAGGAGAGAATTTTCGATTATGCTGAATATTCTATTAACTTTTGCCGTCGGCTTGTCCGGCGGCTGGTTATTATCTAAATTGAAAGTCCCGGGTGGGATGATGGTTGGTGCTGTTTTGGGAGCTGCAATTTTGAATGTTGGCTTCTCAGCAGCTTCCATGCCGGTCAATGCGAGAGTAATCGCGCAGTGTACCGCCGGTGCTTTTATTGGTTGCTCGGTCAAACGATCTGATTTGGAGCGCCTGAAATATATCTTAAAACCTGCAGCGATTCTTTTGAGTTCGATGTTAGCATTAAATCTTGTTTTAGGTTTTCTGATTCATTGGCTCAGCCCTTTGGATTTGCTGACCTCCCTCATGAGTGCCGTTCCCGGTGGCATGACCGATACACCTTTGATTGCTGCAGATTTAGGAGCCGATGCTCCGAAAGTTGCCGTTTTGCAATTTGTGCGTATGGTTTCCGGTATCGGCTTATTCCCATCTCTCATTGCTTGGGTTGACCGTAGAGAAAACGGAACCGAGATTCAAGCCATTGAGTTTTCTAATGGTTCAGACAGCGGATTCGGCAAAGCAAAACAGAAAAACCGCTTTGCTCTTGATCACTTATCTCCAAACTTAAAATTTATAATTACAATCTTTGTGGCGATTATTGCGGGTTTTCTGGGACGTGCTTCCGGTGTTACCGCAGGCACACTACTCTTTAGCATGGTGGCTATTTTAACCTTAAAATTAACCACCAATGTTTCTTATGTTCCAATGTGGGCTAAGCGTCTAGCACAGGTGCTGGCTGGTTGTTATATAGGAAGCGGTATTTACAAAAAAGACTTATTGGAACTTCGTTTCTTGGTGGTTCCGGCTCTGTTGATCCTCGCAGGCTACTTTCTCAATTGTTATTTGACCGGTCACTTGCTGCATAGAACTTGCCAGTTTGAATTAAAAGAAGGCATGTTAGCCGCCACACCTGCCGGAGCTACGGACATGGCGCTAATCTCTTGTGACTTAGGAGTACAAAGCACCGATTTGATTGTCTTACAAGTCATTCGCATGTTATTCGTAATCTCGGTCTTCCCTCAAATCATCTCTCTGATTGTAAAAGCATTGACCTAAAAAAAAGAGTGTTTCTCGTCTGACACACGAGAAACACTCTTTTTAGCTAATTTTGTCTATATCGATCTGGTAACAAATCGCCCCGCTTTGGTTTCTTGTAACTCACCGTGCGAAAAAGCAACTTTCCCTGCCACCATAACCCATTCAATACCAGTAGGGTAGGCATGTGGCTTTTCAAAGGTGGCGAGATCCCGAATCTCTTTCTCGTTTAAAAGCAACAAATCGGCCTGCAATCCGGGACGTAATAAGCCACGATCCCATAACCCTAACCGAGCAGCCGGAGCTGAAGTCATCCGACGAATCGCCTCACTGAAGGGTATCACGCCTTTGGTTACATAATGTGCCAAGACTCTGGGAAAGGTTCCGTAATAACGGGGATGTGGTACGTTTTTACCGAATTCAACCAAACTGCCGTCAGAACCGATCATACCCAAGGGATGCTTCATAATGGTTTCGCAATCCTCCTCTTGCATGTTGAACGAAACGATTTGAACAGGACCTTGTAGCAATAAAGCAATGGCAGCGTCGACCGGTTCTAAGTTCAGGTTTTGCGCAATGCTTCCTATATGTTGACCATTGAAGCTGGGTTGCGGATTATAGGTGGCCACGACCAAGCTTTCTGCACCACCTCGGCGATGCATATTCTCAGCCATCTCTATGCGGATTTTGCTTCTGCTTTCGGGATTCAACAGTCTTTGTCGCATCGCTTCATTGCCTCCGGCTTGTGCCCAACCGGGAACTAAAGCACCGGTCAAGGATGTTCCGGAAGCTAAATAGGGATACTGATCAAAACTTACATCAATCCCCTCTTCACGTGCTTCATCTAAGAGGGTCAAAGCAGCAGTGGCTTGCCCCCAAACCGAACGACCTAAGCATTTTAAATGAGATATCTGTATAGCAGCACCACTTTGACGACCGATTTCTATGGCCTCTCGTATCGACTGTAGCAAGCCTATATTATAATCACTCTCGTCACGCATGTGAATACTAACAAAACCCTTATACTTTGCTACCACCTTAGCTAAACCAACGACTTCCTCTGTTTTGGCATAACTACCGGGCGTATAATACAGTCCAAGCGACAAACCAAGCGCCCCTTCTTCTAAAGAAACTGCTAAGGCCTCTTCCATAGTTTTCTGTTCTTGTGGAGTTGGGTGTCGCATTTCCATACCCATGACACTCTGACGAATACTACCATGGCCGACCAGTAATCCGTAATGAATTGCAATCCCTTTTTCTTCTACCTCGTTTCGATGCTGTCCAATGGGATAACAAGAACCACCGCAATTGCCACCGATCAAAGTAGTTACACCTTGACGCAAATAATTCTCTGCATTAGGAAATTGTAAAATCCCTCGATCTGCATGAGTATGCAAATCGACAAATCCGGGCACTAAATAATGGCCTTGACCATCGAAAACCTGTGCCTCGGGGGCGTTGATTTTCCCCATTGCTTTAATGGTTGATCCTTCAACTAGAAGTTCTCCCCATTGCCATGGAGCACCACTTCCGTCAAATATTCTCACATTACGAATCCATAATCTCTCCATCATCATCCACCTTCCCTTTCTTGTGTGCAATTCCACAAAAGATATCGCGATTCCTTGCCATTCCGGATTTAAACAGTCCAATCCAGTCCAATCTGGGATTGGGCTATATTAAAGCTGTTTTGCGCAGGCTTCCGCTGACTTCCGTTGACTTCCCCTACTGTTGTTGGTTTGACTTGTCCTGTTACACCCCGTATAATTGTACTATCGTATACGATTAATACTATATAGAAAGGTTTTGACAACATGTTTACCGGAAAACGCTCTAAAAGAGTATTTTTTACTTTATTGGGCGCAGCCATTTCATCATTTGGTATTTACAATGTACACGCACAAAGTAATTTAGCAGAAGGCGGCAGTGTAGGTCTTGCACTTCTAGCATACCAGTGAGCTGAAATCCCTCTTTCTATGACTTTATTGATATTGGATCTTATTGGAATCTTGGTAGGAATTCTCTTTTTCGGAAAATCATTTGGTGCTCGATCGTTATTTGCTGCCCTTAGTTTTGCAGCATTCTTTCGCCTTTACGAGCTCTTTCCCCCTGTAATGCCTAGCTTCGCACAGCTTCCGTGGATTGCTGCTTTGTTTGGGGGCGTTTTATTGGGCTTGGGCGAAGGGATTCTCTTGAAAAACAAAATTGCTTCAGGGTTTGATTCTTCCATCGCTTTAGTCGTAGAAAGAAAATTTCACGTCCCCGTCTCCCTTTGGTATTTAGTCACCGATAGCCTCGTTCTGTTGGCTTCTCTGTCCTACTTACCCATCATGCGTCTGTTCTATACCTTTGTTACCGTATTGGTATCCAACAGTACCATTGCATTACTCGGTATAAACCTACTTCCCCTACGTGGTCGCAACAGCAATGTAATCGCTTTTCTGAATTTACCATTGAAAGAACAATGCATGGCTTGGTCGCAACGTATACCAACCCTATATTGGCGAAAAAACCAATCCATGGAATCCTTGCTTTGGACCGTTGAACCCTTGACGGAAAATATACCATGACGAGCTCAAAGGAGCCTATAATCACACCGGAACGCCTTAACATGGCAGTTCCGGTTTTTTCATTTTCGAAAGAGAACTCGTAGAATCCACTAGGAAACCTTGCGAAAGAAGCCAATCTGTGCTAAAATTTTATTTTGTCATAGTATCGATACAATCATTTGGGAGGGATGGGTTTGAAACAAAGATTACAGGTCACTCGTCGTCTGATCGCCCAAGGTCAGTTACTGGTGAAAGCTGGCCAGAAAGTCAATTATAATACAATCGTTGGACGTTTAGATTACATCCCCGGTCAAATGGTACGTTGCAATGTTGCAGATCAATTGGGAATAGCTCCAAAATATATCCATAAGACGATGTTAAAAGAGCTCAACGATTGGGTCGAAGAAGGCGAAGTCCTCGCCAGAAACGATGAGTTCTACACCGAAACTACGGTTGACAGCCCTACTTCAGGCTATGTGGCACTCGTATCTCGCTTTTTAGGGAACGTGTTTATTCGCGTGCCTTTACCGGTCGGACCCAAAGAGCCGATTTGGTTTCGAGCGGAAGATTATAAGATGTCGAAATTAGCTTTTACTGCCGCCATAACCGTTAAACAAGGCACTGTTGTCGACAAAGGCCGTTTATTATTGACGACTAAACCCCCAGTATTATCCCCGGTTGTAGGTCGAGTTCGCGAGATTTCTGTCACGGGTGGCTATATGATTTTAGCACCCATGTATCAGGCCACTGAACTACCTGCACATCTAGATGGCACCGTCGTTGATGTCCCCGATGCATCCACCTTGATCATTCAAGGATACGGTTATAAATATCAGGGTGTTTTAGGATATGGCGGAGAACAAGTGGGCCCTTTGAAACCAATTTCAAGTCAAAACCATGACATAGAGGCAAGTGACATACCGGAAGACGCCTCCGATTCTATTTTGTTAGCCAGAGGCGGTATTAGCTTTGAAGCATTAAAGAAAGCAGAAGACCTTGGAGTTAAAGGTTTTATTCTTGGTACGATACACCCGAGCATTTTACGCGAATACAGTCATGAAGACCCTTTAACCGTCATGGGTCAGCGCATGGACATCCCCTTTAGCTTGATTTTGATGCAAGGGTTTGGCAGTCCGATGTCGGAAAGCTTGTATGAAACTATTGCAGCCCATGCTGGTATGCGCGTTGCAATTGATGGGAGCACCCAGTTACGTGCCGGTGTTCAGCGTCCTCAGATCTTGATCGCACTCCCCGAATCCGAACCGGATGATTACAAGGAAGCACAGCCCAGTCACAACATTGATCCTGGCGATACCGTGATCCTAATCCGGGAGCCTCATTTTGGTGCTTCTGCCAAAGTTTTATCCATTAGCTCCAAATTGGAAAAAACCGATGCCGGAACACTGGCCGCTGTTGCAAACCTACGCTTAGAAGACGGTCGAGAAATAAAAATTCCGATACAGAATTGTCAAAAGTCAGGAGGTTGGTGAGTTTGAATCAAGGATTACAAGAGCAAGGTCAGCGTGTAGCACCGATGTGGACTCCCACCTTGGAACGAGTTCGTTCTGATATTTCCTGTCAAGATGAACGTCTTTTCAGTGGCTTAGTGGCTTTTGCGGGTATCCAAATGCAACTTTGGCCTTATTGGCGGAAGCGTTGTGAAGAAGCCGGACTTGCCAAAGACCTGTGTGAAGCGTCCTTAAGCTGGCAAAGCGCACGTTACAGCGAAAGTCCTTGGCTCTGCATGATTGCTCCTTATGGCGAGCATGCTGCTCTTATGCACGTACAAGCTCCTGGTCTAAATCAAAACCGAAAGCTTCTGGATGAAATCCGCAGGCCCTCTTTTTTGCAATTTATGCGTACGTTAGATGAGCACGGCCATGTGTTGGCCTATAATAAAGGGATTGAAATTCTCTTTAGCTTAGGGCACTCCTATGCCAATAACGAACCTCTCCGTGTACCAATGATTAAATGGACAACTTTGACGCAGCAATGGCCCTTCTGGGAAAAAAGCCCTTCCGGAATTCAAGAGGAGCTTAATCACATCATTGACACTTGGTTGCAAGAACGCCAAGATACCGAGACATCCCTCACGGCTTTTCAACAATTCGCCGCTGGTTTATGGCAAGCTTTACAAGAAACTTCGGTATTACAATGCAGTCAAAACAAAAAAAGCCTCTTCAGTTTTCTCAAACCGAAAAGAAAAGAAGATGCCTTTTTAGGAAATCTCGTTTTTTATGGAGATCATCAGGCTTTTTGGGATCAGATCAAAGCAAATCAGAGAAACGAGGTGAGGGCATGAAAGACTGGACCCGACTCGTGATTACCGATGTTGGTAGTACGACAACCAAAGCTCTCTATTTCGAAAAAATCGCAGACTCCTGGCAGTTTGTAGCTCGCGGTGAAGCGGCCACTACGGTAGAAGCCCCCGATGCTAATGTTATGGTCGGTGTAATGCGCTCCCTTGAGATGATTGAAAGCCGTTGCGAGGTTTCTCTCGCCGGAATCCCTTACCTTTCCACGAGCTCTGCCGGGGGCGGCTTACAAATGGTCGTTTGCGGTCATGTGGGCCGCATGTCTGCCGAAAGTGCCCAACGTGCAGCTTTGGGGGGAGGCGCCGTTTTATTAGATGTTTTTGCTGCCGATGACGGTCGCTCTCTTTTTCAACGCATGGAACGATTACGCACCTTACGCCCCGATATGATCCTTTTATCCGGCGGGGTTGAAGGAGCCGAACCCGGTTCCTTTATGATTGAAATGTGTGACTTCATCCGTTCAGCTCATCCCAAGCCAAAATTTGGGTATCATTATAATCTGCCCATCATATATGCCGGCACCTCAAAAGCTGTGGATCTGGTTGAGGATTTGTTAGGGGATCAATTCGCACTCAAAGTTGTTCCTAACCTGCGCCCTTCTTTCCAGGAAGAGAATTTAGCGCCCACTCGAGAAGCGATTCATGAATTATTTATTGAACATGTCATGTCGCATGCCCCGGGTTATGCTCGTCTTAAAGAGATGACAGCGCTAGACCTCATGCCCACCCCAACTGCTGTAGGGGAGATTCTAGTCAAATACGCCGATAAACGAAACAAGAATATCCTTTGCGTTGATATTGGCGGAGCTACCACAGATGTTTTCTCCGTCGTTAATGGCTTTTATGTACGCACCGTCAGTGCAAACTATGGTATGAGTTATAGCATTGGCAACGTTGCTTCCAATGCCGGCATTGAGAATATTCAACGCTGGATCCCTCATCGCGAACTGGCTTTAGAGACTTTAACCGAGCGCATTGGTAATAAGCTAATCTACCCAACCACCATACCGGCTACGCTTGCAGAATTACAAATGGAACAAGCAGTCGCTCGCGAAGCTTTACGTTTATCTTTTGAAGATCATGCAGCGATTGCTAAAATCCAAAAGCCGGTTACCATTTTTACCAATTCTTTAGCCGGTTCCATGAAGGAGATTGCCATCGAGGATTTTGATATCATTTTAGGTTCCGGAGGGGTTTTATCGAATGCTCCTCATCGTGGGCAAGCTGCAGCCATGCTTCTTGATGCTTTCCAACCGGTAGGAGTCACTGAACTCATGGTCGATTCCATTTTCATGCTACCTCATTTAGGAATCTTCGCTCAAGCCGATGAAGCAGGCGCTATCGATATTCTAGAACGAGAATGTCTCATACCCTTAGGAACTTCTTTTGTTCCACAAGGATTTGGCACGGTTGGTCAACCGGCTCTTACGATTCAAGGGAAAACCAATACCGGTAGAACGCTGAAGTTAACCGGACATTGGGGTGAATTAGTAAGCTGTCCCTTATCTGCCGATGAGACTGCGACCCTTACAGTAATTGCTCAAAACGGCGCTAAATGGTCTGGAGACAAGCAAAAGATCACAGTCAAAGGTGGGATCTCTGGTGTTATTTTAGATCTGAGAGGACGACCGCTCGACCCGGAACAATGGCCGGAACAAACCTATCAGAAAACCTGGTTAGATAATTTATGTCGTGATCAATAACAAAACAGAATCAAAGGGCTGTCAGCAAAACGCTGACAGCCCTTTTAAAATTACTCTTCTCTTTGCTGTAAAAAAATCTGTAACTTTTCAAGTGTTTCTAAACTAATTACGTGCTCCATGCGACAGGCATCGTTTTCTGCGATATCTTCACTCACATTAAGAATATCGGTTAAAAATTGTTTTAGGGTAGAATGGCGCTTCAAAACTGCTTTTGCCGCTCGAATCCCTTCATCGGTCAAGGTAATCTCGGAATACTTTTCTTGCTCTACGAAACCACTTTCTCTTAAAACACCGATTGCTTTGTTGACACTGGCGCGAGAAACGCCAATCCGCTTCGCTACATCAATTGAACGAACCGAATGCTCTTCTTCTGAAAGCTCTAATAAGGCTTCCAAATAATCCTGACTGGCAGCACTAATCTTCATTGCGTCTCCCACCTCCTTGAATCTACTATGATTATACCATCATTCGATTTGAAATTCAAGGAATCGCTGCCGGTTATTCTTTGCTCAACTTATAGCCATACCCCCAAACCGTTCGGATATAAGTGTGATACGGTTCGATTTTACGCCGTAAGGAGCGGATATGAGAATCGATGGTGCGATCATCTCCCAAAAAATCTGCTCCCCAGATCCGTTCAATGATTTGGCTGCGTGACAAAGCAATGTTGACATTTTCACAAAGCAACGCCAACAATTCAAATTCCTTAGGGGTTACTTCAACCTTGCGATTATCAATAAAGAGAATTTTCCCCGATTTATCAACCATGATACCGTCAATACAAAGTGGTAATCGAAACGAAAATCCGTCTTTACGGCGCAAATGGACCTGAAGTCGAGCAAAAATCTCCGGTAGGTAGCATGGTTTTAAAACATAATCATCGGCACCTGCTTCAAACGCTGCCATTTTTTCGGAAGGTTTATTTTTCGAGGAAAGAAAGAGGATGGGTAGGTTCGAAATTTTGCGAATTTGCCTGCATGCCAGAACTCCATCAACATCGGGTAAAGAAACCTCTGTAATTAAAGCATCATAAGAATTGCGCCTGATTCTTTTAATGGCTTCCATACCATTAGAAGCGTGGTCTATTACCATGTTATGCTTTTCTGCTTCTTCACTGAGCTTCTTTACCCAATTTGTATCGGTATCTGCAACAAGAATCCGCATCCAATACACACCTCTTTCAAATCAATTTTTCTTATGAAGGATTCGATTACTGCAATCGGCTATGATCTGTTTGTAAATCTCTTCTGACTCTTTCAGTTCCTTAATTTGATTTTGTAATTGCTGGATTTCTTGAACTAAAGAAGAAGAGGGGGTTTGGTCATGCATTTGCTTTGGCTCAACGAAGGCTTGATTGGACTCCAGCTGTTTGTTCTTGGACGCTACATCCTCAGGTAGAACTACAGTTCTTGCAATATAGTGCGTATGTAATAAATGATGCGACATCTCCCCACAGGGTTCCACCAAGAAATCACGGTATATGGCTTCGATCGATGGGTTTTTGTGAGATTCTCGAATCACTTTACTCTCGTCTTCCTGGTAGAGGGCATTCATTCGTTTTTGTCGTACCTCTGGATCTTGACTACGAGGTTGACCCCCGCCTGTAATGCAGCCGCCCGGGCAGCCCATGATTTCAATAAACAAATAAGGGGAATTCCCTTCAGCTATTTGATCCATGAGCACTGCAGCCCCGTGTAGACCGCTGGTGACTGCAACTTTAACCTCAGCGCCTTCCAAGGCTTTGTATTCGGGTAGCAATCTTTCTAATTTTAAAGTTGCTTCTTTGATTTCTTCCGTGCCAACAATCGGGGTCACATGAAGATTTTCGAAAGGCAATGGGCGACCGGAAATAATCGTATATACTGTACGCAAAGCGGCTTCCATAACACCGCCAGTAACCCCGAAAATATCGGCTGCACCCGTTGAATTGCCTAGGGGATCATCAAAAGACTGATTGGGTAATTGACAGAAATCAATGCCTGCTTGGCGAATCATCACTCCTAATTCTCGTGTTGTTAACACTGCATCCACATCGGCTAAGCCTTCGTGAATCATTTCTTCGCGTGTGATTTCAAACTTCTTCGCTGTACACGGCATGACAGAAACCACAAACATTTTTTTGGGGTCAACCCCGATTCTTGTGGCATAGTAGGATTTGGCAATCGCTCCCAACATCATCTGCGGCGATTTGCAGCTGGAGAGATGGTCCAAAAGGGTTGGATATTTGTGCTCAACGAACTTGATCCAACCCGGTGAACAACTGGTCAACATAGGAAAGGCGACCTTCTCACCACGTAACATTTTTTGCAACCGTTGCAAAAGTTCGGTTCCTTCTTCCATAATCGTTAGGTCCGCTGCCCAGTTGGTATCGAAGACATCGTCTGCACCGAGCGCTCGCATCGCTGCTGCTAACTGCCCGGTCACAGCTGTTCCCACAGGATACCCGAATACCTCACCTATTGCAACTCGAACGGCCGGTGCACACTGCATGACCACTCTTGTGTTGGGATCGTGCAAGGCTCGCCAAACTCGCTCGGTAGCATCGGTCTCTTGCAAAGCTCCCACCGGGCAAACGATGGTACACTGACCACAATTGGCACAGTTCACGTGGGACAATGGCAATTCCATAGCTGGCGCAATAATGGAATCAAAGCCCCGGTTTTGGATATTGATCGCACCTAAGCCTTGGATCTCATTGCAGACCGTTACACATCGACGACAAAGAATACACTTGGATGGATCTCTGGTAATGGAAAAACCCACATCCATTTGAGTTCGGGCACTGGTTGTTTCGAAAATCGTTTCTGTTACACCAAGTTGTTGACCTAATTGTTGTAATTCGCAGTCCAGATTACGCTGACAATGTAAACAATCTTGACGATGATCCGATAACAACAATTGATACAGCATCTTTCGCGCATCTTGGACTTTTTTGGTGTTGGTATTAACGACCATGCCTTCACGTACTTCCGTTACACAGGAAGCCATGAGAGTCTTGGCTCCTACCACTTCAACGCTACAAATCCTGCAAGATCCGCTTTTATGGATCCCTTCCATGTAACAAAGATTTGGGATTGAAATATGATGCTGTTGGGCTGCCTGAAGAATGGTAGTTCCTTCCGGAACGGAAATTTGCTTTTGGTTAATAGTCAGGTGAATCATGACAACCTCCTATCGCAATGCAGGCAGCGCATCGCTTCTGCAATGGCATTGATCTTATGATATCCTTTAACAACCTCTTCAAAACTTTGTGTTCGATATTCCGGAGCTAGGATTTCTTTTTCGAATTGGGTATGGAATACGATTTCATCGGGGTCGATGATTTCCGGAATCTCAATGGAGTTGCCTTTGTTCAAGATTCCTTTGCCCCCCAAATAACGGTCAATCGCTTCTGCTGCTTTTTTGCCATCGGAAATCGCACGAATGACATCATCCGGTCCCCTGGCCACATCGCCGCCGGCAAAAACACCGGGCATGGTGGTCATAAGGGTGTCTTCATCGATTACAAAGGTCCCCCAACGCGTGCGACTGACTTCTTGTTTACCAATAAAGGGTAAATCTGCGTATTGACTGACAGCTGGGATTACCAAAGAAACCGGAATGCGGAAGCTTGTTCCCTTCACTTCAACCGAACGTCTGCGTCCGGAAGCATCGAAGTCTCCTAAAACCATTGGCATACATTCCAACTCGCTTACGCGACCTTTCTTGTCGCCGATAATACGCACCGGCGCGGTAAGTTCCATGATTTCAACGCCTTCTTCAATCGCCTCTAAGACTTCTTCACGATACGCAGGCATTGCATCAGTGCTACGTCGGTAAACAATAATCACACGCTCTGCGCCTAAACGAATTGCTGTGCGTGCCGAGTCAACCGCGGTATTTCCTCCACCGATTACAGCAACGGTACCGCTAAGGCGACGATTCTTCTCGAAGTGGACTCGTTTTAAGAATGTAATCCCGTGTTCCACGCCTTCGAGCTCTTCACCGGGGATTTGCACTTTTTGGGGGTATTGCGTACCGGTTGCCACATAAATCGCATTATAGTGGCTTCTTAGGGTCTTAAAATCAATATCCTTGCCTACTTCCATGCCGTATTTGATTTTTACACCGGCTTTTACTATAAGGTCAATCTCATGCTGCAAAATGTCTTTGGGTAAGCGATACTCCGGTATTCCGTAGGCCAAAACCCCTCCTGCCTCTTGCTCTGTTTCGTAGACATCGACATCGTAGCCCAAGCGAACCATGTAATAAGCACAGGTCAACCCGGAAGCTCCCGCGCCTATGACCGCGATACGACGACCATTTTTGGCAGCTGTCCATTGCATGCTTTCGGGCAATTCATGCTTAAACGCATAGTCTGCAACAAATCTCTTCAAGTCTCGAATTGCTACGGCTTCATCCACCGTGCTTCGACGGCATTTGCTTTCGCAGGGGCGCGTACAAATCCGACCGCAAACCGCTGGGAATGGATTCTCTTGCATAATCAGTTGGTAGGCATCCAAGAAACGCCCACTGGCGACCAAAGCGATGTACCCGGGTACATTGACATGAGCCGGGCAAGTATTTTCACAGGGTGAAAGAAATAAAGACGCACAAACACCGGCACGGCAGTATTTCTTTTCAATATGCTCTTCGAATTCGGTTCTAAAATAGCGAATGGTCGATAAAATGGGGTTGGGTGCCGTTTGGCCTAACCCACACATGGCGGTTTGCTGTAAGGTCGCGCCGATTTCTTCCAACAATTCAATGTCACCTTTACGACCCTTACCTTCGGTAATCCTTTCCAAGATTTCCAACATGCGTTTGGTACCGATACGACATGCTGCACATTTACCACAAGATTCATCGCGTATAAAATCCATGAAGAAGCGCGCAGTATCGACCATGCAGGTGTCTTCGTTCATGACGATAAGACCCCCGGAACCCATAATCGCACCTAATTTGGTTAAGGACTCGTAATCAGCTGGCGTATTTAACGCTTCTTTCGTGACACATCCCCCAGAAGGTCCACCAATTTGTACTGCTTTAAAGGCCTTGCCGTCCGGAATGCCTCCACCAATCTTATAAACGATATCGCCAATGGAAATGCCAATGGGTACTTCTATGATTCCCGTGTTGACCACTTGCCCGGCTAAGGCAAAAACTTTGGTACCTGGTGCATGGGGTAAGCCAAATCCGGCATACCAAGCTCCTCCGCGGCGTAAGATCTTTGGAATATTGGCTAAGGTTTCAACATTGTTGATGATTGTTGGTTTACCAAACAAACCCGATTGAAAGGGGAATGGTGGCTTTTGCCGAGGTTCTCCTCGTTTTCCCTCAATACTTGCCATGAGCGCCGTCTCTTCTCCACAGACAAAGGCGCCTGCACCCATGCGAATCTCTAATTCAAATGAAAACTCTGTATTCATAATCGTATTGCCTAACAACCCAATATTTTTGGCTTGTTGAATCGCTGCTTGTAAACGCTCTATTGCAATGGGATATTCTGCTCGAATATATACATAACCATGATTCGCGCCAATGGCATATCCCCCTAAAATCATACCTTCTATGACAGCATGAGGATCGCCCTCGATAATACTGCGGTCCATAAAAGCGCCGGGATCTCCTTCATCGGCATTACAGACCATGTATTTTTGTTTACCGGGTTGATCATGACCGGCTTGCCACTTGATTCCGGTAGGAAATCCCGCTCCACCACGTCCTCGCAATCCCGAGCGCTTGACTTCATCGATCACTTCTTGAGGAGAACAGCAATGCAGAGCATTGGCTAAGGCCATGTAGCCATCCCGAGCGATGTAGGCTTGGATGTCATTAAAATCAATCGTTCCGCAATTGTCCAAAACAATCTTGATTTGAGCTTTAAAAAATTCGATGTCATCAATACAAGGCACATGCCGTTCCAAGGATTGATCATAAAAGGTATACTGCTCGAGAACCCGACCTTCACAGAGGTGTGCTTTCACGATTTCCTTTGTTTTTTCCGGAGTGAGATTGGTGTAAAAGGTGCGCTCCGGTAAAATAAGCATCACTGGGCCTACTGCACAGATCCCCATGCATCCGGTAACGGTAACGAGGACATCCTGTGTTAATTGGTTTATTTGTAAACTATTTTTGAGTGTCCTCACAATTTCATCACAATGTGAAGAGACACAACCGGCACCACCACAAACCAAAACCTGATGCTTGTATTGCGCGCTTCGATGCAAATATGCTTCCTTTATTTGAAGGAGTTGGGCAGTCGTTTCAATGCGTTCCATTGTTGCTTGTCCCTCCTTCAACACTTTGTAAAATCGAATCTATTTTGTTGGGATTCACTTGCCTGTAGACGACATCGTCAATCATCATGGCCGGAGCCAAACCACATGCTCCAATGCAACGAGCTATTTCTAAGGTGAATTTACCATCTTCTGTGGTTTCGTTTAACCCGATCTGCAATGTACTTTGCAGGGTCTCTACTAACTTCTTTCCGCCACGCACGTAGCAAGCTGTTCCCAAACACACTCTGATGATATGCTTCCCCCTTGGAGTTGCAGAAAAAAAGGAATAGAATGAGACCACTCCCGAAACATCGCTGACTGGTATTTTGAGGTTTTCAGCAATCAAAATCTGGAGAGTCAATGGGATGTGACCTACAATCTGCTGAGCCCCATGGAGAATTTGAATAAGATTTTCTTTATTGTTTCCGTATAGATCCATCAGATTGAGCACTTGTTCTTGTTGGTGTTGTGAAACTTCTTCTTGAGGAAGCGCTTCTACTCTTGAAACATCCATAATAAACCTCCTTGTAAATGTATCGATTCAGCCAAGATTAGATTACAAGATAAATGTGATGGTTCTATGGGTATTTGTGAATTATTTCTCTATATATCCACTAATTCTGGATGTAATTGGCAAATTCCTTCACAATTTCAACACCTTTTAAGAAAATTTTCACAAACGGTTAAAAAAAGGCGAACCCTGTCATGCAACAAGGCTCGCTTCGGGTGAATTTTATTTTAATTGAGTTATTGCCCTTTTCCTCGACTGGTTACAAGAATCTTGCCCGTTACTTCATCTCCTTGGAAAAGATAGATTTGATTGTGAAGGTTGGCTGTCGTACAGCTGTGCCCGGGAATATACCAGACTTTATCGTTAATTTTCCTGCCATGATTCGTCAAGCGAATAGCTCCGTGCTCTTCACTGAGGTTGATCGGCGCATCTTGAGGAAAATCCAGGAAACGAGGCAGTCCCTGATCCACGCCTACCGCTTTGACACCGGCATCGGTCACCACTAAATTGGGTCCGGTGCTGATAACAGTCGATAAGACAAAGAGACTATGCTCAAAAGGCAATTCCATTTTTGCATAAGAGGCATCCATAAAAATATAGGTGCCGGCCTGCAATTCTGTATATATTTTGGGATTTCCTTTTAATAAGGCCGTCCCGGTGCTACCTCCGCTGATCTCTTTGACATTGATTCCCTGTTCTTGAAGATATGCTTTAAGCGCAACAAGGTTTTCGTCGGTTTCCCCCGACTCTTTTTTGCGTTTTTCACCATCGAATTCATGAGAAAGTTGTCCGGCATAGGCTTGAATACCATCGAAGCTTAAGTGGGTCTGTGCTTGAACGGCTTTCGCTAATTTTGCAACCGCTTCCAAAGAAGTGACTCCACAGCGCTTCATACCAACATCGAATTCCACATAGACATGGATCAAAGAATTTGCCATAGCTGCCGCTTGCTCCAAGGCCAAAATGTTTTCTTCACAGTCGACACAAACGGTCAATTTGCATTTGTTGGCGAGATGTGCCACCCGAGCCAGCTTAGAGGGTTGAACGATTTGATTGGCGATCAAAATATCGTGGATTCCCGCATCCGCTAAATCTTCAGCTTCTCCTAATTTGGCACAGGTAATCCCTTTTGCTCCATATGCGATTTGCTTGCGCGCAATATCTACAGACTTATGGGATTTGTAATGGGGACGCAGGGCCATCCCGCTATCTTTAATCAAATCCATCATTTTTTTCAAATTGGCCTCGAACTTCAGCTCATCTAAAATCAAGACCGGTGTTTCTAAGGTATTCAGTTTCATATGCTCCACCCTTTCTTCTCTTTTTAAGGTCATTATATCATGAAAGTCGGTAAGAGCAAGGGTTCTCAGCAGGAAAAGCATGTAGAAATGGCAAACTGAGAGGAAGCACAGGAAAGGCGGCGATTTGGATGAAGACTCTGATTATCGGTGTGGCGGGTGGAACCGGTTCCGGAAAGACCACTTTGACGCGCCAATTAGCGAAGCGCTTTGGTGAAGATTTGTGTGTGATTTATCATGATAATTATTATCGCTGCCATGATGAGTTGACGTATGATCAGCGTTGCTTACTGAATTACGACCATCCGGAGGCCTTTGAAACCGATTTATTGGTGCAACATTTACAAATGCTTCGACAAGGATTGGGAGTATACTGCCCGGTCTATGACTTCACGGTGCATAATCGTTCCAAGGAGACCTTATTCATTCCTCCCAAACCCATTATTGTCATCGATGGAATCCTAATCTTACAAGACCCGGATCTTCGCGATATGATGGATATTAAGATCTATGTCGATACTGACGCCGATGTACGGATTTTGCGAAGAATTGAACGCGACATTAATCAACGCGGCCGCAGCTTGGCCTCGGTACGAGACCAATATTTATCTACAGTCAAACCCATGCACGAACGTTTTGTAGAACCCAGCCGACGCAATGCCGATATTGTTATACCCGAAGGAGGGCGTAACCGTGTGGCGATTGAAATGCTGCTATTACGAATTCGAGCTCATATTGAAGAAGTAGAAGAAACCCTACCAGAATAAGGGGGATGTTTGCGTGAAAATCTTGATTGCTATGGACTCTTTTAAAGGCAGTTGCAGCAGTTTGGATGCCGGCAATGCCGTAGCAGAGGGCGTACGTCGAATCGATCCTTTGGCGAATTTGACGGTCGTGCCCATTGCCGATGGAGGCGAAGGAACCGGGGCCGTTTTAGCCTTAGCTTTAGGAGGGACCGCTCATTTTGTTTCGGTATTAGACCCTTTAGGACGTGCGATTCGAGCACCTTTTTATGTTTTACCCAACGCTACTGCTGTTGTGGAATTAGCGGCCGCCTCCGGATTGACCTTATTGACAGAGACTGAACGGAACCCCGAAATTACCTCTACTTTTGGTACAGGGCAATTGATTCGAGCAGCGTTGGATCATGGAGCCAGAAAATTGATTATTGGCCTTGGTGGCAGTGCTACCAACGACGGCGGCACCGGTTTGGCGAGTGCTTTAGGGGTGCGCTTTTTAGACGAGGGCGGCAACGAATTACCCCCGGGGGGCGCCGCACTGTTGCGTTTGTGCAGAATCGATTTAGAACAGGTGGATGCACGCTTGCAAGAAACGGAAATTTTGGTCGCCTGCGATGTTGACAACCCCCTTTTGGGGCCACGTGGAGCGAGCGCTATCTTTGGACCACAAAAAGGGGCAAATGCCGAACAGGTGCAACGTTTAGATGCTGCTTTAGCACGATATCACCGGGTATTGTTGGAAACACTGCAGCTCGACTTAAAAGATCTTCCCGGTGCGGGTGCTGCCGGAGGTACTACCATGGCGCTCTTAGCGTTTACCAAAGCAACAATGCAGCCGGGCATTGATGTTGTTCTCAATACTCTGCAGTTTGAAGAGATGCTGGCAGAAACCGATTTGGTGATTAGCGGAGAAGGTCGTATTGACGCTCAGACCTTACATGGAAAAGTTATTATGGGGATTGCCAAGCGCACAAAAAAACAGGGTGTTCCACTCTTAGCTTTGGCTGGCAGTATTGGAAGTGGTACCGAGAGTCTTTATGAACAGGGCGTCACTGCTATGTTCCCGATTGCTCCCGGTCCAATCACATTACAGGAATCCATGCAGCGCAGCCAGGAACTGCTTGCCGACACCGCTCAACGTTGCCTCCGTCTTATCTTGGGGACGGTTCTCTCCCCTTGATTTTTTCCAGTTAATTTCCTTGTTTCATAAGAAGAACCTTCTAAAAAGAATCTTCATAAGAAGAATCCTCAAAAATCTGACCCACTCAACAAAACACGATCCGCCTTACAACAAGACGAATCGTGTTTTTTGTTCTTATTAATACTGGTGCTTTTTTGTTCTCACTGCGCTTCTTTACCCAATTTGTATCGGAATCTGCAACAAGAATCCGCTTTTACGAATCATAATATTTGTTGTAGACAATTATTTGCGTGCTTAATTAGAATTCTTAGTACCGCACGCTCCGCAATTGTTAAAAAGATGGTAAATTTTTGAGGGAGAGAACCGTCCCCAAGAATCTCTAGAATCGACGACCACCGCCGCCGCCATGGCTTCTTCCGCTGCTCGACATATGCGTGCCACTGGCACGGCCTCCTCCAAATGTGCCACCCCCACTGATATTTCGCGGTGGTTTGGGCTTTGGCATCCTTGTCACACTGGTGCGCAGGAATTGATCCTGGCTAGCAGTAATCACGACATCGGAATTTTCACGTACTGCATACTCGTAGGTGCTTCCTTTTAACTGATAGGTACCATGAACACTACCATATAAGATCATCCCTGCTACCGCCGCAACACCGGCTGCGATTCCCATTTCAGCAGCGGTTAAGACTTTATACACGGGTGTTGTCACTTGACCCGTTTCGGTATCATACTGATACTGCCCCTCCGGGACTCCCGCTTTAACATAGCTCAAAGTGTCTTGTAGCACACTTAACACAGAGCCCGAAAAATCACCTTCACTGAGATGATTCCAGGAGTGATCCAACATCGCTTCTAATCGCTCATCCGTTATAATATTAATCATCGCACCACAGGTCGTGATAATCGGCATCCGGTTCGACATGTCGATAAAATAGATGATTCCGCTGTAATCTGCACCAACCCCAAAGCCATTGTAGTCATAAAAATCGTCAGCAAAAGCCATACCGATTTTCTCTGCCTGGGTGTCCGAAGCACTATATTCTGCTTCTTCACTCGTCAAGACCACAAAGTCCATCTTCATAGTGGAGCGAGCCGTAGCAATTTCCGCTTCCAGCATTACAATTTCGGCATCTGTAAATAAACCTGCATCATCAAAAACCCGCTGATTTTCTTCTCCTAAGGTCGTGGCTTGCACTGCAAAAAGCGAGCTCAACAAAACCAAAAGCAATCCAATCATAGCCAGTTTTCGGCTGAATTTTGCCGTTACCATAAGAAATACCCTCCTGCACAAGCCAAAGCGAAAACTCCCGCGGCTAAAACAAAGCAATCTCGCAGCAATTTATTGCGATCGACCGGTAACACCCCACAGGTTTCTTGAGTTTGCCCATTCATACTGTAATAGTAAATTTGTCCGTTCGTGCCAGTGTAGGTCACTACCCAGGTGGGCAATAAGACATACGAATATTTGGCCGTCTTCACTCGACTAGCGGTAGATCCGTTTAATTGATGATACCCATGCCCGCCCGTTAATAAAGGTTGCACGTATTTTCCTACCTCTTGCTCCACGGACTGATGATACTCTTCACTGTTGATGTCGCGCTTTTCTGCTTGAAACCCCGATAAAACCGTTTCGGTAAATGGTTGCATCTCTTCGAAATGATACGGATGGACTCCGTCGGCCAGTTTGCGATCGGCTTTTCTTAAAGCACTCCGTTGCAGGTTGCGTAAGGTGACATCGCCTCTTCGAATGACTCGAAAATGCTGAGTGGTCGTGATGTTTTCGTTCGCAGTAGACGTCATCTGGCTAATTTTTCCTTCCCCTTCGAACTGTGCATCCATGGTATAATCGGCTAACCAATAGGGATAATATACCCCAGTGATTTTATCAATGTTGCTTTCATCGTAGAATCCTGCGGGCACATAGCGTTTCCCTTTCACCCATTTTAAGAATGTCTCCCGGGCCTTCTCTTTACCAATCTTAAACGGGAGAACAAAGTCCGGCCGAAATTCTGCTTGCAGCCGACCCGATAACACAACCGGATTATGACAATAATAGCAGTAGGTGGCTGCAGTAGTTTCATCGGTAGCAACCTCAGCTCCGCAACTTGGGCATGAAAAAACAGCGGTATGTGCCACCGCTTCTTCTTTCTCTCGCAGCATATTTAAAATCTCATGTTCATGATATTGGTTTCCGCAATAATCACACACCAATTTTTGCAAATCCGGATCAAAGGCCAAGCCGTTTCCGCAGGATGGGCAACGATACGTTGAGACAGACATCTAAACACCTCCGGGACTAAGTTTCAATATACTGATTCGCGAGATTTCCTGAAAATACCTTTTCCTGTACAAAACAAAGCGCCTACTAGTGAAAGCAGGCGCCGGTTATACGTAACTTTAAAAATTAGAGAACTAAAGAGGGTGCAGCATATACACGAGCCAGCATATCTTTGTTCAACATATAAAGAGCTTTGGGATCCTTACCAAACAACTCATAATTAGTGATGTTGTCATTCGCGTTCTTCTCTTCTTCCCCTTGCTCTTTAACAAACCAATCTAAGAATTGAATTGTTCGGAAGTCATGATCTTTTTGTGCCTGTGCATAGATTGCGTTAATCGAAGCGGTGACATAATGCTCATGTTCCAAAGCGGCATGTAAAGGAGCTCCATGATTCTCATAAACCTGATCTGGTTCAGCAATCGCAGTAAAGTGAACGCATACATTGTTGTTAATCAAATATTGACGAAATAGCATCGCATGGTCGCGCTCTTCTTGTGCCTGAATTACAAACCAGTGAGCAAACCCGGGTAGGCCTTCGTGTTCATAATAATTGGCCATTTCTATATAGAGATATGCCGAATAGAATTCCTTGTTGATTTGTTCTTGCAATAATTTGGAAGTTGCAGCTGATAACATTGTAAAATCCCCTTTCAATTATATAATCTACTGCTTATAGCAGTTTGTCTAACGCAGGTTGTAAATCTTCCGGTTTTGTGGTCGGTCCAAATCTCTCTACAACATTTCCCTCTTGATCTACCAAGAATTTGGTGAAGTTCCATTTAATTTCTGATCCTTCAACACCCAATCCTTTGGAGTTCATTCGTTCAACAAAAGCGTTCAACGCCTCATCTTGATAATCTTGCGGAGCTACTTTTTTGAGGTATTGGTATAAGGGATGAGCATTTTCACCATTGACTTCAATCTTGGAGAAGCGAGGAAACGTGGTGCCAAAGTTCAATTGGCAAAAAGTTGCAATTTCATCATCGGATCCTGGTGCTTGTCCCAAAAACTGGTTACAAGGAAAATCGAGGATTTCAAAACCCTTCTCCTTGTTTGCTTCATACAAAGCTTGTAAGCCGCTATATTGCGGGGTAAATCCGCATCCGGTTGCGGTATTTACAATTAAGGTCACTTTACCTTTATATTGGGAGAGAGAGACTTCGTTTTGTTTATTATCGATGGCTGAAAAATTATATACGTTCATTTTTCTTCCTCCTGTTTGCTATTGAGAACTATTCGCATTTGTTCTGTTTTTATAGTATCACAATTATCTCTTAAGTTCGGTGACAAAGTCACACATAGTCTCATGGCAATCAGACACAGAAAACAGGCACAAAAAACAACCTACCCATATCCAATTCTACAACCAACCTGGGGTTCCCTTCTTAATCTGTCAAATAGCGATGCTTCAGTTCCTTTAAATCGGTTGAACTCAAGGCCAAGCCCTCTCTCAAAAAGGCTTCATCCGAACCATACTTGCTTTGAATTTCTTCTTCCACCGCTCTCATCCATGCAGGGTTGACTCCTGCCATGGCTCGAGCAGTCTGCCAAATTTCTTCACGGGGTGTTAATCCTTTAACAAAGTCTACAAAACCTTCTATCACGTCTTTATAATATTCATTGGTTAGCATATAGTCTTGAACAATTGTATCCCAATCCACGCCCAAAGCAAGCAACATCAACGCCGATCCCACTCCAGCACGATCTTTTCCTGCCTGACAATGCCAACTTAGAGCACCTTCTTTTTGCTCCAGTGCAGCTTGAAAGAAACTCCGGTACGCCTGCAACGCCGGTTCTTTGGTCACAAAATTACGATATACTTGCAGATGGTCCTTGTGCAAAGCCTCAAGCGGCTGCTCCAACTCCATCATCTTTTCCAATGGGTTCCCTTTAGCATAGATGAAACTGAGCATCAGTCCGTCACGATCCTCATCACCGAAAACATTCAGATGCAGATTATCGACATGTGCAATTTCCGGGTCAGGTTCGCGATTTCGCTCAATAGAAGTGCGGAAATCAATCACTTTGGCCATGGAAAAAATTGTAGTTAATTTTTGCAAATCATCCGGATTCGCTTTGGCCAGCTTTCCTGTACGCAACAATTTTCCTTTGCAGATTCGCTTACCATCTTTGGTTTCATATCCGCCCAGTTCCCGTGCGTTACGGACTCCTGTCAAACCAATCGATTGAGGCAAAATCAGGTTATGTTCAGTCATTCTTACATCCTTTCGAGGTGAAATTTTCAATTAATTTTAAATAGAAGGCATATGCTTCTTCAATTTGTGTTGTTGAACAGTGCTCGTCTACCATGTGCGCTTGTTTGTAATCCCCCGGTCCAAAGCCAATGGTGGGAATGCCGAGGCTCAAAGGGGTAACCGCATTGGTGCCAAAATCCCAAAAATTATACTCGGTAGCTTTGCGACCAAAGGTTTCTTCGTAGGTTTTTCGTAGCATCAATGTCAACGGGTGCTCTTTATCAATCTGCCAGGGTTCATGGATTGGCTTATAAACCAATTCTTGCCCCGTCCAGCTGGTATGCACCAACGTCCCGACTTCCCATTCAGCATCCTTCTCACGTATTAAATCCTCCAGTTGAGCAAGCGCCTCTTGTAAAGAGTCTCCGATGACTAAACGACGATCTAGATAAATGCTACACTCACTGGGCACAGCGTTTAAAGAAGCACTAACACATGAAATATCGGATAAAACAATCGTTCCATGGGGTTTCGGCTTCTGACTTAGTTTTTCATTGAGCTGTTCTACGCGTTGAATGATTTCAGCCATTTCATAAACGGCGTTGACACCCTTTTCTGGTGCAGATCCGTGCGCAGAGACACCATGAGTTTTCACTCTGGCTTGAATTTTACCGGTGTGTCCCAATGTAATCAAATTATTGGAAGGCTCACAGATGACGCAAACATCCGGATGAACCCCACTGTCCTTATAAAAGTTTTGCAAATTAACGCCATCACAATATTCTTCACAAATACTTCCGGTTACATAAATTGTTTTTCCTTGTAGCAAACCGTCTTTTTTGGCCTGTGCTGCCGCATAAATTGAAGCCCCTAACGCTGCTTTCATATCGACAGACCCACGACCGTATAATTTCCCATCGACAATCTCCCCGGAAAAAGGAGGATAGCTCCACGCTCCGGCATCTTCCGCCTTGACAGTATCGACATGAGAATCAAAATGCAGAATGTCGGGTCCATTTCCAACGCGACCTACTACATTGCCCACTCGATCTACAAAGACTTCATCGTAACCTAATTGTTGCATGTGCTGCTTAATAAAAGAAACAATGGGTCCTTCTTGGTCAGAGTAACTGGGGATGCGCACTAAATCTGCCACAAATCGAATCAAGTCTGCCATTTTCATTCCTCCTAATTTCTAATCAAATGAGCATTTGCTTGGGTATCCAAGGTAATGATATCTAAATCGCAGGCCGAAATGATTTGACCCCCATATACTGAAGCGATGTTTGCTACTACTTCAGCTTCTCTCTTCAGTATTGCAGCTTCTAAACCGCTCTCGTTTTCTCCCAACATCCACAATTGATGCGTTAATACCAAGGTTTTCGGTTTCACTTTGGCAACCAACGCCGCTAACTCGACTTCCGAAGTATGCACCGAAGTATGATACCGGAACCACTTTGGCGTACGAGATTGCACCCCTCTAGCCGAATAGACTTCATGAATCAGAAGATCACAGCCTTCAGCAGCTCGTTCGATCCCTTCGCAGGGTGCTGTATCTCCGGAAAAGACGATGATCCCGCAAGGAGTTGTAATCCGTAAGGCATAGGCTTCAAAGGGAGGATGTTGCACCGGGAACGCATCCACTTGGATCCGTTCATCCTTGTAAATCAGCCCTTCTTTATATTCTTTTACTTGCATCTGAATTCCTTGAATATTGGCCTGTTCCGCTCCATAAATACGATTTTGAATATCGATCTGATATGCTTGTTCCAAATGATGGCACATCTTAGAAGTGCCTTGAGGACCCAAAACCTGTAATGGTATATCTCTGCCCAATACCCAAGGCGTCAGCAAAAGATCTGCAAGGCCCGCTGTATGATCCGAATGCAAATGAGTCAAGAAAACACGGTTGAGATTTTTCACGACTAATTCCGAGACTCCTTGTAAAACGGCAGCTTCAGCACGACGAACCAAACCCGGACCACAATCCAACAAATAGACTTGTTCGTCTACACTAAGCGCAATCGCCGGTCCGGATTTGCTGGGTAAGGCATTGGGAGTGCCAGTGCCTAACATTATGATTTTTACTTCACTCGTCATATGAAACCTCCCACTCTATAAATTTTGCTTCAGTCTCAGATAGAAACTCTGCTCAGCGCAGATTCTATAATCATTTTGATCAATTCCTGATACGAAATCCCCTTCAAGGAACAAAGAATCGGTAAATCCGAGTATTGCGGATTCAAGCCTGCTAAGGGGTTCACCTCTAAAAAATTGGGCACCTGATGTGCATCCATTTTTAAATCAACGCGGCCGCAATCACGACATTCTAATCCTCGCCAGGCTTTAATAGCAAACTCCGAACATTGAATTGCTTCTGCGTCATTGGCAAGTTTATATTCAACACGTTCTTTATAATTGATCTTATTCAAATAGGTATAACCTTCTTGGTGATAATCTCCACGCAATTTGATTTCCATAACCCCTAAAACCCGAGCCTGCTCTCCAGTGCCAATGATACCCACAGTAAATTCTCTACCGGGTAAGTATTGTTCTACCAAAACAGGTTGATCGAATTCCGATAACAACTTAGCACAGCTGTTCTTCAGTTGCTCATGGTTTTCCACCTTTGAATGAAGGCCAACCCCTTTACTTGAACCCTCTGCCACCGGTTTGACAAACATTGGATAATCAAACGACCGAATGCGTAGGTTCTCAAGGGAGCGAACGACCTTGAATTTGGGTGTGGGGATTTCAAGATCACGAACGATGCGTTTCGCCATCCCCTTATGCAAAGCAATTGCTAAAACCATGGGATCCGAAAAAGTGTAGGGAATCCGATAAGCATCCAATAACGCAGGCACCTGTGCTTCACGGCTGAGTCCATTCATGCCTTCCGCAATATTGAATACGAAGTCCCATCGTTTTCCTGAAGCTAATTTTTGAACCAGAGAAGAAATCGACCCGATCCGTTCGGTTGTGTGCCCCAGCGCCTGGATTGATTGATCCAACGCTTCAATCGTTTCCGCCTCATCTAATTCAGCGGTCTCTTCTTTTGTGTATCCTTCTTCAAGATACGCACTGCGCAAATCGTATGTGATGCCGATATGCATCCGACATTGCCACCCTTCACGTTTTTGTTGGAGAGTCATTTAGCTCCACGCATTTATTCCACTTTCCTGATAGAAATCCTTTTTTGTGATTTGAATCGTTGACGGAACCCAAAAGAAGTGTTAACATTATATTGTTGCTTATTAATAGTATTAAATGAAAAGAGGGAAAGCACCTATGAAAAAATTGATTAAGAACAACGTCTCCTGGGTAGGAAAAGTTGACTGGGAACTGCGTAAGTTCCACGGAGAAGAGCTTTCCACCCATAGAGGTTCCAGCTATAACTCCTATTTGATTCAAGAAGAAAAAACTGTTTTGGTAGACACCGTTTGGCTTCCTTTCGCCGAAGAATTCGTTGAAAATTTGGCCTCTGAAGTCGACTTAAACAAAATTGATTTCATTGTGGCAAATCATGGTGAAGTGGATCACAGTGGTGCCCTACCGGCCTTGATGAAACGAATTCCAAACGTGCCAATTTATTGTACTGCCAATGCTGTCAAATCTTTGAAGGGTCAATATCACCAGGACTGGGATTTTAGAGTCGTAAAAACCGGGGACTCCGTCGATATCGGCAACGGTAAAAAATTAGTCTTTGTGGAAATGACAATGTTGCATTGGCCCGACTCCATGGCTACGTATATGACCGGTGACAATATCTTATTTAGTAATGATGCATTTGGTCAGCATTACGCCAGTGAACGTCTCTTTAACGATTTAGTAGACCCATGTGAGCTTTGGTATGAGGCACTGAAGTATTATTCCAATATCATAACCCCGTTTGCTCCGATTCTTCGTAGAAAATTGGCTGAAGTCATTGCCTTAAATCTACCGATCGATATCATTGCTACCAGTCACGGTATTATTTGGCGTGACAACCCCATGCAAATCGTGGAAGCCTATAGTAAATGGGCCAATGATTATCAGGAAAATCAAATTACCGTAGTCTATGACACGATGTGGAATGGCACCAAAGCTTTAGCCGAGAAAATTGCCGAGGGCATCCAATCTGCCGACTCTGAAGTTGTCGTAAAAACGTACAATTTAGCCCGGGTTGATGACAATGATTTAATCGTTGAAGTCTTCAAATCCAAAGCAGTCGCCTTTGGTTCTCCCACCGTAGGCGGTCATATGCTCCACTCTTTGGCTGGCTTCATTCACTTTGTGCAAGAACTTAAGTTTAAAGGTAAAAAAGCTGCTGCTTTCGGTTGCTATGGCTGGAGCGGTGAAGCACCAAAGAAGATCAACGACGAAATGGCCAAAGCTGGGTTTGAAATCATTGGTGACCCGTTCCGAAATTCATGGAACCCCGATGCAGACCAACTGCAAAAGGCATTTGAATTTGGTCAACAAATCGCAAAAGCGTAAAACGTACTTAGAATTGTTTTAGCTTATTTTGGGGACAGCTTATTTTGGGGACGGTTCTCTCGTTTGAGAGAACCGTCCCCTTTATACTTTCAACCCTTTATTCCTCCACCCATTATTCCATTCCTTACAACTTATTTAAAACTTAACCTGGGCTTAACCAAATATGATTATCTTAGATTGAACTTTACCGCAAAAAAACGTATAATAGAAGAAAGAAATGTCTTAAGGAAGTGTACTATGATTTATTCACTCGTGGATCTGGGTTCCAACACGGTACGTTTATCTGTTTATCAATGTGATGGCAAGAGCCTTAAAGTTTTATTTAGCCGTAAAGTAAATTTAGGGCTAGCTGGTTATGTACAAGAGGGGCTTTTATCGGAGGAAGGAATTTATCGGGCAATTTCCGTGCTAAAGACCTTTCAAAGCACCTTAGATAATCTAAATCTTGGCTCTGCACAGGTATTTGCAACTGCTTCCTTAAGAAATATAAAAAACCGTACAGAAGCCACCGAAGCCATTCAAAAAGCCACCGGAATCACAATCGATGTGATCAGCGGCGAGGACGAAGCCCGCTATTCCTTTATTGGCACTAGACTGGAACGTCCTACCGAAAACGGTTTGGTGGTCGATATTGGCGGCGGTAGTGCCGAGATTACGTTGAGTAAAATGAATCAAATCATAGAAGCGATTAGTATTCCTATTGGTTCCTTGAATCAAATTCCAAAAGCTAAAGCACCTGGGCTCAATCGTATTCTCATGTCTAAAAGCGAGCACAAACGTGTCAAAGACTTGGTGCAAAAGGCTTTGAAGGAATACCCAAAACTCCAACGTAAAAGAGTTCCGATTATGGTTGGAGTAGGTGGTAGCATACGAGCTGCTGGCAGATTGAATCAAGAATTATATACCCTCTCGCTCGAAGAAAGAACGATTCAGGTGGATCACATCAAAGAGATGAATACCTTGCTCATAAATGACGAAGCCGCCGGTCTCGAAACGCTCCTCAAAGTTGCCCCCGATCGGGTCCGAACCCAACTCTATGGTATGACCATTTTACAGGTGATTGCCAAGCACTTCCACTGTGAAGAGATTTTTGTCAGCCGCTTTGGAGTCCGCGAAGGCTATTTGGTAGAGAAGCTCCTTGCTTGTCGTAATCGTGATCAGTATCCAAAATGGGAAGACCCCATGGATGCAAGTGCATGGGAGCGATTTCCCGAGCTGAATCCGGAAAACACCGATGCAGAAGAAAACTAAGAAAAGGTGATTCGAATGGCGGATTACAGGTACACACAAAACCGCGACTTATCATGGCTGCGGTTTAATCAACGTGTACTGGAAGAAGCACGCGACCCCCTTGTTCCGCTTCTAGAGCGACTCAACTTTGTAACTATTTTTTGTAGCAACTTGGATGAGTTTTTTATGATTCGCATGGGTAGCACCTATGATCTTGCTTTGCACCAACCCGAGCATATCGATAACAAATCTGGACTTAAACCCATGGACATCTTCAGCGCCGTTTTGCAGCGGGTGCGACCATTAATCCAGCAAATGGACGAGATCTTCCACGAAGTGGAATCCGCTTTAGAGCAATACGAATGCAAGCGGCTTACCTTCCGCAATTGGAACGACATAGACCGTAAATACGCTCGCCATTTCTTCCGCCAAAACATCCTACCTATGCTATCACCACAAATCCTCGACAGCAGGCACCCCTTCCCCCATGTACCCAGCAAAACCCTTCACATCTGTGTGGAATTACGAGAAGCCGATAAACCTAAAAAGAAGGATGCTACCGTCTTTGGTATGATTCCGGTTCCTGATTTCTTACCACGTATGATTCTCCTGCCCGGTCCTGCTTTGCGCTATATGCTCGTGGAAGAAATTATTTTAGAGTATGCCACAGAAGCTTTCCCTTTTTATGAAGTACTCGATAAATCTATCTTCTGCTTGACACGCAACGCCGATTTATCGATTGACGAAATGGAATTGAATCCCTTAGAAGATTACAAAGAACAGATGCGATCGATTCTTAAAAAACGAAGTCGGTTAGCCCCGATTCGTTTAGAGGTACAGTATCAAACAAATGCAACCAACATCGTTCGCTATCTCATGAAACAATGGAATCTCAAGGAACAGCAGGTATTTTTTCAGCAAGCGCCTTTGACCTTTAGTTATCTTACCCAACTGATGGAGAAGGTGCCTGCTAAACACAGAGTGCGCTTCCTATATCCTGCTTATACTCCCCAATATCCCGTGAACTGGGACCCTCAAGAAAGCAAAATACGCCAAGTTTTAGCAGCAGATCGCCTGATTTATTTTCCCTATGATACCCTTGAACCTTTTTTACAACTGATCAAGGAAGCCTCGGAAGATCCGGCTGTGCTTTCCATAAAGATTGCGATATATCGTTTAGCGAACCGTTCCCGTCTCGTGGAATATCTCTTATCTGCAGTGGAACACGGCAAAGAAGTTTTGGTATTGGTGGAACTACGAGCTCGCTTTGACGAAGCCAACAATATCAACTGGACCGAAATTTTGGAAGAAGGGGGCTGCAAAGTTATCTACGGCTTGGAAAACTACAAAGCCCACGCCAAAATCTGCCTGATTACTCGGCAAGAACGAGATAAACTGCAATACCTAACCCAAATCGGCACCGGTAATTATAACGAAAAAACGGTCCATCTCTATACCGATCTTTCTCTACTCACAGCAGACCCCCTTATTGGCGAAGATGCGAACCGCTTCTTTGCCAATATGAGCATTGGCAATTTAGAAGGGCGCTATAACTCCCTTTTGGTAGCCCCTCACGAAATGAAACCTGCACTGTTGAAGTTAATAGACCAGGAAATTCAAAAAGCAAAGCAATTTCGATACGGCTTTATTGGAATTAAGGCTAATTCCCTTTCCGAACGCGATATGCTCGATAAATTAGCGGAAGCATCTCAGGCAGGCGTCAAAATCCAATTATTAATTCGTGGTATTTGCTGCCTTTTACCCGGGGTAGCACAGGCCACCGAAAATATTGAGATTCGTAGCATTGTTGGTCGTTTTTTAGAACATCCTCGTATTTATATCTTTGGCTCCGGCGAAAACCGAGAAGTGCTCCTCGGTTCTGCAGACGGCATGACTCGTAATCTTAATTATCGAGTAGAAATTCTTTGTCCGGTGAAAGATCGCAGTATACAACAACAGATTATCCATTATTGGGATGTTATGTGGCAAGATAATCGAAAGGTTCGCATCATGCAACCAGACGGCTCCTTGCTCCCTTACGCCAACAGTATGGCTGAACCTGTGAATTCTCAAGAAGTCTTTATGGAAGAAGCCCAACACCGTGATTTGTCGGTCTTTGCTCAAGGTAAGGGGCTTTTCAGAACGGTACGGAAGTTCATTAAGAAATTGCCGAGATAAAAGCTGCTGAAGCGATATACATGCTTCAGCAGCTTTTCTTTATCGACAGAAAATTTTCATAGCTTCCAACAAGAATTCCGCCGCACCCGGGGCTATTGTTTCATAGTAAGCCTTAAACCGAACATCCTCTACATAGGTTTGGGTTAGTCCTAACTGTGCCTCTTTAGAGTAACTTGGCCAAAAGAATCCCAGCCACTGCTTGTGCAGTTCACAAGTCTTTTGAGCGATTACTGAATTTGGATCCCCAGCTGCCATGGCCTCTTTCAGAGTGTTGTTCAAAACCTCAGTGAGGGCTTGATGTTTCAAAAATTGTTCTTCCGTCATGCCCATAAGTTTAGCATTACTTTCCTCTACTATTTTTTCACCGAATTGCGTTCGGGTTTCATTGCCATATTGCTTCTCATTGTCTTCGATCATTTTCTTTTTAAAGCCAATGAATTTTTCTTGATCTTTCATCGTTTGTTCTCCTTTTGCATCTGTAATTGTTTTCTTAACATTCTCCACAAGCTGTTCTAGCAAAACCTTACGTTCCTCTAAAGCCAGTAAATGCTTTTCCAAAGCTCCAATACGGTCAAAATCCTTTGCCTTAAGTAGCTTTTTGACTTCTACTAAGGGAACATCCATCTCGCGGAAGAGAAGAATCTGCTGCAGAAGGTCGACTTCTTCAGATCGATACACCCGATAACCATTGCTGTCGATCCTGCCTGGAGACAGTAGTCCAATCTTATCGTAGTAACGCAAGGTCCGAGACGAAATTCCCGCTAAATCGGCTAGCTCTTGAATTTTATACTCCATAGTTTCCTCCCCTCAACATTCTGTAAGTGCACTTTACAAAACACATTATAAACTATGACGCAACGTCAAAGTCAAGGAGTTCTATTTCTTATGTAGCCCATTGTACTCTTCTGTCTCTTCACTCACAAGTTGATTAAAATTCGTTGAAAGAGTCTCTGGTATGAATTCTACCTTCAACCGCATTCCCATACCCTCCGCCAATCTTTTTAAGGTGCGCAAGGAAGGATTCGCCTCGCCACTTTCAATTCGACTGATATCTGCTTGAGTAACACCGGTAATAGCTGCTAGTTGCTTTTGTGTGATTTGATTCTCTCTTCTACCACGAAGCATTGCTTGAATAACTTGGAACTCCGGCTCCAATATCTCCCACTCACTCTTAAATTCCGGTATCTTAAGTTGTTGTTTCAGTGTCTCGCGAAAATTCTTACTCATGTTTATCTTTCCTTTCGTTAAGGTAATCTGCTCTATATTTTTTTGCAAGCTCAATTTGTTCGTTTGGGGTTCTATTCGTTTTCTTGATGAAACCATTCGTAACGATAACTTTCCCTCCCGAGATAAAAAAATAGAGAATTCTGATATAAATACCATCTGCATACGGCCGAATCTCAAAAATTCCCTCTCCAACTGGTCTACTGAAAGGTTCTCGAAGATTATTTCCTTCCTTTTCAAGTAACTCAAGATACCGGAAAATTTTAGCTTGAACCTTTAAATTCTGTGAGAGTATGAATTCTTCAACAGGGATTTTACCATCTTCCTTTTGATAAAACAGCACTTCGAAATTTAGCATATAACCACCACTTTCAATTATCAAATCAAGTATATGTGTTTAATCACATATTGTCAAGTATTATGTGTGATAGGTATCGAGTAGGAGGTCACCCATTAATTGAGTGACCGTCCTCTCACACCACCGTGCG
>CAYRNW010000008.1:0-107658 GCA_964425745.1 uncultured Eubacteriales bacterium | reverse complement strand
AAGAACGCTGCTTCTCCGTTTTGAGACACAGCGTTCTTTGACAGTCTGAAGCTGCCCTAGGGCAGCTTTTTTGTAATCACAATGTAACTCTTAAAGGCAGGAACTTTTCTACCAAAAATGGAAATTAGTGATAAATTTCCGAAAGATGTGATAAAATGCAAATAAAAAAGGCGATTCGCTTAGTGGCGATCGATTTAGATGATACACTGCTCAATCACGAAAAAGAAATTCCGCAAGAGAATTTAGATGCTTTGATTGAAGCTCAAAATCAAGGAATCATCATCAGCTTAGTTACAGGACGAATGTATGCGGCGACAACTCGATATGCTCAAGCATTAGGATTAGATGTACCCATTGTAACGTACCAGGGAGGATTAATCCGCACCGGATTGTCTCACCAAACTCTGTTTGAGGCCCCCCTCTCTGTATCATCGTCCATAGCAGTCAGCCATATCCTTGAAAATCACGAGGGAATGTTGAATGCTGCTATAGACGACATTTTTTTTGCCGATTCCGATAGTGTAATCGCAGAACGTTACCGAACCTTTCACCGCATGCCGGTGCAGGTAGTGGGCCGCTTCAGCCAGTGGCTTCCCCAACAGATGCTTCAAGCGTTAGGACCCATTTACAAAATCATTTACCAAGACGAAGCTGCTCGCATTCCCTATGCTGTAGAGGATTTGAAGAGTCTCGAAGATCAAATACAAGTCACTCGCAGTTATCCTCATATCTTGGAGATTGGTCCAAAGGGGATTCATAAAGGATTTGCTGTTCAATGGCTCGCCAACCATTATCATGTAGAAGAAGATGAAATCATGGTAATCGGTGACGGCGGAAATGATATCGACATGTTCCATGCAGCGGGTTTTTCAGTTTGTATGGGAAATGGGCAAGATGCCGCCAAAGCAGCAGCGGATTATATCGGTTTGCCCAACGATCAAAATGGTGTAGCCGATGCATTGTATCGATTTGTTTTGAAGAAAGGATAAGATCATGGATTTCCCAGTATATAAAAAGGACTCTGACTTTAGCTATACGCTTGGTGCCTTCCCTAGCTTGGAAATTTTGCAGAAGAAGCCCAGCTTGGTAGAACATGTACTGATTCATACAAGTTTCGTGGCAAGACCTGCTGCCGAAAAAATCATCCAACTTTGCACGAATCATTCAATCCCTTGGAGTGAGCAAGATAAAGTCTTTCGTCGTCTCAGTCCGAAAGAAAATTGTTTTGTCATTGCTCGCTTCCGCAAAGAAGAAACAAACTTGAATGAGAAAGCACCCCATTTGGTACTGGTTCAGCCTTCCGACATGGGGAATCTAGGGAGTATTTTGCGCTCTGCTTTAGGGTTCCACTTTGTGAACATTGCCATTATCACACCTGCAGCCGATGTATTTGACCCCAAAGTTGTAAGAGGTTCTATGGGTGCACTTTTTTCGTTGAACGTTCAACGTTTTGTGAATTTCAACACATATCGTTCAATCTACAAAAATCATGCACTCTTCCCTTTTATGCTAACGGGAGCAACCCCACTAGACATGTTTCAATGGCCTGATCCAGCTCAACCGGCGTTTGTATTTGGTAACGAATCAACAGGTCTACCGGAAGAGTTTTCAAGCAATGGCACTCCTCTTGTGATCCCACACAGCACAGAGATCGATTCATTAAATCTTTCAATTGCTGTTTCGATTGGATTATATCAAGCAGACCGACTGCGCAAAATACACGACTAAAGGAGAACATAAAATGATGCATAGCCTGTTAACAAAACGTTTAATCTTAAAACCATTGGAGGAAAAAGATTGGTCTTTTATCTTGTCTCTTTTTTCCCAACCAATTATTCACCAATTCGAGCAGGGAGATCTACCCTCAGCAATGAAAATTCGCGAACAGTTTGATTGTGCTCTAGAAAAATCAAACTTATTGCCACTCGATGGAGGAATCTGGTTTGTTATTCAAACAATGGACCATCAAGCAATCGGCCAGCTCAAGCTCACTTGTAACTGGTCAGAAACACAGGAATGGGAACTTGGTTATGCCCTATCCCCTGAGCACTGGGGAAAAGGGTTTGCCTGTGAAGCAGCAGAAGCTGCTTTGAACTGGGCTTTTGAAGAACTGAAAGTCCACAAAGTACTAGCAATCATCAATGCCGAAAATAAAAGAAGTGTGGCCTTGGCACGCAAAATCGGCATGATCGAAGAGGCTCATTTACGGGAGGCTCGAATCATCCAAGGTCAGTATTACGATGAAAAGGTCTTTGCCATGCTGGCATCTGATCTTGCTCGCTCAAGGTCCAAATAATCTTTCATCGTAATTTGATTTCGAAAGGAGATCAAATTTGCGTAATTTTTCAAAAATTTTAACCCTGCTAAAGCCGTACTGGTTTATGTATTTGTTTGTTATTATAGCTTTAGTAGCAGGGAATTTACTAAAACTCGTTCCACCCTTAGTAATACGAGAATTGATCGACGAGGGGATTCCTTCCGGAAATTTATCGTATATCCGAACTTTGCTATTGATCTATGTTGGAATCTGGTTCTTAAGAGGGATCGCAGCCTTTAGCCAATGGTACGGCTCTGAAACCGTTGGTCAAAAAATCGCTCAAAACTTACGCCAAGCTATTCATAATAAGTTACAGCAGTTGTCGATTTCTTGGTTTGCTAAGACACAAACCGGATCAGTCTTATCGAAGATGACGGAGGATGTCGACATTGTTCAGCAATTTGTTTGCTGGTCTTTCTTAGAACTTAGTTCTAATGTCATTACCTTAATCGGAACTTCAGCTTTTCTCATCTATTTAAGCCCGACCTTGGCTTTGAAAACCTTAATCACTTTACCGATCTTGTTTTTCCTGATTTATCGTTTCAATAAAGTGGTTCGACCAGCCTGGGAAGCAGTTCGTAACCAAATGGATACCTTAACCTCTGCTCTGCAAGAGAACATTTCCGGTGTACGCGTAGTCAAGGCTTTTGCTCGTGAAAATCACGAAATTAAGAAATTTGACGTTCAAAACAGCACTTACCAAGACAAGAATATGACCCGGGCTCATTTGGAAGCTCGCTATAATCCACTGATGGAACTGACTTCTGCACTCGGTATTATGCTGTTTCTCTTCTTTGGAGGTTTAGAGTATCGAGCAGGTCAAATTACGATGGGAGACCTGCTTTCGTTTAATATGTACTTATGGGAATTTATGTGGCCCATTCGTATGTTAGGATTCTTAATTAATATGTTAGGGCGCGCTTTAGCTGCAGCTCCTCGAGTCTTTGACATTATGGACATGGAAGTTAAAATCAAAGATTCTCCTACTCCCGTCCCTGTTGAGAACATTCAAGGGCATCTAAAATTCGAAGGAGTGTGCTTCCATTTTGATGATGACCCTGACACTAATGTTTTATGTGATATCAATTTAGACATAAAACCCGGAGAACGCATTGCAATTGTTGGCGGTACCGGATCTGGTAAAACGACTCTCATCAATCTGATTCCACGCTTTCATGATGTCACTGCGGGAAGAATTCTGCTCGACGGTCACGACATTCGCGAGTATCGACTTGAAGATTTAAGGCGAAACATTGGCATGGTTCTACAAGAAACGTTCTTGTTCTCCACTTCAATTGGAGACAATATTGCCTTTGGTTCTCCCAAGGCGACTGTAGAAGCCGTAAAGGAAGCCGCTAGAATCAGTCAAGTCGCTGATTTTGTCGATACCTTACCCCATGGATACCACACCATGGTGGGAGAACGTGGCATTGGCTTATCGGGAGGGCAAAAACAACGTGTTGCTTTGGCGAGAGCTGTCTTACTCAACCCTAAAATACTGGTTTTAGATGAAGCGACATCGAGCGTGGACATTGAAACAGAAGAGCGGATCCAAACCGCCTTGGAATCGGTCATGGGGGGTCGAACCACTATTATCATCGCCAAGCGTCTTTCAACCATTCAAAACGCCGATCGCGTTGTGATTCTTGAAGGTGGTACCATTGCAGAAATTGGTAGCCATCAAGAATTGATTGCACATGATGGCATTTATAAACGACTTTTTGAACAACAAATAACCAAGCGCGTCAGCCATGACAAACAGGAAGGAGGCGACGCAAATGGCAGATCTTAACGAAACCACAGCAGCCGTACAAAATCTTTTTGATGTGGAAGAAGAACAACAAGATACCGAGCAAAAACCCTTTGATCGTAAGCTTTTCCAACGCATGTTACGTTATATTCTCCCCTACAAATCGATTGCCTTATTAGCCGCTTTTTTTGTCTCTCTGAGAACACTGATGAGTGTCTTAGAACCCTTGGTCGTTCGCAACGCCATCGACAAAGGAATTGAAGTTTTCGACTTCAAGTATTTGATCCTTATGACCTTCGTCTATTTAATCTTATCCTTGATTAGTTGGTTTTCAAATCGCAGACAGAACCTCTTGATCAATCAAACCGGTCAAAATGTTCTCTATGATTTGCGAGCGGAACTCTTCAGACATATTCAGAAACTTTCTTTCAATTTTTATGACAGTCGTCCAGTTGGAAAAATCATCGCTCGATTGACCACCGATGTTAACCGTATTGCCGAATTGATCAATGGCGGATTGATCAATATCTTAAGCCAAGGTCTCATGTTAATCGTTCTGGTAATCATGATGCTTATTCTTGATTTACAATTAGCCTTGATTTCTATGGCATTAGTCCCCTTCATTGCTATCGTCGTCTATTTTGAACAAGGTCCTTTACGTGGATTATGGATGAAACACCGCCGGATTGGTTCGTCCATTACGGCACATCTTAACGAGAGTATCACCGGTATGCAAGTAATCCAGGCATTCTCACGTGAAAAAATCAACAGCAAAAAGTTTGAGAACCTCAATGAACGCTACAAAAAATCATACTTAAAAGCTGTATTGCTAGAGATTTTGGCTTGGCCTTTGGTCGATGTCACCTGCGCCGTTGCTACCGCCTTTGTTTTTTACTTTGGCGCCAAACGGATTATGGAAGGAACCATGAGTTTCGGTACTCTCTATGCGTTCTATACCTACCAAAACAAGTTTTGGGCTCCTCTGTCTACGATATCTAGATTCTACAGTCAACTTTTATCGGCAAATGCTTCTGCGGAACGCGTATTTGAATTCTTAGACTTCAAACCCTTGGTTGCCGATGCTGAAAACGCAAAACCTCTATCCAACATCGTTGGTGAAGTAGAATTCCGTAATGTCAGTTTTGCTTATCAGAACAACCGAACCGTGTTGCATGATGTCTCTTTTTCTATTCCTTCCGGTACGACTGTGGCTTTAGTAGGGCCAACCGGAGCCGGTAAATCAACGATAATAAATCTAATCTCCCGCTTCTATGATCCAATTGCAGGTCAAGTCCTGATTGATGGACAGGATATCAAAGAAGTCACCTTGGAGTCCTTGCGAAGCCAACTGGGGATCGTGCTCCAGGATTCCTTTATCTTTTCTGGTACCATTGGTGAAAATATCCGTTACGGAAAATTGGACGCTCCTATTGAAGATGTTATCGCTGCCTCCAAAGCATCGAATGCTCATGAATTTATTCGAAAAATTGAAGATACCTATGATGCGGTGACAGAGGAACGTGGAAACACCCTCTCTACAGGTCAACGTCAACTGATTGCTTTTGCACGTGCGATTCTGGCAAATCCCCGGATCTTAATCCTGGATGAGGCGACTTCTAGCATCGATACAGAAACCGAAATGTTGATTCAAGATGCTTTGAAGACCATTCTCAAAGGTAGGACCTCATTTATCATCGCACATCGTTTATCGACAATTCGTAATGCGGATCTGATCATGGTCATTGATCAAGGAAGAATCATGGAAATGGGTAGTCATGATGAACTGTTGCAGCATCCTACCGGGTTATACAGACGTCTTTATGAAACTCAATACGCACAGCAGGAGAAAATGTTGAGAGATTATATTGCCTAAGGATGGTGAAAATCGATGTCGCTTTCCCTACTGATTCCACGATGGTGCCCTCAAGCAAGAGGGCACCATCTTAATATTGTCACCGATCAAGCTTGTTTGAATTTGAGCCAATCTCTCTTAGAGAATGCTCGTGATTACATTAAGGGCAGTCAGGTCATCAATCTTGATCAAACCCCCCTAACCTCATTGGATCAAATTCCTTGTGCTAGTGAGAATGATTTGTTAGTGATTAACGTATCGGTTGATACTTTTATGGCTGGTGCAAACAAGCTCTTTCCATCGTTCCGATCGCCACAAGGCTGGTCCGCTTACTCCATGATGATCCGACCAGGTATCGACCAAATTTCATTTGAAGCCGGTTTAGAGACCTCTCTTTCAGAAATCAGATATCTGGAGAGCCAGCTGAATACCTTCGCTGAAAACAAACAATTACGAATAACCAATCCTTCCGGAACCGATCTGCTGGTTCGCACAAGAGAATTCAAGTCTCTACCATATCAATGCACCCCCAAAAATCGACATGCTTATTTCCCACCCGCAGAAATCTATACACCTCTTTGGGAAAACTTTTCAGAAGGGATGATTGCAGTTGATCTTACAGTTGGCGAGCTACGTTACGAAGGCAGATTATTACACACCTTTGGACTTGTTGAAGAACCGCTGATCATTAAAGTTTCTGCTGGTCAAATCCAAACCTTCTCAGGGCATCCCTTTGCTAAAATCTTAACGAAGGAATTTTCTTCGTGGGACGAGAATAGTAAACATGTTGTGGAATTGGGTTTTGGTTTATCATCACTCCTGCCAACTGGTTTGATTGGTGTCGATGAAAGTATTTTGAACACCTGTCATTTTGGCATCGGTGATAATCGCTTTTATGGTGGAACTATGGTGGCACCCCTGCACTGGGATGTCGTTATTAACAAACCCATGTGGAAAGATGTTTAATCACGTCTGTTCCCTGCTCTCGGGCTGTGCTCCCCCCACCCCACACAGCCCGGGAGCTTCCGTGTCTATGATCCTTATAATATTGGAGGCACTATAGATGAGTCATTTTTTTGCTTATTTGAGCCGGATGAAATTTATCAATCGCTGGAATACGATGCGTAATACAAAAGAAGAGAGTATTCAGGAACACTCTCTGCAGGTAGCTATGATTGCGCATGCCATAGCTTTAATCAAAAACAAATATTACGAAGGACAGCTAAACCCGGAGAGAGTTGCGTTGCTCGCGATTTACCATGAAGCCAGCGAAGTCATCACCGGTGATATGGCAACTCCGATTAAGTATTATAATCCAGAAATTCGGGATGCCTATAAACGATTAGAAAAAATGGCTTGTGAACGTCTATATAATATGGTTCCGCGTGAATTCAAAGAAGAGTACGCCAGTTTACTTTTTGCCACACCCGAGGATCAAGATTCACTTCGTATTGTCAAATTCGCTGATAAAATATCAGCATATCTAAAATGTGTGGAAGAGCTCAAAGCAGGGAATCTGGAATTTTCCAAAGCCAAAGAAAGTATTTGGAATGATTTGCAGCGAATTCCAGCTCCTGAATTGCACTACTTTTTAGAGCACTTCGTGCCCAGTTTTAGCTTGAGCTTAGACGAACTGAATGTTTAAAAAAACACCGGGAGGAGTTTCCTCCCGGTGTTTTCTTTATTGCACTTAAAGCCCAAAGGGTGCCAATAAGCGTTTTAAATCTTCTGTTTTTGAATCCTCTAAGGGTAGCAAGGGGGGTCTAGGATCTCCGCCCACTAAACCAATGAGGTCCATTACCTTTTTCAAACCGGAGATTCCGTATTTTGAAGTCACAGCTGCATTGATTTCCATTAAGTTCTTTTGCATCTCGACAGCACGTTTATGATCTCCTTGGTTAACGGCCTCGGCCAATTCTGCACAATAATCCGGTAAAACATTGGCTACTGCAAGCGTTCCGCCAACTCCACCTAAAGCGAGAGTGGCGTATAAGAAGCTACCTGATCCGGCAAAAACACTGAAATCTGCCGGCGTTTGTCGAATGATATTAGTGATTTGTACAATATCGCCACCAGAATCTTTGACACCTACGATATTGGGGTGTTTAGCTAATCGTGCAACTAAGCCGGGTGTCATATTGACACCTGCATTACGGGGCATATTGTAGAGCATTACCGGTACTTTGACAGCATCAGCAATTGTTTGAAAATGAACTGCTAATACATCTTCGGTATAGCTACCTTTGTAATACCAAGGGGTGACGACTAATGCGGCATCTGCTCCAACGGCTGCACACTCATTAGACAAGGCAATCGTTTCTTCAGTCGATTCACAACCGGTTCCAGCAATGATTTTCTTGTTTGCAACTAAATGTTTACGAACGAATGCGACTAACTGGGTTTTTTCTTCATGAGATAATAGGGCAAATTCCCCGTTCGAGCCCAAGACGACCAACCCGGCTAATTTTGTTTTGTTGTAAAAAGCAATATTCTGCTTCAAACCATCCCAATTGATTGTTCCGTTGAGAAAAGGAGTGGCAATGGGGGCAAAAATCCCTTTAAAGTGTGTCATACTCTCACCTATCTTTCTATACCGCTGTAAGTTGATCTAAATCACGTAAAATCCCGCTCAACTCAGTCTTTGATGGAGCATCACACTCCAAAACCAGTTCCAAGCGTCTGAGGATTTTCTCAAAGCCTTCGAGCGTTTCTGCATTTTGTCCTTCTTCACCAACCGCACCCATGACATAATTCAAGTAATTCATTAGGCGAGACCAGACTTTCGACAAACGCAAATCTGCAGTTTCTAAGGTTGAGATTCGAGCCAAAACAGAACGACGAATCGCCATTAGGGTCTTCGTATCTGCTTGATCCCACGAATCATGGGTTGCTTGACGAATTAAATGGCGTAATCCCTGTAAATCCATCATTAAACCATTGCGATTCGAACGAACAACTTGCTTCATTCTTTGTCTTTGTACAATAATTCCTGTTAACAGTGAGGAAGTGAAAAATACTCCAGCAATAAGTAACACGATCTTGACAATATAAGATCGTCGCTCCAGCTTTTCCTCTACAATTTCCTGAATCATCTTCAGTTGCTCAGCCCATGAAGGGTCTTTGCTTTGCTGCATGTGATTCCCCTCCTTTTGTTATCTTGTTCCCATTATAGCGCATTTTTACGAAAATGAAAAGGCTTAATTTTCTAATGACTACTGGTCAAAGTTTCGAAAATGTGTTATACTATATAAAAATTAATGAGGAGGATGTATCATGAGTATTGCAAAACGTTTAGAAGAATTAGGGTTAGAAATCCCGGTCGCAGCCAAACCGGTCGCAGCCTATGTTCCCGCAGTGCGAGTTGGAAATTATGTCTATACCTCCGGTCAACTACCTGTTGTTGCCGGAAAACTTCAGTATGTTGGGAAAGCTGGCTCCGATGTTTCTCAAGAAGATGCTTACGCCGCTGCCAAGATTTGTGCCTTAAACTGCCTAGCAGCTGTTAACACCGTTGCAAACGTTGAAGACATTGAACAAATCGTGAAGGTTCTCGGTTTCGTAGCCAGCCCACAAGGCTTCACCGCCCAACCGGCTGTTGTCAATGGTGCTTCTGAATTACTGGTCAAAATCTTTGACGATAAAGGCAAACATGCACGATCCGCTGTCGGTGTTGCCGAACTTCCACTAAATGCACCCGTAGAAGTAGAAATGATTGTTAAATTAAAAGATTAGTTTTTATTGGCTGTTCATCGATAAGGGAACCCCGACTCATCAGAAAATTCTGACGCGTCGGGGTTCTTTTCTATAGTCTAGGCCAGTCCAGAAGACTCTGTAAATACAAATCGGCGACCTTTTTAATTTTGGGTGCCTCTTCTTCTGCAGAAGGATCAAAAACAGCAACCACAAAAAAACCGGCTGCTTTGGCCGTTTCAACGGCATGGAGAGAATCTTCAAAAACCATCGTCTTATGTAAAGAGGTTTGCATCATCGCCAAAGCCTGATGAAAAATTTGTGGGTGTTCTTTGCTAAATCCAGCTTCGTCACAGGTCAATAAGTGACTCATGAACTCACTTAATCCAAGCCTTTGAATTGCTGCTTCAGCTAGCGGTCGATGATTGGCTGTAGCAATACACATTCGGGTTTGCTGATCCTTAAAATGGCGGAGCAAGTCTAATGCACCCTCTTTTAAAGGGATATGATACTGATACGATTCGTGGGCTAACGCTTGAATCTCCGACACGATTTGCTCCGTGGGTTCATCGATTCCGTATTCGCTTTGAAAATGTAGGATTGTCTGGCTCATACTCATTTTTTTTAGGATCGAAGCCAATTCCGGTTTCGGTTGTTTACCCTTTGATTTCAAGTATAACTGATCGACAGTGGTCCACATTCCCATGGAATCAATCAATGTTCCATCTAAGTCAAAGATGACACCTTCTGGTTTAAACATTGTTGTCTCCTCTCTTTCGTGTTTTAGTGTAAATAGCGGAGCCACTGAAATTTAGGCTTCTTTTCCAGCCATAAAACCAAAGCAGCAAATCCTACTGAAAACCCATACACATAAATGAATTTTAATAAACTATTGCTTAGAAACCCTGTAACGTTCATCAATGTTACAACAGCCGGTATCATAATCACAAAAATTCCGTGACTGCAATAGACAATGATACTTGCTTCACGAAACCATTGATAAATCGGACGAGGTTTTAACGAAACTTCCTTTAACCATAACAGAAGAAATATCGCAGCAGGAATCGAAAAAAAATAAAAATTATAGTCCCTTTGGATCTGAAAATGACGTAATATTTGAGACTCGATTAACATACCAGCAAAAGCCAGCCAAAATATAGTTTTAGAAATTTTTGGTCGAACCTTGATTGGATTCCAAGCTAACCAGGCTCCGATTGCCAAGAATAAGGTCGCAAAGAAAACCCCATTACGTGTTGTATAAAACATTGATATGTATTGATTCATCCAGACGCGCACAATTGGGACATAGGCAGTAATCCCATAATAGGCATCCCCTGGGGACCCTAGGAAAAAAAGAAAAACCCCTAGAATAACGACCCATATTGGACGAAACCGTTTGAGCAAAAAATATACCAATACCATACCTAACATTAAAGCCGGAAAATACCAAAGATGGTACTGATTAAACGGCTGTATGATATGATACAAAAAATCTTTAATACCACTGAAATCCCAGGAACCTTGACGCCAAATCGTAAACGAAGTCCGTCCGGTACTGGTTACAAGGAAGGGATAAGCAGCTGCCAAGAAAAAGCTTCTCGTTAGTTGAAAAACACCGGCTTTGACACCGTGGATAAAATAACCCAAGGCTAATAATCCATTGATAAGAAGAGTCCAGAAGAAATACATAATGCCAATTCTTTCCACATATCGCCAAAGGCTTCTGACACTTTGATCTTCTTTCAGTTTGTCCGGTTGCATTCTACTAAAAAATAAGAATGCCGATGTCAAGAAGAAAAATGGAACAACAACGCGAGCGATGCCCTGAATTAACAGGAAGTCTCCTGCTGTTGTAAAAGACCCGAAAGGGTACATGTGGGCGGCAACAACGATGAAAGCAAATACAAATTTAGCAATGTCAACCGCATAATACTGGATTCTAGGTGACTTGGTAGGTGTGGATTGCTGTACTTCCATGATCTATCACCTTCCTCCCAAGACTACCTTAGTGTTTTATTATACTCAACCGCTCTCAATTAATCAAGGTGTCAGTCGAATTTTCCAATTCAAGCAACCAATTCTGAAATTGTAAATCGGAAGGCATTTGCCAATCCCCTCGTGGAGACAAGCTGAATCCGGTCACACGAGCTCCATCGGCAGAGGGAGATCGTTTAAATTGCTGACTCAGAAAACGTCGATAAAATGTTTTTAACCACTGTAGCAATTTAGCAGAAGAATACTCTGGAAACGCTCTTTCTACTAAAAACAAAAGATCCTTGGCGGGTAATCCACAAATCGCCATGTGATATAGATAAAATTCATGAACTTCGTAGGGTCCCAGTGTGTCTTCAGTTTTTTGATGAAATTCATTGCCAAAACTGGGCAGAAGCTCTGGACTGACCGGCGTTTCCACAATATCATTCAAGGTTTTGCTCAACATTTCATTGTTTGAAGAGTTTGCATACCACAATACCACTTCACGAATCATGGTCTTGGTCAACGAATGATTGGGATTATACATACTCATTTGATCTCCGTTATAAGTACACCAGCCAAGTGCGATCTCCGATAAATCCCCCGTACCCAGCACTAGCCCGTTGACTTGATTCGCGATATCCATGAGAATTTGGGTCCGTTCCCGCGCTTGCGTGTTCTCAAAGGTTACATCGTGTCGATCCATGGGATGACCGATATCTCTGAAGTGTTGTTCACAAGCTGCTACAATACTGACTTCACGTTGTGTGACTTGAAGCGATTGCATAAGGTTCAAAGCATTCGTGTAGGTTCTGTCGCTGGTTCCAAAACCGGGCATGGTTACGGCTAACACCTGGCTACTCGATTTGCCCAACATCTTATATGCTTCTGTAGCCACTAATAACGATAATGTCGAATCGAGGCCTCCCGAAACTCCCAGCACAACATAGGTACTCCTGGTATGTTTGAGTCGTCTGGCCAGAGCACTGACCTGTAACCGGAAAAGTTCACTGCAATATCTACGTCGCTCTTCGAGATTGATCGGCAACCATGGGTTCCGTATGACTGGATACTCCAATTCTCCAACCTTGGAGGAATTGGTAAAGCGAGGTAACTCAAGATTGTTAGCCAACTTAGAGACAAGATTCTCTGGGCTTCTAATCATGGAATGACTTTTTCTTTGTATGAGCTGAATTTTTAAATAATGGGCATCTGATCTCAGGAAACCTTCTGCAACTCCATAATTAGTTTCAGTAATGGTCATACCATTTTCACAAAGAGCCCGATATCCATCGTAGACAGTATCTCCACTGGATTCTCCGATCCCTGGTGACGAATAGCCCCATATTGAAGGCTGAAGCCGGCTTACTTGTTCTAAATAAGCTCTGGTCTTTGCTGCTCGGTCCGCAGTTGCTTCCCGATGATCTGCCCATAAATAAACTGATGCAGTGGAACATTTATCTGCAAAGTTTGCATAATGGAACCCTTCTGCACCTTGTAAGATCTGGAATGTTAATCCTGTCTGCTCCTCGCGTAAAAGATGATTCCCTACAGGTACCTGCCAAGGTCCAAAATCGACTCGAAGTTCATCTCCGAAAGTCCATGCTGAAAACGCTCTTGCCTCAGAGTCGAGTATTCTTTGCGGCTGCAAAGACCAAACTCTCCCTTTCCCAATCACTGCTTGACACACAAAAATCCTCTGATTCCAAACAAAGGGAAAGCCGATATTGGCCATACATTGCCAAGCTAGACTGGCTTTTGCCAAGTCAAGGATTTGTTCTTTGGCTTCACGAAGAATCTTTTCTTGATAAAACAGATCTCCAAGGCTGATGCCAGTCATAATCATAGACGGAAATAAAACCCAATGACACCCTTTTTGGCTTGCCTCTTGCATAATCGCTTCAATTTTGCTTCGGTTTTCGCGAGCATCACCAAGCGTAATTTCGATTTCAGGAAGAGCAATTCGGATAAATCCCAATTCTTTTGTTTCAATCATGGTATCACACTCCATATAATCCCTCTTGAGAGATGTACTCCCACACGCGCGGATGAACGAGACCTTTGGGGTATACTCCCGATGCAATTTGCATTCGCACTTCGGAAGCACTCATGGGTAACTGTGGAAAATGAGTTAGAAATCGGAGCTGTTCTTGGTATTGACTCAAAAAGGTTTGATTTTCAAAGCGATTGTCAACCGGATACCCCGGACGTGGGACGATCCAAATTTTGAATTGCTGTAGTAATCGATCTGCTTCAATCCATTTTGGTAAGGTTAAAAGATGATCGGTACCTACCAAGAAGACTAACGGTTCTTCCCCAACTTGTTTTTGTAATGCGTTCAAGGTATGAAATGATCCTTTGGGCAAATCTCCATTGCATTCAATGTCTGAAAGGAACATCCGAGGTTCTGCTTGCAAAAGTCTTTCGCACATCGCCAAGCGATGACGACAGCTAATCAAATCAGGTTTATCATAATTATCGCCAACCGGGATCCATACCACCTTCGACACCCCGGGTTCCTGCAGAACCAATCTTGCTAATTGAAGATGAGCTAACGTAGGTGGATTGAAGGAACCTCCAAACACAATAATCATGATAAACCTCCTTAAAAAGGGTCGTTTCAAGTAGAAACGACCCGCTTTGTTTGCAACTCAGAAGAAAGGCTCCCTAGATTTCTGTTCTAAAAATCTCAACTGCCTTTTCTGCCGATACCTTAATCCCTTGATCTGCCAATGCCTCAGCCATGAGCAGAAGCGCTTTTTCCAACATCGCCGTAGTCGTATTACCCATATGACCTAAGCGGAAAGCCTTACCCGCTAATCCTGCCAAAGCACCGGAAATAACCATCCCTTTTTCAGCCAAATAATTGCGGAAAGCAACATCTTGGACACCCTCAGGATAAACAACACAGGTCAAAGTAGGTGCAGCGTGATCTTCTTGCGCCAATGCTTTCATACCATAGGAAGCCAAGGCTTTTCGCATAGCACGAGCGGTTTTGGAGTGGCGTTGGTAGCGAGCTTCTAATCCTTCAGCCAACACTAATTTCATTCCTGCTTCATAGGCATTGACCATATTCACAGCTGGAGTAGCGAAATATTTAGACGGATTTTCCATGACTGGTTGCCACATCTTTAGATCCGTATAATAGGCAGGAATATTGCCCATGGCATCCCTTGCAGCTAATGCTTTGGGGCCGAACGCCAGAATTGCAATACCCGGTGGAACTCCAATCGCTTTTTGACTGCCTGTTAAGACAACGTCGATGCGATATTCCGGATTATCGGCATACTGCTTAGCCATGTTTTCTTCCACTGCCGCAGTAGCACAAACCCCATCTAAAATGAGCAGAGCACCGCTTGCTTTAATCAACGGAACCAGCATTTCTAGATCTGCCATGACTCCGGTGGATGTATCTACATGTGTCACAGTAACGGCTTTATAGGTTTTAGAGGCAAGCATTTCACGCAGTTTTGATAAACATACATGCTCTCCCCAGGTTGCTTGTAGGGTATCCACTTCAATACCAAAGACTTTGCCCAATTGAATGTAGCGATCTCCAAAATAGCCATGCGATAAAACCAAAATCCGTTCACCAGGTTTGACAGTATTGACCAAAGCCATTTCCATGGCTAAGGTGCCGGTGCCACAGATTACGAAAACCTGTCCATCTTGACAGTGAAACATCTCTTTGGTCATGGCAATTGCATTTTTGTAATTGGCAACAAAGCGTGGGTCCGTATGCGAATAGGTCTCCCCCGCTAGAGCATCATACACTTCATCGGAAACAGGTGTAGGTCCGGGAATCAAGAGCATTTCTTTGTTTTTGGTCATTGACATGAATTTCATCCTCCTAAAATTATTATTCGCAGAGTTTTTTTCTGTATTACTCAAAAGATCGGTCAGTTTTGGGTAAATATCTTCGGTCACGATATTGCTGATAAGCTTGAGTAAGAGTCATACTGTCAGATTCATTTCTCAGATAATGGATGAGTAAATCACAGGTTAGTTGTAACTCATTGAGGAGCCATTTCCCTCCTGTGCGTTGAAACTCCAAATACTCCAACTGGGCTTGTTCCCGTAAAACAATTTCAAGCCATTGTTCTCTTTGTAGAGGGTCTTTAGGATTAACAACTGCCATTGCAAGATCCCGACATGAGGCAGCGGCAGATCCGCTTCTTTCGTGAAAATAAATCTCGTCGAGCCATGCATGGCCCTCTTCCTCAGTGTTGCTCTCTTGACACCAGGCTTTCGCAGCAAATGTCACCAATGGATAAAGCAAAAATATCAATGTTGGGGTTAGTCCGGTTTGCGGATGCAAGCCAAATGATATCCCTTTTTCTGTTTGGTTTTGATACAGCAGCATCCATTCTTGAAATTGATCTGAACTGACAGGACCAAAACCGGTAAATACCTTTCCCTCTGCCAGAGGAAGAAAGAGAACCTCATCATGGGACTTCTGTATCACTGCATGATGGTGCCAGACCACATCTACTCCGCGATTAATACCATACTGCTGTATATTAAACTTTTGCCAATCATGAAACAATCCTCTCGCTGCTTCGTCCGCCAAAAATATATCGAGTCGATTCAATTTTAGTGCCGATAAAAACCGGATCATTTCTTGGAAGGTTTCTTGACGAGGTACCCCACCATTGAACAAGTTGACATAAACCCCACGTAAATCTAAATCTGGATAATCTGTAATGTAACAGGTGGGGACGGTTCTACCGCTAAATAAAAGAATTTGCAACAAGGTTTGGATCCCCAAAGCAACTCCGACTGTACTCTTCGCTTCAATTCGCATTGATTGCTCGGAAATTTCCAATCGGTATCCTTGGTCATGTCGAAAGCGAGTTGCTTCTGCCTCAAGAGACAGGTGGAATCCGGTGGGAGGTTTTGCTGCACATGAGATTTCCACAGAAATCCCCAACTGTTCTTCTACTTGTTGAACAAACTCCTGCAATATTTCATTAAAATAAATCAAATCTTTTTTGTCCAGCCAAAGGATAAAGGGTGAAGGTAATTGGACATCGGGCTTATGCCATCGTACTTTTCTAGGCATGGGTATCAATGGGGGTGTGATTTTTGGGTATCGTGGCAACAGCGTTCCTCCTTTTCAGGACATTCTATTTGTATTTCTATATGCAAAGAGTTCTTCCCTTCTTACCATGAAATCCGACGAATTATCCTGTAATGCAACGTCATAAAAAGCAGGCGCAGTTAAAAACCACGCCTGCAACTATTTCTTTATACGCTGTAGTTAGGTGCTTCACGAGTGATTGTTACATCATGCGGGTGGCTCTCTTTGAGTCCCGCTGAAGTGATTCTAACAAACTGAGCACTCTGACGCAGATCCGATAAGGTTCTGCAGCCACAGTAGCCCATTCCTGCACGAATACCGCCCACCATTTGGAACAAGGTCTCTGAAACCGGCCCTTTAAAGGGAACGCGACCTTCTATCCCTTCCGGAACCAATTTCTTAGCTTCCTCTTGGAAATACCGTGCTTTAGAGCCTTCTGCCATAGCACCTAGCGAGCCCATACCACGATATAATTTATAACTCCTGCCCTGATAAATAATGGTTTCACCTGGAGATTCTTCGGTTCCTGCAAGTAGATTACCTACCATTACTACATGAGCACCGGCGGCTAACGCCTTGATCATATCTCCGGAATACTTAATACCACCATCGGCAATGATCGCAACTCCCGACCCTGCAGCTGCTTCTGCGCAATTCGCTACGGCTGTGATTTGAGGTACACCGACACCGGCAACAACTCGAGTAGTACAGATCGATCCAGGGCCAATTCCCACCTTAACTGCATCGGCACCAGCTTCAATTAGCGCAAGAGTTCCGGCTGCAGTCGCTACATTACCGGCGATGATGTCTACATGAGGATAACTTCGTTTCATTTCTCTGACTTTTTCTATGACTCCCAAACTGTGGCCGTGGGCACTATCTAAGACCAATGCATCGACTCCGGCTTGAACCAAGCGCTCGGCTCGCATCATACTGTCTTTATTAATGCTAACAGCAGCAGCGACGACTAAGCGGCCTCGCGAATCGCGAGCGCTATTGGGATATTGTCTAGACTTCTCAATATCCTTGATTGTGATCAAGCCCTTGAGGTTCATTTGATCATCAACTAACGGCAATTTTTCGATCTTATATTGTTGCATGATTTTCTTGGCATCGATCAAGCTTATGCCCGCCTTGGCAGTGATCAGGTGTTCTGTTGTCATAACCTCACCGATTTTGACCTCATAGGTGTCTAAAAAACGAATATCTCGGTTGGTTAAGATGCCGACTAACTTCGTACCGGTAACGATGGGGACGCCGGAGATTCGGTATCGTTCCATAAGTTCCAAGGCTTCGTAAACCGTATTATCGGGGGATAAAAAGAAAGGGTCGGTAATAACTCCGTGTTCGCTACGTTTGACCTTCATAACTTCCTGAGCTTGACGATCGATATCCATGTTCGCATGAATAACCCCAATACCGCCTTCGCGAGCCATGGCTATTGCCATACGGCTTTCGGTAACCGTGTCCATACCGGCACTCATGATCGGCAGACCCAGTTTGATTCGACTGGTCAATTGACTGCTGACAATCGTCTCCCTAGGTAAAACATCGGAATAGGCCGGAACCAATAATACATCATCAAAGGTCAAGCCTTCTCCAAGTAAACGATCTTGAAATGACATTTCAATCCCTCTCTTCCTTCTATAAATTTTTAAAATGATATCACAATATCGCTGTAAAAGCAACCCTTTTTTAAAAAAATCAAGAGCGTCCTGAAGAAATAATTCCTCAAGACACTCTTTGAAGGATTAAGATTCTTGTTGGTCCAACCAATGATCGGCACTAACCGCAGCAATCGCACCGTCGGCGACAGCAGTCACAACTTGACGTAAGTTTTTTACTCTTAAATCTCCCGCGGCAAAAACCCCTGGCACCGATGTAGCTAAATTCGTTTCGTTGGTTACAATATAACCATTTTCAAGCTCAACTAGGCCTTCTACCAGTTCGGTTTGAGGGGCGTAGCCCACATAGACAAAAACCCCAGCTGCCGGTAGAAAAACCTCTTCATTAGTTTCGCGATTAATTAATTGTAAACCGGTCATTTTTTCTTCTCCCAAGACCTCTTTTACGATGTATGGCGTCAAAAAAGAAACCTTCGCTTCTTTCTTGATACGATCTTGAATGATTTGCGTTGCACGGAACTCATTTCGGCGATGGATAATAGTAACCTTTGAAGCAAAGCGGGTCAAGAACATTGTTTCTTCTAAAGCAGAATCTCCACCACCAACCACCGCAATCTCTTTTCCCCGGTAGAAGGCGCCGTCACAGGTTGCACAGTATGATACCCCTTTTCCGGTAAATTCAACTTCTCCGGGAGCATCCAAATGTTTGGGCTGAGCACCCATTGCTAAAATGACAGCTTTGGCTTCCAACTCATCTCCATTGCGGAACATAATTTTCTTAGGGTTTGCTTTTAGGTCGAGGGTTTTGACTTCTTGAATCAACAATTTTGCCCCAAAAGAAGTCGCTTGCTCGCTCATAACTTCTGAAAGCCCTGGACCATCAATGCTCTTAACACCGGGGTAGTTTTCAATATGAAAGGTTTGAAAGGCTTGTCCGCCCGGATAGTATTTTTCTATGATTACGGTTTCCCTACCGGCTCTGCTCGCATACAAAGCAGCGGCCATGCCAGCAGGGCCAGCTCCTATAATGACAATATCGGTCGTTGTTTTCATGTTACTCACCCTTTTGATTCTGTTGATTGCGATAATCTTCGATTGCTACTTTTAAGGCATCGGCAGCAAGATTCGAACAATGCATTTTTACAGGAGGAAGGCCCCCCAGCTCTTTAGCAACATCAGCATTGGTGATATGCAACGCTTCCTCTAAGGTCTTGCCTTTAACTAACTCGGTCAGCATCGAAGTTGTAGCAACGGCTGCACCACAACCATAGGTTTGGAATTTCACATCCATGATGATATCATTTTCGATACTCAAATAAATGCGCATGATGTCACCACAGGTGGCGTTTCCAACTTCGCCGACACCACTGGCATTGGGAATTTGACCCATGTTTCTTGGTTTTTGAAAGTGATCGAGAACTTTTTCGGTATATTGCATTGTATTCTTCCTTCCTCTATTTCTTTTCTATAAGGTTGCCGGGCCAAATTGGAGACATCTGACGTAACCGTTGAACAACATCCGGTAAGACTTGTAGCACATAATCAATTTCATCTTCGGTATTTTGCCGTCCTAAAGTCAATCGTAATGAACCATGGGCGGTGGGATGATCTAATCCAATATTCAGAAGCACATGCGAAGGTTCCAGACTACCGGAGGTGCAAGCGGAACCGCTGGAAGCACAAATCCCCAATAAGTCTAAAGAGAGTAAAATGGACTCCCCTTCAATATAGGATATGCTAACATTAACATTCCCGGGTAATCGCTCGCTTGGATGTCCATTAAGTCTCACATCGGGGATTTTCAGTAATCCTTGAATCAATTTATCTCGTAATGCTTGTTCTTTTTGAGCTTCTTCTTGCATACACTCGAGAGCAATCTCGATTGCTTTTCCCATTCCTACGATACCGGGTACATTTTCGGTTCCGGGCCGTAACCCTCGCTCTTGGGCTCCCCCGTGGAGCTGCTGTTTGATGCGCACCCCTCGTCGGATAAAGAGAGCACCTACCCCTTTTGGCCCATAGAATTTATGAGCAGCCATGGACAAAAGATCGATGTTCATCTCTTTTACGTCGATTGGAACATGTCCAACAGTTTGAACAGCGTCTACATGAAAATATACGCCGCGTTGCCGAGTAATCGCTCCGATTTCAGCAATAGGTTGAATAGTGCCAATCTCATTATTGGCATGCATAATGCTGACCAAGATGGTATCGGGACGAATGGCCGCTTCCACATCTTTGGGGTTGACTCTACCATACTCGTCAACAGGTAACGTCGTTACTTCGAATCCCTGGTCTTTTAACCATAAGAAAGTATCGTAAATGGCATGATGCTCGAGGCCCGTGGTTATAACATGTTTCCCTTTTTTGAGTTTCAAGGCTTCTGTGACTCCAAAAAGAGCCATGTTGTCGGCTTCGGTTCCACCAGCAGTAAAATAGATTTCTCCCGGTTTGGCACCGATTGCTTGCGCAATTGTTTCACGGGATGCTTCTACGAGTTTCCTGGCTGCTTGCCCAATTTGGTGAAAACTGGACGCATTTCCATAGACTTCTGTTAAGGCTGGAAGCATCGCTTCCAACACACGTGGATCGACCGGTGTCGTTGCAGCGTGATCCAGGTAGATAACCTTCATTGAATTCATCCTCTCTCAATCTTTATAGGTATTTCCCTTGTTGCAGATCTTTTAAATTCATTCCTTCTAAAATTCGGTCCATACCATCTTGTAATCTTCTCCAGACCACTTGCACAATGCACGGTTCTTCTTTAAAACTACAAGAAGGTTGTCCATCCTCTTTTCCTAAACATTCACATTGAAAAATCGGTCCTTCTAAAACTTCTAGGATTTCACGAACCGTAATATCTGCAGGATCTCTGGAAAGTAAATAGCCCCCGTAGGCTCCGCGGATACTCTGTACTAACTCCGCTTTTTTCAGATCCATAAAGATTTGTTCCAAATATTGCTCTGAAATCTGTTCCAAAGCAGCGATTTGCCGCAAGGATACGGGTGTTGCATCATCAATACCTGCTAAAACAACCATGGCGCGCAAACCATATTCACTGCGCGTCGAGAATTTCATGCCTCCACCACCTTAATTCCTATTAAGCTACTCGGCTTTATCTATATCCTACCTTCTTACTAGGGATTTGTCAAGATAGGATTTCAAAAGTTTTGGTTTTTTATGACAGGTGGGTTATTATAAAGAAGAGCCTTTGCATTGAAGCGAAGGCTCTTAAAAAACTATGGGCTTTTGTATATCGTTCGATAACCATGATTTTCAACACACTCAACAACTTGATCTAAATCCTCTTGATCCAACCACACTTGGGAGGTTTCGGTTTGAAACTTGACGCAGACTCCACATGAAGCAGATAGGTTTCGGGGCACAGGCATCATCTGCGAAGGTATTTCTTTATTTTTCAGGGATTGATGAAACTTCAAAGCTCCATAGTGGGTATGAAAGGTTGCTAAATAATCCATTTTATTGCCTTGAGATCAAAATGGAAAAATAGTTATCCATAATTTTGACTGTGTCGTAGAGCCCTTCTTTGTGAGCAAATCTCACAATGTTTTCAACCGCGACCTGCTGATCGACAAGGATCGTTACCGGTAATTCTTGTTGAATTGCTTTTTTGGTCACCAAAACCGGTTCCGGACAAGATAGTCCACGTGCATCAATCGTTTTCATTTTAAGGCCTCCTATAGGTGTTAACGAGTGCAATGATGAGAGTCGAGATCAGTCCAATACCGACTGCGATCTTTCCAGCCATGGTTGGACCTGCAAGAGAACTGGCTAACCCGAAATTATGGCAGATCGCTGCACCGACCAATAATCCTAAGATTGTTATTGCAGAATCCGAGTTTCCTGCTCCAGCCAAGATCAATTGCCGTAGAGGGCATCCACCCAAGAGGGCTGAACCGAATCCTACCAATGCCATGCCTAAGAAATTCCAGGTGAAATTTTGGAATGCCACCGGTTGATTGACCCACCCCAGATGAAAGCTGCCATTGAGCAGATTTGCCAGAGTCGCTACTACCAAAATGCTCAGAAATCCTGTCAAAAGATGAAAGTCACGAAACAAGACGACGTCCCGAATTCCACCAACCATACAAAGCCGCGTTTTATGAGCGACTGCTCCGATGATCAATCCAACTCCTAACGCCAATAGCCAAGGAGCAGCCATAGAACCGGGGCCGGTTTCACTGCGTGCAAAGAGCAATGGTGCGACCAGCGAGAGAACGAAGAGTCCAACCAAGACTATGGTGATCATAGAGCCTTCAAAACCGCTTTGTTGGTAGGTTCTCTTGAGTGAAAAACCCTTTTGTAAGAAAAAAACGCCCAAAAGAATTCCGGCTGTAAATCCAAGCAGGCCAACTACAGCATTGAGATCTCCTCCCGCCAGCCTTAAAACCATTCGCAAGGGGCAACCCAAAAACATAAGAGCCCCGATCATAACGAAGATTCCCAAAACAAACCGGGTGACCGGAGAGGATCCTCCTTGTGCATGGTACTCTTTGTTTGCTACCGCCATGATAAAAGCACCCAAAACTAAACCAACGATTTCTGGACGCAAGTATTGCACAACTCCTGCCTGATGTAGCTTCATACTTCCGGCAATGTCTCGGATAAAGCAAGCAATGCATAACCCCATATTGGCTGGATTGCCAAAGCGAACCAACAAAACAGCAAATGCCCCGAATAAAGCTCCCGAAAATATCATCCAGAGCTTCTGTGTCTTCTCCATGTAAAACTCAACCCTTCTGTGAAATTTTGAACACCCCCATTATATAAGAGTTCACAGAAAAATCAAATTCTATTATATGATTCTATTTTTTGCTTTATAGTTTTTGACTATATTTACTGGATTTTTCGTTGCCGATACGTTATAATGTGTCAATGAGTAGGAGGGGGATTTCGATGCATAGAATCAATTTTGACAACGCCAGCACTTCCTTTCCCAAGGCACCCGGCGTTGCAGAGGCAATTTTTCAATTTATCAGTGGTGAGGCTTATAATATCAATCGTGGTACCTACACAGAAAGCTATGATGTTGCCTTTCGCGTTTTAGACACAAGGGAAAAACTGGCGGAACTCTTTCATGCACCCCATAGCAAGAATGTCATCTTCACCCCCGGAGTAACCCATTCTTTAAATATGGTCTTAAAGGGGACCTTCCATTCGGGAGATCATCTGTTATGTTCTTCCATGGAGCATAACGCCCTGATGCGTCCTTTAATACAATTAGAAAAACAAGGAATATCGTTCGATGCGGTTCCTTGCCTACCCGATGGCTCCTTGATTCCCGAGGACTTAGAAGCTAAAATCCAACCCAACACGAAAGCGATTGTGATTACAGCAGCTTCCAATGTCTGTGGGACCTTTCTTCCCTTACAAGCCCTTTCGGAGATCTGTCAACGGCATGGACTTCTCTTTGTTTTGGATGCAGCTCAAATGGCTGGTCCCTTTGAAATCGATTTTCAAAAATTGAATCTTGACGTTTTAGCATTTCCAGGTCACAAAGGCTTGCGCGGTCCACAAGGGATTGGCGGTATGATTGTATCGGACCGCATTGCGAAAATCATGGACCCTCTGATTAGTGGCGGAACCGGAAGCACTTCTCACTCCGAAGAAATGCCTCCCTTTCTCCCCGATCGTTTTGAGGCCGGTACCATGAATTTACCCGGAATCATTGGTTTGCATGCGGCACTTGAGCATCTACTAAAACAACCGAGAGGAAGCATTGCACGTCACGAGTTAGCACTGACCCAACAATTTTTAGAAGGGCTTATGAAAATCCCCCAGGTGCAGATGATTGGTAGAAAGGATTGTCTTGACAGGGCTCCGGTCGTCTCCATTGTTACCCTTCACCAAGACCCTGCCGAAATCGCATTTCAGCTGGAAAATGAGTTTGGTATCATGACGCGCGTTGGTTTACACTGCGCTCCACGAGCCCATAAAACCTTAGGTACGTACCCTCACGGTACAATTCGTTTCTCCTTTGGCCCCATGAACACTCCGGAAGAGGTTGAATATTGCCTACAAGCCTTATCCAACTTGCTGGAACAATCAAGGAGCAGTTCCCATGAATTTTAAGCAAATCGAGGTCTTTTTGCATGTTATGCGGCTAAAAAGCTTTTCCAAAGCCGCTGAAGCCTTGTATCTCTCCCAACCAACAGTCAGTGCTCACATTAAATCCTTGGAAGAAGAGTTGGGTGCTCAGTTGTTCATTCGATCGACTAAGGAAATTACACCTACCCGTGCAGGTCGCAGTTTTCATCCTTTTGCTCAGGAGATGAGCACCTTGCAAGAAAAAGCAATCCAGGATTTGCAAAAACTGACAACGGAAGTCAAAGGAATGCTAACCATTGCCTGTTCTACCGTACCTTCGCAATACCTAATGCCTCAAATTTTACCTCAACTCACTGCAAAATACCCTCAGGTGTTCTTTACAATCAAGCAATATGACAGCCACGATGTGATCCAAAAGGTTTTAGACATGGAGGCTGATGTTGGAATTTGCGGCAGCAAAAAAGAGCGTGTGCCTTGTGTTTTTCTCCCCATAGCTTCGGACCCTCTGGTGGTTGTTACTCCATACACTCCATACTATAAAAAATTCAAACAGATCCTTCCTGTAGAAGAATTGAGAAAAGCGACTTTTATTCTGCGCGAAGAAGGTTCCGGAACCCGTAAGGAGTCTGAAGAATACTTATTGAGTATTGGTTTAGAACCCAATCAGCTGCAATCCTCGGTACAGCTACATAGCACCGAGAGTATTTTGCAAGGGGTGCGCAACGGATTGGGTGTTTCCATTGTATCTAAAAGAGCTGCCAAAGATTTTGAAGCAATGAATTATCTATTGACTTTTGAGATGCATTCCGATTCTTTGAATCGCATGCTCTATTTGGTTTATCATAAGAATCACCCCCTTTCACCGGCAAGCGAGGCCTTTATTGAAACCGTCACGGAGTGTTGTAAAAAAGAAGTATAAAAAAAGCGTCTTCGTCGAATAAATCGATTAAGACGCTTTTTTATGCTCAGCTAGACTTTTTTATAACGATCAAACAGCTTTTGGAATCCGTCCATGGGTTCGATTACATGATAAACATGTTCATCCTCTGGGAAAGCTCCTGTTTTAACATCTTGAATATAATTCTTGAAGGCTTGCTTTTCCACTTCAGCAACATTCGCATATCGTTTGACAAATTTCGGTGTGAAGGCTTGGAACAACCCAAGCATATCTCCGCAAATTAAAAGTTGACCATGAGCAGGACCTGCACCAATACTATAAACTGGGATACTTAACCGTTCGCAAAGAAATGCAGTGACTTCCGGCGGAACTGCTTCCACTAAAATTGAAAAGGCTCCAGCTTCTTCAACTGCCAAAGCGTCTTCTATGACTGCTTGGGCACTTTGCACCGTGCGTCCTTGTGCTTTAAACCCACCCAATTGACCGGAGCTTTGAGGAGTTAATCCAATATGACCCATAACGGCAATACCGGCATCGGCAATGGCGCGAATTTTATCTTTGACTCGAATCCCACCTTCTAGTTTTACAGCATCAACCTGTGCTTCTTTCAGGAATCGGCATGCATTGAAAACCGCATCTGGAACCGAGACTTGATAAGACCCAAAGGGCATATCACCGATCACCATGGTATTTGGGGCCCCACGGCGCACTGCTTTACAATGAGAAATGCAATCTTCCATCGTTACAGGATTGGTTCCGTCCAGACCTAAGACAATCATTCCTAAGGAGTCTCCGACTAAGATCATATCCATACCAGCTTGTTCTGCAAACGAAGCCATAGGAAAATCATACGCCGTTACCCAGGCTACCTGATCTTTCTTCTCTTTCATCTTCACCAAATCGAGAACAGTTTTTTTCTTTGCCATTACTAGACCCTCCTTAACATTTTTCAAAAAAGGCTGCTAATCGTTGTGCGGCGATTTGCAGGTTTTCCATGGAATTAGCGGTAGACATCCGCAAATAGCCTTTACCATAGGAACCAAAAGAGCCTCCATCTAGACAAGCGACCCCAGCTTCGTTCAAAATACGATCGGCTAATACTCCGCTGTCAATCCCGGTCGCTGTAACTCTGGGAAAGACATAAAAAGCAGCATTGGGTATCACACATTGAACACCTTTCATTTGATTCAATTGTTCTGCTAACCAAACGGAACGTTCTGCGAATTCATGTTTCATATGCTCCACTTCGGCTTGCGGGCCATGGAGTGCCGCAACTCCGGCATCTTGGGTAAAAGCGGCCGTACAGCCATTGGAATTAACCATCAGGCGAGCAAAGGCTTCTGCTAAAATGGGGTTCATGACTCCATAACCTAAGCGCCATCCTGTCATTGCATAAGTTTTTGAGAATCCATCTAATAATATGGTACGTTCTTTCATGCCGGGAACGGTTGCCGGCGAAAAGACTTCTTCTTTCTGTTCAAAAACCAAACGATCGTAAATCTCATCGGATAATACATAGGCGTCGGAATAGTCCCGAATCAACTCTGTAATGCGTAGCATTGTAGCATTTGAGGTCCTTCTTCCGGTAGGATTATTCGGGTTATTGAGGATGACCAACTTGGTTTTTGGTGATAAGAGCGATAAGAGCTGATCCGGATCCGGATCAAACTGATTCTCAGAAGAAAGAATCAAATCTTTAACAGTCCCTCCGCAGAAGTGCACGCAAGAAGCGTAGGTTGGAAAACCCGGATTCGGTACGATGACTTCATCCCCTGGTTCGATCAAAGCCAACATGGAGTAAAAAATGATCGGCTTGGCTCCCGGTGCAACAACCACTTCATTTGCGTTGGTATGCACCTTTTTGTGTTGCAAGCAATACTCTGAAATTGCTTGTCTTAAAGCAGGTGTGCCTTGTGAGGCCGTGTAACCGGTTTTTCCTTGAGAGATTGCGTGGAAAGCAGCTTCACTGATATGCTTTGGCGTAGGAAAGTTTGGCTGTCCGATTTCCAAATGAACAATGGAACGGCCTTCTGCTTCCAAAGCATTGGCTTGGGCTAAGACTTTATAAGCCCCTTCTCCTTGCAACTGAGACATCCGCTGAGCAAATAGATTCATGGCAATACCTCGCTTCTTTCTGCAAAAAAATGACTCTTACCGGGAATGATCAGATCAATATTCGCCTTATGAGCTTGACTATGTTGTAAAGGGCGGGGGATTTTATAGTGCTTTTTATCTTTTATGAAATTGGCTCCGGTTTGCTTAAAATGGAACGGCACCCCTTGTTGTAAACAAGCCTCTCGGAGCGACATAATCCATTCGTAATCACAGGCCCTCGCCTCTGGTCCCGACTCTCCACCGGCAACGACCAGATCGATCGCCGGTGACAAATAGTGTTCCAAGTGAACCGGTCCCAGCAAAGGTTCGCAAATGATGCTCCGAAAAGCAATGGGGGCTTCTAAAAAAATAGGAAGTCGTTGATCTGCTCGCACTTGGTTCTCAGTAGTACAGCCGATGCCTACATTGGCATAGCCCTCACCCCAATCCGAAGGGATGCACTCCCAAAAGCGTTCGATGCGTTTGGTAATAAAAAAGAACCGTAGATCCGGTCGTTGACGGATCATCTTCCAAGCATCGGCGCGCCATTGATCGGCCTCAGGTAAGAAAAAATCGGAGGTAAAACAGGTATAGACGAGCTCACCCGAGTGGACCTTATACTCACCAGCTCGGTTACGCCGGATCGGGAGGTCGAAATTTTGGGTTCGATGGATTTCAGAGCTGTCAACCCCATGACGAGCGTCACTACGATACACATAACAATGCTGACACCCTTCACTAATCTTGTGACAACCATGCCACAGATTCCAGGAAGCCACCTTCGTCACCCCCTTGTTTGAAACCCAGCCGATTTATAAGTGAAGTTCCCAAATTTGGAACCCTTGGCCTTCTAGGAACTGGTATCCTCTTTTTAAAAGGACCGGCACAATGAAATCCATTTCATGCGCCCAAACCAAAATACCTTGGTGCTCTTCCTTGCGCAAAAATCCCTCCAAAGCATCCCAGACTAGCTCGATATCAATGCGATTCGAGGCAACCACACTTTGTACCAAATAGCCCTTGCCATGCAATTCTTCTTCGTCACCATAATGAACATCGGCATAGGCAAAGGTTTCATCTTCACAAACATACTTCATGAAATGAGGCTCATCCCAGGGGGCCGCCTCTTCCTGGAGGTTTTCAGTAACCATCGGAGGGAAAAAATTGAAGGCAAATAGGAACCCTCCATTTTTTTGAGTCACCCTTGAGGTTTTTTGAAGTTCAACAAAACCCTTTATATCCGATTCCCCCGCCGGCTGCCACTTACCTTCAACTTGAGTTGTTTGAAGTGGAAAATTTTGCTTCAAATAGGCACGATAATGACAGATCATCTCAAATCCTGCTTTCGCAGTCACGTGTTGTGAGATGTGATTGTCGCCATCAATCCCACAACGGGCGGTTTTAAAACCCTTTTCTCTGGCAAGTCGCACGCTCTCTTTTGACATTGCCTGCCCGATTCCTTTCCCTTGAAAACGAGGATCGATGCGGATCCCTTGAAACCAACAGGTTGTGGAATCGGTATAAGCAATATAGGTCGTTCCCACGGGCTGTTGATTCCAAAGAGCAACCAAGGTCATACCCTTTTCTGGGTGAGCGATCCACTCCGGCCATAGGTCCTTCACATAATCATCTTCATCGGCAGCTAAGGGTAAAAAAACTTGGATCGTCGGCCAATGCGACATCGTGCCTTGCACAATTTCTAGCATAAATTTGCCCCTTCATCTTCTACTTCTTCGTTCTCTGCTTCTTCCCATTCTAGAACACCATTCCAACCAAGTTCAATGGCAATCTCCCGTAGTTTTCTAAGCCTGTGATTCAATGCAGACTTGCTAATTTCCAACTTCGCCCCTAACTCTTTTAAGGTCAGGTCTCCATATTCCAAGCGTCCTTCAGCAGCGTCGAGCAGTGCGGGGGTTAATTTCGAAAACCCTCCTTGCCGACGTAGCCACAGCAGATATGCCTTTTGTTCCATAACAGCTTCCAAAGTTCGATCCAAATTCGCCATTTCACAATTGGTCGTTCGGTTAATCGAGTTTCGAGTCTCTTTTAACACACGTGTGTTTTCATAATTCAACATGGAGTTGATTGCACCAATCATCGTTAAAAAATCCGAGATGTGATTGCTGTCTTTTAAATAAATGACCTGATTTCCCTTGCGCTCTACAATGTGCGGGTTCAATTCGTGATGATCTAGAAGAGAGCAGATCTGTACTGCATGTTCCGGCCAGTGTGTGATCATTTCAAGATGATACGTTTTCTTCATAGGATCACTGATTGACCCAGAAGCCAAAAACACCCCTCGCAAATAAGCATGCTTACAACAATCCCATTGCAATAATTGCTCTGGAATATCGTGATTCAAGCCCAAATTGCCTTCTTTGCCTATTTTCAACAACAATTTCTCAGTATCTTCATTTCCGTGAACCGCTACTAAAAAACTATTCTTCTTGCCCAGTCTGGTTTCTTTTCTGGTATAGATTTGAGCGGGTACTTTCATCTTTTCGTGAATCAGCCGATATATGCGATTCGCTGTTCTTGCGCTCTGTGTTGCCATATGCAACGATAACCCTTGACTGGAAAGATTTAAGCTTCCAATGGTATCAATGATTGCTGCTAACTCTGCTTTATAACAACAGGCGCGAAAGTCCCAGCGACTCACCAATTCTTCTTTTACTTGAGACGCAAACGACATCTCGCTCACCTGCCTTTAATGAATTCTTTTCCCTTTTTTATAAACTTGTGCCACATGATCCATGGCAAAATGATACGGTAGATATTCAATCGATGGAGCATCCATCACCACAAAATCTGCGAATTTCCCAGCTTCAATGCTACCAATCTCATGACCCAAACCAATGGCATGAGCCGCATTCAGGGTCGCTGCCATAATCGCTTCAGCAGGTGTCAACTTCAAATAAAGGCAAGCGAGTGACAAAACAAACTGCATATTCTCAGTCGGAGATGATCCCGGATTGGCATCGGTAGACAAAGCGATCGCCATGCCATGGTCCAACATTGCTCTTGCCCTGGCATATTTGCCCTTAGCAAGATTAAACGAGGTTGCAGGTAAACAAACCCCAATCACACCGGCTTCTGCCATTTTGATCATCTGTTCCTCTTCAGTTTCCAACAAATGGTCTGCAGAAATGGCGTTGACTTCAGCAGCAATGTGCGAACCGCCGCTGACTTCTAATTCATCTGCATGAATTTTAGGAATTAGTCCGTAGGCTTTGCCTTGTTCTAAGATCATTTGAGATTGTTCCGGTGTGAACACTCCTGTTTCACAAAAAACATCACAGAACTTGGCAATTCCTTGAATGGCAACGGCAGGGATCATTTCATCAATCACTAAATCAATAAAGGCTTGTGGATTTTGACGGTATTCAGGGGGAGTTGCGTGCGCTCCCATAAACGTGGCCACGAGATCGAGGGGTTGTTCTTGTTGCAATTCTCCAATTACTTCTAATTGCAATAATTCCGTCTCTGTATTTAAGCCATATCCGCTTTTGATTTCAACCGTGGTAATGCCACACCGTTGCATGGCTTGCAGACGTTTTCGTGTTTCTTTTTTTAAGGTTTCTTTGCCGGCAGCTCTGGTCTTCTGGACGGTATCCAAAATACCGCCACCCTGACGCAGAATCTCCAAATAGGGTACCCCTTGCTGCTTTAACGCCCATTCATGGGCTCTGTTCCCGGCATAGACCAAATGGGTATGCGGATCTACAAACCCCGGCAACAAAAGCTTTCCTGACAAATCCACGATTTCGGTTTGAGTGGTTTGATGAGTAAGAATCTCCTTTTCAGGACCCACCTGGGCGATTCTCCCATCTTTTACAGCCACAGCCCATTGCCGTTGTAAACCGATTTCTTGCATAGCTTTGCCGCGCACCGCTTCTGGACCGTGTCCGGCATTGGTAACCATTTCAGTAATATTTTTAAGGATCAAGTCCATGAGCTTACCCTCTCTTCCAACAAATTAGAAGCGATACACACGTTTTTCCAAGATCTGCTCAGGTTTATAATTTTCCACCTGAAGATACCAAACCGCGGCCTCCATGAGCGCTTCCATGGGCAAAAGGCCAATAATTTCACTACCGACCACTCGAACACCAAAGCGTTCGGCTTCGCGTTTAACAAACTCAAAGGCATGGTAGACTGAAGTTTTTTTGTAATCCACCAAATTCATGGAGACCTGAACGATCTTACGATCTTCCAAGGCGACCCCTAATGCTTTGACATGCATGAATCCGCCGGAAGAACCTCTGATTTTTTTGGCAATGGCATTCGCAATTTCTAAATCGTCAGTTCCTAAGTTGACATTGAAAGCCACCAAGGGTTTTCTTGCACCGACTGCTGTACATCCGGCTGTGGGATGTATGACTTGCGGACCAAAATCAGGTTTTCGCTCCGGTAAATGAATCTCTTCCCGAATCCCTTCAAATTGACCCCGACGAACATCTGCCAAATTTTTACGCTCCGGTTTGGTAGCGGCATTTTCATAAAGATAAATTGGAATATTGAGTTCGTTTGCAATACGTTCGCCCAGTTGATTTGCTAACTTCACGCACTCCTTCATGGTCATTCCGGAAACCGGAACAAAAGGAATCACATCGGTAGCTCCCATCCGTGGATGTTCTCCGTGATGTTTGGTTAAATCGATCAGCTCCGCTGCTTTTTTGCAGGCAAGAAAGGCCGCCTCTAAGGCTGCTTCCGGTGTTCCTGTAAAAGTGACCACCACTCGGTTATGAGAAGCATCGGGTTCGACATCCAATAATTCGCAACCTTCGATTTTACGGATTTCATCAACAATTGCTTCGATTACCTCTGGATTTCTCCCCTCGGAAAAATTAGGAATGCATTCAACGATCTTAGCCATAAAGATAATCCTCCTTAAAGTCCTTCACGAATTAAAACTACTGCTGCATCAATGTCCGGATACATGACTCGGTCTTCTTCGAGCATCGCAACACGGTCACGCAGTTTGCGATACGTCGGTTCCGTACCTTTGCCCAATCTCTTGGGACCTCTTAAATCAATCCCCTGGCAAGCTGCCAGCAGTTCCATTGCTAAAACATGGGTCGCATGGTCTACAATTTGAGCTGCTTTACGCGCTGCAATGGTGCCCATGGAGACGTGGTCTTCTTGATTTGCGGAACTGGGGATGGAATCCACACTGGCCGGATGAGCCAAAATTTTATTCTCGGAGACCAATGCTGCAGCAGAATACTGCACGATCATGAAGCCCGAATTCACCCCGCCACGGGTCGTCAAAAAAGCAGGCAATCCATTGGATAAAGCCGGGTTCACCAACCGTTCCAACCGCCGTTCTGCAATATTGGCCAGTTCCGAAAAAGCGATTCCTAAGAAATCCAAGGCTAAGGCGATTGGCTCTCCGTGAAAATTCCCGCCCGAAATGGCTTCTTCTGTGTCAAGGAAAATCAGTGGATTATCGGTAACACCATTAATTTCTCGTTCTACGACTTGCTTTGCATAGGCCAATGCTTCTTTAATGGGACCATGAACCTGGGCAATACAGCGAAGTGCATAGGCATCTTGAACTCGTGGGTGATCTTTGGGAGCGGTATACTCGGAACCTTCCAATAAGTTCAGCATGGTGGTGGCGGTTTCGATTTGTCCTGGATGATTGCGAATCTGATGAATGCGCGGATCAAAGGCACTAGGCATGCCATTTAATGCCTCCATGGTAAGAGCGGCGATGATATCGGCCGCATGAACCAATTTCTCGCCATCAGCAATCACCAACGCTGCAACTGCAGTCATACATTGTGTTCCGTTATTCAAAGCCAATCCTTCTTTGGCCTCCAAAACAATCGGTTTTAAGCCGACGGCTTGTAAAGCTTCTTGACCGGAAATGCGTTTCCCCTTGTAAAAGGCTTCGCCAAGTCCTAGGAGAGGCAAGATCATATGAGAAAGAGGGGCTAAATCGCCACTGGAACCAAGACTTCCCTTTTCAGGTACAACCGGGTGAATACCGGCATTGAGAGCATCGAGCAAGGCTTGAATTGTTGTAAGCCGAATGCCGGAATAACCCCGGCTAAGCGAGTATGCACGCAAAAGCATCATGGCTCGAACTGTTTCTTCAGGTAGTGGCTTCCCTACTCCCACCGCATGACTGACGATCAGATTATGTTGTAAGGCACGTGTATCTTCCGGTCCAATGGTGACCGTTGCAAATTTGCCGAACCCGGTTGTTATGCCATAGACAACTCTCTTCTGCTCAATCATTTTCTCAACCAATTGTCTGGATTGATTGATTTTTTCTTTTAACTCCTCAGACAGAACAACTTTTGCCCCTTTTCGGGCTACTTGAACGACTTCAAGAAGACTCAACCCCTGCGGTTTGAGTACGATGATCGTATTTTCTTCCAACATCCTATATCTCCTTGTCTCTTCTTATGGATTCTTTTTCTGAAGTTTTTCTTTGCTGCCATCGGGCATTTCAATGTAGACATTTTCAAGTTGGGCTTCTAAATTGCCTTTGAAATCGCGGATAAATTCAGCTCGTAGTTCTTTTTGCTCTACGGCCTCTTCGGGAGTCAATCCCACTTCTCTGGCTTTCTTTGCCAGTTGATTGATGCGATCGATTTTTTCCTGTTTCATAAGGAACACCTCCTAAAATAATGTTAATTGGTCGGTTTCGGTTAAGTCATCGAGACAACCATGTTTACGTAAAACTTCAATCACTGTTTTGTTGGCTCGACCCCGTATGCTCAAATCTTCAATCGAAGTAAACGCACCACCTTTGCGCGCTTCAACTAAAGCTTCTGCTGCATTGGATCCAATTCCTTGCAACGCTGAGAATGGCGGTAATAATTTATTGCCCTCCAAGATCAGCCAGTCATTGGCTGCAGAGCGATATAGATCTACTTTTGCAAACCCTACACCCCGATGCATGGCTTCCAAAGCAAGCTCGAAATGCGTTTGTAGGGTTTTTTCATTGGCGGTTGCCTCATTGCCTTTGCGGCGAATATTTTGAATTTCACTTCGTACCGCGGGTAATCCCTGAGAAACCAAATCGGCATCAAAATTGCCTGCTGCACGAACCGTAAAGTAGGTCGCATAAAAGGCCAAAGGATGATGTAATTTGAACCATGCAATTCGGAAACCCGATAATACATAGGCCGCGGCATGAGCTTTGGGGAATAAATATTTTATCTTCTTACAAGAAGTGATATACCACTCCGGCACTCCATGAGAGCGCATTAATTCCTCTTCCTCCGGTTTGATCCCTCGACCCTTTCGCACAGATTCCATGATCTGAAAGGCAGCCTGATCTTCTATTCCTTTCGCCATCAGGTAAAGTAAAATGGCATCTCGGGTAGAAATGGCCTCTGATAAAGGCACATTCTGTTGAACAATCAACTCTCTGGCATTCCCGGCCCATACATCGGTCCCATGGGAGAAGCCTGAAAGCCGAATCAAATCAGAAAAGTAGTGCGGTTTGGCGTCGATTAACATTTGGCGGGTGAAGGGGGTTCCAAATTCTGGTACTCCAAACGTACCGGTTTCCGAATCAATATCCTCCGGACGAACTTGCAACGATTCGGTCGAAACAAATAATTTCATGGTCTGAGGGTCATCCAAAGGAACATTGCGGACATCGAGCCCGGTTAATTCCTGTAACCTCCGTAAAATCGTAGGATCGTCATGCCCGAGTAAGTCCAATTTGAGAAGATTATCGTGAATCGCTTGGTAGGTAAAATGGGTTGTAATCACTTCAGAGCCATCTTTTCCTGGGGGATGCTGTACAGCAGTGAAATCATGAATATCCATATTACTGGGTACAACCATTAATCCTCCCGGATGCTGCCCTGTCGTTCTCTTAACACCGGTACACCCAAGGGTAAGGCGATTGATTTCTGCTTTCCTCAATTGAGCTCCGGTCTTCTCCACATATTTCATGACGAACCCATAAGCCGTTTTATCGGCCACGGTGGAAATGGTACCGGCTCTGAACACATATTCTTTGCCGAATAACTCTTCTGTGTATTTATGCGCTTGTGATTGATATTCTCCGGAAAAATTAAGGTCAATATCCGGAATCTTATCGCCTTTAAAGCCCATAAAAACTTCAAAACGAATGTTAAAACCATCTTTGATTAATGGATTTCCACATTTGGGACACAATTGATCCGGCATGTCGGCACCACAATCGAATTCTTTATCATGGCTGAAATCCGAATAACTACATTCAGGGCAACGATAATGTGCCGATAAAGGATTCACCTCTGTGATTCCAGTCAAAGTTGCGACCAACGATGAGCCAACGGAACCGCGGGATCCCACCAAATAGCCGTCCTCCATCGATTTTTTAACCAATTTATGAGCAATATAGTAATTGACTGCGTAGCCATAGCCGATGATACAAGTCAGCTCCCATTCGATCCGCGACAGAACATTCTTGGGTAACGGGTCTCCATACATTTTACGTGCCGTCTCATAGGTTAACCGAGTTAATTCCTCTTCCGCTCCCGGGATGATCGGTGGATATAACTTGTCCAATAAGGGACTGAATGCCTCAATCTGGTCCGCAATCCGATTCGGATTCGTGACCACCACTTCATACGCTTCTTCTGCTGGCCAATCGGCAAACTCTGCTAACATTTCATCGGTATTTCGCAGATGCAACAGCGGTTTCGACTCATCTGCTTCATAGTCTTGACCGGCCTGAAGGATATCACGGTAGATCACATCTTCGGGTTCTAAAAAATGAACGTCACCGGTTGCAACCACCGGCTTCCCTAATTCTCTGCCTATTTTGAACAGACAACGGTTGATTTCTCGCAATGCTTCTTCATTAGGTACCTTGCCGTTTTCAATGGCAAAGCGATTATGACCAATTGGCATCACTTCCAAATAGTCATAGAATTTCGCCAATTCTTTCGCTTGCAGGTACGCCTTTTCAAAATTGCCCTCATAACCATCGATCAGGGTGCTGTAAACCTCTCCGTATGCACAAGCGGACCCTAAAATTAATTCCGATCGTGCTGCTTGCAAATCTGCTCGCAATACACGGGGACGTTTATAGAAATTCTCCAAGTGTGCTTTACTGGTTAATTTGTAAAGCTCTTTCAGGCCAATTTTATTCTTGGTCAAAACCACACAATGTCTATATTTCTTGTCCTCTTCGTGATCGATTAAGTAAATCTCACAGCCATACAAAACTTTCATTCCTAGTTTTTTTGCTGCAGCAGCAGCTTCAGGATATGCTTGTAACACACCGTGATCTGTAATGGCGATTGCAGTATGGCCCATGTCGTAAGCTCGCTTTACGAGTGCCCCTGCATCACACAAAGCATCCATACTACTCATATTGGTATGGGCATGAAGCTCGATTCGCTTCATCTCATGGGTGTCTTTACGATTTTTGGGAGGTGCTTCTGTATCATTGATGGCGTCTGCCGTTAACGTGCATTCTTGATCTTCAAATCGATCGATTGCGGCTTTACCCGAAACAAGGACCCACTGCCCAACTTTCAAATCATCCATTCGATGAGCAACAGGGGGGCGATTACGATTTCCATAGCCATTGCTGCTTTGTTGGGCTGCATTGCTATTGTCACGAATCATGGCCTTTACCGTCAAAGAATCTGTTCCGTCGTAGAGGTCAAACTTATATAAGATCTGCCCATTTCGAAGATTCTGCCGATCTAATCGGAAAATCTCCCCTTTGATAATCAGAGTCTGTGGAGATTCCATCACGTTTTTGATTGGAATTGCTTCTCCGGTTATACTTCTACCGAGGTAATGCTGACTCTTGGATCCTGCTTTTCGAATTGCTTGCTTACTTTCCTGCTTGATTTTTTCGACTTGAGCCATAACTTCTTCGTCTCGTTTTCTGCGGAACTCTTCTTCCAGATCTTCATCGGTCTTTTCTATTTCAATCGGCTGCCACTCCGTATCTATTTCAGCCTCAAGCTGTTCAGAGACAAACGGAGATTCCTGGGGTTCGCTCTCCCACATCGGAGAATCAGAATCCAGTTGTTCAGCCAAAGGATCCTCAAATTCAATGCTGACTCGAGCAGGTTCTTGCCAACTTACCGTCAACGACCATCGCTGATCAATCACTTTCTGTAAGTTGCTTGAACAGGCCAATCTCTCTTCAGGAGAGATATTTCCTTCTAATACTAAATGCCATAGGCGCGCATTGACATCGACATATAAGCGTTCAATACTGCATTGCTCAGGCATAGCATTGGTCAATTGTTGACAAAAGCGTTCCAACTCTCGATCTTTTTCACTCATCGGTTCGCCCCCTTCTCCTAGAATTTCGGTGTAAGGCTATCTGAAAAAGACAGCCTTACACCCACTTCTCTGTTCCTAAATTCGGTCACTCGTGAGAACTTGTATCTTGGCATCTTCGCATGCCAAAAGCACGCGTTCCATGTCGCCTTCAAATTTCACGATAACGAACACATTTTGATCTTCCTGTTTAACACCTGGTATGTACGATACGGGTAACAACCCCTCTATATTGGCCCCTGCACGCAATAATTGACGCGCGAGTCGAGCTAATTCGCCCTTTTCATTACGAAGAGACACTGTGATTCGATTCCCTTCGCTATGAAGCCCGACTGCTGACATAAAGATTTGCATTAGTCGATTCGAAGGAATGATTCCAAGAAACTGATCTCGGGTATCATCTTGTAAAACGGGGATGAACATACTGCGTTGCTGGGTCAGCAGTCGGGCTGCGGCTTCCACCACATCAGTGCCGTTAACATATGAGAATTCGGTTTTCATCACATCACGGACCAAGGATTCCTCGGCATTGATATCTTTCTTAACGTAGAGGTGCTCATAAATATCGAATAACTCGATAACCCCTAAAATTCTGCCAAAATTGACGACGGGTAAGGCACGAAAACCATAGAAATCCATGCGTCTTAGTGCATTACTCAGCGTGAAATCTTCATTTACAGATATCACTTCTTGTCGATCAATCATAATGTCTTTACAATACATAACGAACCTCCTTATGTTTTTGTTTTTAGACCTGCATCGTTTGCCATTTGCCCAGGCGATACCGCCAAAGGACTAAAAAGAACCGAACAAATAAATCAATGGTCATCGCCCACCAAACACCCATGATGCCGAAGCCCAGTTGAATTCCTAAGATATAGGACAGTGGAATCCGAAGTAACCACATACCAATTGCCTGTATATACATGACCCATTTGGTGTCTCCGGCACCTCGTAATACCCCATTGATCACCCCGCCCATTTCAAGAGGAATTTGAGCAAAGCCCATCAGCATTAAATACTTTGCCCCTAAACTGATGACCTCCAGATCATTGGTCAATAATGACATGATGAAGCGTCCGCCGAAAATCAACAGGAAGGAAGCGAAGACAAAGAAAGCCATGGACACATTGAAGATCTCCTGAATATATCTTCTGGCTAAATTAAGATTCTTAGCTCCTAAACTTTGACTGACGAAAGCCGTAGCAGCAATTCCTAACCCGGCAGCCGGCATGTAGGAAATCCCCTCCGCCTGCATGCCAAGATTATGGGCAGCTAAGGCAATGGTACCAAAGGTCACGATGACACTGGTCATCACAATAGAAGCAACTTGCCAAAACAAATCACCTGCTGAGCTTGGAACACCAATTCGCATGATTCGTTTGACATCGGGAAAATGCAACGGTGCAATATCTTCTTTACGAAGCTGCAAGCCGGAAAAAGGAGAAAACACTGCCGATAAAGCCAAAATCGCCCCCATACCCTGACCAAATAGTGCAGCCACAGCAGCTCCTCGAATTCCCATTGCAGGGAACCCTAAGTTCCCATAAATAAACAACCAGCAACCTAAAACATTGATCAAATTGACCACCAATGAAATCAGCATCGGAGTCTTGGTGTTTCCTACCCCCCGCATGATTCCGGCACTAATTTGAATCATTGCAACTAACGGTAAGGAAAAAAGCGCAATCTGCAAGTATGCCATGCAGGCTGCCAATAATTCTTCTCCCACATTCATTAAATTCAAAAAGGGTTTTGCAAAGATAAAACTCAAAATCGTCATGATACTGATCAGAATGACTGCACTGAGTAATCCTTGGAAGGCAATCTTGCGTGCTTCCGCCATCTCTTTAGCACCATAACAGCGAGCGACTAAAACGGTGACCCCTGTAGAAATACCAAAGAAAAGTGCCCAACTGATTTGAGTGACTCGAGACGAGAGACCGATCGCGGCAATGGCAGTTGCTCCAATTCTACCTACCATAGCGCTTGCTACCATGCCCACCATCATCTGTAAAATTGAATCGATGGTTACCGGCCAGATCATTTTGAAAATATTCTGCCTCAACTCTTTGGGACTAGGCTCGCCGGGCAATGCCGGTATGGATAAAAAACGCTCCAAGGGATGAAGCCTCCGTTCTGTTGCCTGTTATAAATTCGACATTTGGTAAAGCTCTGCAAAAGCAGCCGCCATGGGATACGGCTCCCGGTTATAATCCAGCAAAATCTTTTCAAATGCATCAAAGAACCGATACAATTTGTCTGCTTTCGCTCCTTCTCCCATGTGACCGATTCGCCACACTTTGCCAGCTAAACTTCCCCAACTTCCACCAATCATAATCCCATACTTTTTCCAAAGTTTGTTGCGAAATGCTTCATCTACTAATCCTTCTGGTACCATGAAGGCCGTCACCGTTACGGCACGACAGTTTTCATGAGGCATGATTTCAAAACCAGCCCTAATCAGCGTTTGGCGCACTGCCGAAGCAATTCTTTGGTGTCTAATGTAGAGGTTTTCTCCTTCCTCTAAAACCCGATTTACTGCTTCATCAAGGGCATACAAATCGGAAACCGGTTGTGTATACGGAAACTCTTTAAAATGAGTTAACCAGCCATTTTTCCAAATCATCAAATTCAAATAGAATCCGCCATAGGGTTGCTTACGATTTCTCATAGTCTGCCAGGCTCTTTCGGAAATCGCCATAATCGTCAATCCGGGAGGTGCAGACAAGGCCTTCTGACTGCCCCCAATGAGAATATCAATTTTCCACTCGTCTACCATGATTCTTTCGCCCGCCATCGATGCGACAGCATCAACAATAGAAATGACGCCACGTCGGTGACAAACTTTCGCCAATTCTTCAATGGGATTCAACATACCGGAAGGAGTGTCGCAATGAACCATGGTCACTGCTTTCACTTCTGGGTGTTGATCAAGAGCCTTTTCTAAATCTTCTGCTTTAATGGCTACGTTATAGTCCTTGCTTAAGAAGACAACTTTACCTTGGCAACCGGTCACAAAGTCTGCGAAACCTCTGCCAAAAAAACCGTTATCTAAAACCAACACCGTATCTCCGGGTTCAACGACATTGACCACTGCTGCTTCGAGCCCGAGAATCCCTTCGCCATTCAACACCAAAACATCTTCTTGCGTATGGAGAACCTTTTGCAGTTTTGCGCATAGTTGTCGGTAAAAATCAAAAAATTGGGGGTCCAGATCCGGATTCACAATGGGTTTTGCCATTGCCATGCGAACGGCTTCCGATACTTCTACAGGTCCCGGGGTTAAGATTACTTTCTCCATGGTTCAGCACCTCCCTCCAAAATATCGATGACAGCTTGTGAAAACACTTTCATACCCACCCGCAATACTTCTTCATTAACATCAAAGCGATTATGGTGAATTGGGTGAACTTTATCTTCATCTTGGATTCCTAATCTAAAATAAACACCGGGAATATCCTTCATGAAAAAGGAGAAATCCTCAGCTCCCATGGAGGGCTCTAATTTTGTCAAAACCTGTTCTTGACCTAAGATTTTTCGGGCACTTTGAATCAAGAAATCGGTAACCTCATCATCACTGATTGTGATATCATAGGCATCGGTAAATCGAACTTCATGTTGTGCACCGTAGAATTCACAAATGGATGCAACTTGCTCTTCGATCCATTTTTTGCATTGAGTCCTTGTGTTCTGATTCAGAGTTCGCAAAGTTCCATCCATTACAACCTTTTCGGCGATTACATTGCCTCGAACGCCGCCCACCATTTTACCAATTGTCAAAACCACCGGATCCAATGGATTAGACCGTCTGCTCACGATATGCTGCAGGCCGTTGATTACTTGTGCTGCAATCGCAATAGCATCAATACAAAGATGCGGTTGAGCGCCATGTCCACCCCGACCGGTTATGGTAATCACAAAAGAATCGGGTGCTGCCATAATCGGCCCAGATTGCGCCGCAATTTTTCCTGCCGGAACGTCATGCCAAACATGAGCTCCAAAAATGACATCGACTTTGGGGTTTTCTAAAACACCTTCGTTGATCATCGGTAGGGCTCCACCGGGACCTTCTTCTGCCGGTTGAAAAATCAACTTGACATTGCCTTTGAGCGAAGATTGCAACCGTGATAAAACCATAGCCGTTCCTAATAAGGATGCTGTATGAACATCATGACCGCAAGCATGCATGACTCCCTCGTTCTGTGAACGATACGGCACATCGTTCAATTCCTGAATGGGTAGTGCATCCATGTCGGCACGAATCGCAACGGTAGGTCCTTCTGAACTCCCTCTTAAGAGACCTACCACTCCTGTTCCGGCAACTCCGGAGCGAACTTCCCAGCCATATTGCTTCAGTGTTTTCTCTACCAATGCTGCTGTTTGAAATTCCTGAAATCCCAACTCGGGATTCTGGTGGATTTGGCGACGCAATGAAACCGTTATTGGATAAAACTCTTCGACGAGCTGATGAACCTTTGAAAGCAATTTATTACTCCTCCTCTGTTGAAACTTTATTCTTGTACTCAATCTTGTTTCGACGATTCTTTGGTGTTTTCCTTGTAGAAAAGAACGAGGATTCTTTCATTCTATGATGCAAAAAAGGTGTTTCTGTTTTGAAAAAGAATTAAACATCATAATTCACTCAAGGAGGTTTTACGATGCAGAGTTTCTATGATGTCATTGTGGTAGGTGGGGGCGGAGCCGCCTTGTGTGCTGCATTGGCTGCTAAAGAAGAGGGCGTTAGCGTCCTTTTGGTTAGCAAGACAGCAGTCGGGAAAGCTAATTGTACCGCTTTTGCCGGAGGTGGGTTTAGTTTCGCTGGGCCCGGTACCTCTTGGAAAGATCATCAGAAGAAGACCTTGGAAACCGGTCGTTGGATGAATGACCCGGATTTGGTCGATTCCTTCTGCCAAGACGGGCCCTTGTCAGTACTCAACCTCCAGCGCTTTAACATGAAAAGCTATGTCCGATCCAGTGGTTGTTCGGTCTCTCCTTATGCACCCAATAGTCGGGTTGGGGGCATGGGTATGACCTTACCCCTTTTACAGGCTTGTAAAGAGATGGGCGTCGATCTCCTCCCTGCCCATATAGTACACGGCCTGCAAACACAACATGACCATGCCAGTGCCGTTGAGCTGACCAGTATGATTACCGGTAAAAGCCAAGTGATTGCTTGCCATTCCATTGTCATTGCAACCGGCGGTGGTGGACGCGTTTATGGTCGCACCAATAATCCGGTTACAACGACGGGCGATGGATATCATATGTTGTATGAGCTGGGCTTGGCGTTTCGCGATATGGAGTTTGTACAATTTTATCCAATGGGCTTAGCGGAAGAAGACCTGCCCATGTGGTTTATAGACCTTGGTATCATTGATCAAGTCCCTCTGACCGATGAAAATGGAAACGAATTTTTACTCGATCTATTACACAGCTGGGGGATTGCAACCGGGCGTGAAGGAAATCTTTATGCCCGAGATCGCACCTCCATAGCCATTGCTGAGAAATGGGATCAAGGGAACCCGCCGCTGCTCCATTTAGAGAAAATGCCGGCAGAGAAATGGCAACAGCGTTATTACAAGGAATTGTTGATGCTGAATCGAGATCATTTTGATTTTACCAAACGACCCATCCGAGTTCGCCCTCTTGTGCATTATATGAGTGGCGGTGTTCAAATCAATCCTTTAAGCCAAACCGAAATACCAGGCATCTTTGCTTGCGGTGAAGTGACAGGCGGGGTAGATGGCGCGAATAGAATCGGAGGTAATGCCTTGACCAACATCAGTCACTTTGGTCAAATCGCCGGTAAAGGAGCTGCAAGATATGCGAAAGAAGCCTCTCATACTCCTTCTGTGCAACCGATTTCATCTATACCTGGGAATAAGGGTACGGAGAATCTACTCAGCCTTAAAACCGAGCTGCATTGGGTAATGGATAATCTGGTTGGACCTTTACGTACAGGGGAAGGGTTACTCAAAGCTAAAAACCAGGTGGAAGAGTTGAAAGAACGAAGTTACAAAACTTCTTGGCAAACCCCCAAGGAATTACAGAACCGAATCGAATTGGCTTCGATGCTTACCACTGCTCAGATGATTATTGAAGGCGCACTACAACGCCAAGAATCAAGAGGGGTTCATTTCCGAAAAGATTACCCCACCGAACGTGAGGAGCTGAATCAGCCGATTTGGCAAAGAAAATAGTGTCTTTAAAAAACAGAGTTGCCTTGTGATTCAAGGCAACTCTGTTTTAATTTCTAAATCAATAGAATGTCGGAACCACCCATATTGATAAATAACTACAATTTTTGTGGAAAGTTGCGAAGAGTCCCGTCCTTGTAAACGAAGCTTTAGAATCGCATCCTCTGTAGTTTTTGTATAGGGCAGAATTTGATTCTCACCTGCTTCACTTTCTACTGACCACGCTCCTAAAGCCCAGGAAAACGCCTCTCCTTCCAACTGTACATCTTGTATTATAACCTTATACTCCCCCGTATTTCTCAAACGAAGATCATACTCCAAGGATTCTTCTACTTCTAAAATCAAAGGAAAATCCAAGTTCATCAGCGGTTGAGCATTCCAATAACGTAACCAGTTAACAACACCGAGATAGATTCCTGCACCAAGGGTCAGCAAAACCAGAATCACAAACCAAACTCGAAACCCTACTCTTTCAGACTTACTCAAAAATGTCCCTCCAAGTTAATTCACCGTGCGACCACTCCAGTTTTTCACAACGGCTTCTTTTAGATTTTCAGATTCTTTCAAACTTAAAAGACCGGCAGCTTCTAACTCATTGATTCCCTCTAAGGCTTTCATCCAATATTCAGGATCTTCCAATAAATTCTGATCTTCGATCATTCGTTGCAGTTTGGCTGGGCCTTGTGCCCTGTTCAGGAAATTCTCTAAACTAGCAGCCATGGCTTCCCAAGCTTTATCACGCACCGCATAAGGAATGTTTAAACGGCCGAGCAGATTCGTGAAGAAGCCACTGATTTGATTCTTGCTCTTTAAACGTCCCGGGGCAATCACATAATAATGATGATTAAACGGGGTTCCAGCTTTTGCAACCACAAAGGGAAGTTCCAAATAAACTTCATCGGGTAGATTACTGCCAATGACAAAACTTCTTTGCAACAATTCTTTACTAGATGCTTGAATTTTTAACTGCTCTTCTTGAAGTGTTCTTGTCAGAGATTGTTCTAAAGACTGCTGTTGTTGCACTTTGGTGCGCCATTGCAACTCTGCTTCCTTGAGCTGCTCTTGTAAGACCTCTAAAGGCCTTCTTGCCAAGTAGGACTGAGCCGAGAGTTCATCGCTCCAGCCGGTTTGATACTGGGTCTGCAATTCGCTGATCCGAGCAAATTCCTCTCGTTTGACTTTTAGTTGCTCTTCAAAAAAACCGGCCATAGAGCTACCTACTGTTTTGTAGCGTTGGACCTGTGTTTGGATTTGGTTGATTTCCTGCTCCAGACCATTCATTCTTTGTTTGATTTCGTGGTCTTGGTTGGCTATTCCACGGTACTCTTGATTCAAATCGCTGATTCTTCGATCTACTTGTGGCTTCATAGACTCGATTTCTTCACGAAGCAGTAGTAAAGCTTTGTCCCTTTGACGAACCAATTGCTCGGTTCTTTCTGTGGATTTTTCCTTGATGCATTGCACTAGCTGATCGAGTTTCAAGTCTTCTGCACGAAGATTTTGTACCCATGCTTCAAACATTTCCTTCTCTTGTTGTATCGAGCTACCACTTCCCTCTAAAAGGGAAGTTCCCCACTCACTGGTTTCCAAATGGCGCTCTTTACCCAACATCACCGGCAATCCAATCACTTCGGTCACTAGGCTGCTACAATACGGTTGCGGCAAAGGAGTAGCGAGGGCTTCCGCCACATGAATCAAATCTGCTTCATAGGATTCACCAGGGGTGATTTGTAATTCTTCTAAGTTCAAAACCCGATCGGGAGGAACTTGAAAGCGAATCTCCTCCCCCTGAACCCCGATTAAATCAAACAAATAAGCGCGATCCTGATCATAAACCCTTTTTAATAGGATCGGCCATCGAACTTGAGCTATGGCCAGCAATGCTTCCCCTTCTTGACGTTCTCGAGGAAGTGTGTTGTCAAAAACTCGACTATGGGCGATACATGTCACAATCGCTTTTTCAACATTGGCAGAAACTTCTTGTTCCTTGGCATCAATTAAAAACGGGAATATTTGTTTCATTCGGAACCCTCCTTTGTTTTACTAAAATTTTCCTGATGAACCTTCAAAACTCTTTCCGGTTTCATAACAACATTATAATAAGGATAAGGAATTTCGATGCCTTCACGATCAAAACGTTCTTTCACACTTTTGTTGAGATCACAGAGCATAATATAGCCTTTGCCAAAGTCTTCGCTCCAAACACCAGCGCGGATCTGTATGGAGGAATCTCCCAAGGCAGTCACCCGTGCCGTCACCGGTTTGATGCCTTTAGCAATATCTATAGCGGTTCTGGTGTCTAAAAAATATGGGTGCTTGAGGATTTCATCTTCAACAATAGCAAGGGCTGCATTCAAATCTGCAGTATAACTGACACCAATTCCGAAAAAATTCATTCTACGATTATCTTTATAATTGGAGTTTTCTAAAATCGAGCTGTTAATTGTGGAGTTGGGGATAATAACCCTGCTGTTTTCAATGGTGCGAATTACGGTGTGCCTTAAGGAGATGTCCTCCACAAAACCCACGATATTCTTGTCTGGTAGAGAAATTCGATCATTGATCACGAAGGGCTTAAAGAAAATGATAAAAGCACCACTGACAATGTTGGTCAAAGCCTCTTGCGAGGCAAAACCCACAACCACCGCTATTACACCGGAACCGGCCAAGAACGAAGTCGCAATAGTGGACAACGCCGGAACCTCTCGAACCACAGCAAAGATAGCAAAGGTATAAAGAGCCGTCTGAAAGATTTTTTTGGCAATTAAGACTTGGCCTTCTTTGATTTTAGAGGTTTTTGCAAGTCGGAGAAACGCTTTATTACCCACAAAACGAAGAATTAGAACTCCGATCAAGATCACTCCAATATTCAAAGCAAAGACGGCAAAAGAATGTGCGAAAATTTCATTGATCCAGGTCATGATTTAAATTCTCCTTTTTTGCTTGTTCAAAGTGCTCGATCCATTCGGTTGTTCTCGTGATTTTTTCTTGCTCTTCCAAAAGACTTTGATGCAATCGTACTCCCAGAGCTTCCCCGGTTTCAGTAAAATCTTTCGCTTGAATCTGGGTCTGATTGCGGTAAAACGGAATCGTATCAATTACAAATTCCAGAAGTTTCCAAAACTCGTTTAAGTGATCGACATCGCTCTCCCGATTTGGGAGGGCTTTTCCGTGGATGTCTGCCCTTTTCAGCCAATAAAGTTTACCGAGTTGGGAACGGAGCTCGCCAATCGTAAGGAATTCATCGGCTAAGCCATTGAGAAAGGCAATTAGATCATTGGGATTTTTGCTTCTTGGTAACAGCATATGATGTCTGATTAGGAACAAGGCTGATTGTTTGACAGGTTTAGAAATTGCCCATTCCGTCATCACTTCATCGGCTAGAGCGGTACTTTTTTCATCATGTCCGTGATCACTGGGGAGTTTGCTCTTTTCATGGTAAGCACGAATTCCGGGTAGACCTTTCGCACAATCATGGAATAAGGCGGCAAATTTCAATTCATCGGTTTGATGTATTGAAATTAATCGTTCAGTAAAAGCTAAGACAGCCAATGAATGTTCCCACGCATTCAGATGGTGGTATTTTGGATTTTGCTCTGCTTTTGGCAGATGGCCCATTTGAGGGATGATTATCTGTAACAATCCTAAATCCTCAATGAGACGTAAGCCTGAGGACAGGCAATTCGCCTTACACATTTTCTGTAATTCTTTTCCGATCCGAATTTTCGGAACAGAGATCAATAACTCTTTATGTTTTGACATCGCATTTTTAGTTTCGACTTCCAATGAAAATCCAAACCGAACTGCAAACCCAATTCCACGTATAATCCGAACAGGATCTTCCATGAATCTCAAAGCAGGGTTTCCTACTGTCCGAATCAATTTCTGTTCAAGGTCGGCTTGGCCTCCAAAAGGATCAAGGATTCGTCCGTTCTGATCCATGGCCATGGCATTAATTGTAAAATCCCTTCGCGAAGCATCTTCTTCAAAACTTCCGACTCCATGGATCAATGGCTTACCAGGAGTATCATACCGCTCCCCACGAAATGAAGCCACTTCAATACCGTCGATTAATACTACCCCAAATTGCTTTCCGACGGTTTGAACTTCAGCTTCTGCAAAAAGCTCTACTACAATATCGGGCGAAGCAGAGGTTGCTAAATCAACGTCTAGATTTTCGACCCCCAGCAGATAATCCCGAACGACTCCACCTACTTTATAACACTCGAAGCCATGGTTTTGTAAGCGAGTCATGATTTGCTCTACCTTCAGTGCCCTCGCCTCCTGTTTCGTACTTCCGTTAGGAAATTCAAGAGTCTGGCGGATTATTCCTGCTATTTTTCGATGAAAAAGAAAACAGCAACCCGCTTAAACTCCGATAAGAGGGTTGCTGATGAGATGGTGATTCTTAGTAGTCTAATGAGCAGACCCTATAAGATCTGTTATCTTATGGACTTCCCTTTGCTCACACCAAACTTTTATTCCTTGAGCTACGGCATTGATTACATCGGGTTGAACAAAATTCGCAGTACCCAAAGCGACCATGGAAGCCCCGGCCATGATAAACTTCAACGCGTCTTGCCAATCCATGATTCCACCCATACCAATAATCGGTACATCCACGGCTTGATACACTTGATACACCATCCGTAATGCAATAGGGCGTACCGCCGGACCTGATAATCCACCAAAGGTATTGGCTAAGATTGGTTTGCCTGAACGCAAATCGATATCCATGGCCAGGATGGTATTGATTAGAGAGATGGCATCTGCCCCTTCGCTCTCCACAGCCTTGGCCATTTCACCAATGTCGGTCACATTGGGAGAAAGTTTGACGATAAGCGGAAGCTTCGTCGCTTTTCTGGCGGAGCGAACCGCCGCAGTTGCTGTTTCGATTCTTGTGCCAAAAGCCATTCCGCCTTCTTTAACATTGGGGCAAGAAATATTAACTTCTAGAGCTGAAATTCCTTCGATGTTGTTTAACCTAGCGGACAATTCACCGTACTCTTCAACCGTTTTACCATTTATGTTAACAATGATCGGTGTCTGAAGTTGCCGTAATCTAGGCATTTCTTCAAGTATAAAAGCTTCTACACCCGGATTCATTAAGCCAACCGAGTTAATTAATCCCGCCGGCGTTTCTATGAGACGTTGACCGGGATTTCCGAGTCTTGGTTCTGGTGTGATGCCTTTGACTGTCAGTGCTCCCAAATTATGAAAATCGACAAAAGGAGCATATTCTTGCCCAAACCCAAAGGTTCCCGAAGCGGTCGTCAGTGGTGTTCGAAAGCACTGACCCAAGAGTTTGACCGATATGTCAAGGTTATTCATCAAAGATCACCTCACTCGCTGCAATAACCGGTCCCTCTTGGCACATCAACGCATATCGCCAGCCACCCCCTGGATTTTTAACTTTTACTGTGCAACCTAAGCAAGCACCGAGTCCGCATGCCATATGGGCTTCCAAAGATAACCAGAGTGGAATCTCTACCCCTTTTAACTCCTTTGTCAATGCTTTTAGCATGGGCATTGGGCCACAAGCATAGATCGTTTTTGTCTTGCTTTTCAGTAACGCTTCCTTAAGACCTCTGGTGATATAGCCTGAGTGACCACATGATCCATCTTCCGTGGCCGTCAAAACTTGTACTCCAAGATCTGTAAAGGAGTGCAAGACCTCAAAGTCATCGGACGTACGTGCGCCAAAATATAGAGTGCAAAGATGACCTAACGCTCGTACTTCCTTGGCCAACGCCAGCAGTGGCGCGATTCCAATCCCCCCTGCCACAAGAGTTACCTCGTGCTGCGATGGGTTAGAACCTTCAGGAATTGGGAATTCTTTACCCAAAGGAGCTAGAATTTCGACCGAATCTCCTTGGACCAATTGGTTTAAACACTCGGTTCCCCTTCCGACCACCTGGTACAACACGCTAAACCTATCGGTCTGTTTATCAATGCTGTGAATGCTCATGGGCCTGCGCAAAAGAGGGTCATGTAGACTTTTGAGTCTAATGTTCAAAAACTGTCCCGGTTTCATTCTCGTACAACAGTCTGCCGCATTGAATTCAAGACGATAATAGTTTTTACCCATTTGAACATGCTCATGGACTGTAGCGATTTGGTTAAGAATCTGTTCGTTCATGGAGATACTCCTGTAAACTCGTAGGCTTTAATGCTTCGGTATTCTGCAAGTAATTCAAACAACGCCAGTAGGCTAATAAGGTATCTAACGACGTAAAGTAGCGGCATCCGTTTTCAACAGCCGCTCTTCGTATCATAAATCCGTCTCGTTCCGGTAGTTTCCCCAGGGTAACGGTATTGATAACAAAATCAACTTTTCCCTGTGAGATTACGTCCAACACAGTTGGTGAGGTTCCACCGATCTTGTCGACCGCTTCAACCTTTACTCCGGCCTGACGCAAAGCTTCGGCTGTTTTATTGGTTGCAAAGACTTTATAACCATTACGCCAAAACTGTTTAATCAAAGGAATGGCTTCTTTTTTATCGCGATCAGCAACTGTGGCTAATAACACTTTTTGCGGTGATGGTTTCCAACCGGCGGCCCAGAAGGCTCTTGCCAAAGCTTCATCTTTGTTTTGCCCCATACCAATGACCTCACCGGTGCTCTTCATTTCGGGACCTAAGCCAATTTCAACACCTCTAAGTTTCGCCCAGCTGAATACAGGCGCTTTGGCAGCGTAGAAATCGGTTGCCGGCCAGAGGCCATCGTTATAGCCTTGAGCCTCCAAACTCTCCCCTAAAGCGATTTTGGTAGCAATTTGAACCATGGGTAGATTAGCTATTTTCGATAAGAATGGAACCGTTCTGCTGGCACGAGGATTGACTTCGATCACATACAATTTTTCACCCTGATGAACAAACTGAACATTGATCAAACCCTTCACTTGCATCGCAAGCGCCATCTTTTTCGTAGCTTCACAGATCTCTTCAATCACCCAAGGGTCAATGTGGGTCCAAGGATACACGGCAATGGAATCTCCGGAATGAACTCCTGCTCGTTCAACATGCTCCATGATTCCGGCTATTAAAACTTGCTCTCCATCGGCAATTGCATCAACTTCTAATTCCTGTCCTAGAATATAACGATCGATCAGCACCGGGTGATCGGGTGAGATGCGCACGGCTTCGGTTAAATATCCTTCGAGTTCGTTGACCGAATAGCATATTTCCATACCCCGGCCTCCTAAAACATAAGAAGGACGCACTAAAACCGGGTATCCTAGCATTTCTACAGCGGCTAATGCTTCTTTATACGAACGAACGGCTTTGCCAGCCGGACGCGAAAGATTTAACCCTTCCAACATGGCATCAAAGCGCTCCCTATCTTCCGCCAAGTCAATTGCTTCAGGTTGTGACCCCAAAATTGGAATACCGGCAGCAGCGATCGCTTTTGCTAAATTAATCGCAGTTTGACCACCAAATTGAACAAAAACGCCTTTTGCCTGCTCTTTTTTTAGAATTTCCACCACTTCTTCTTCCATAAGCGGTTCAAAATAAAGGCGATCAGAAACATTGAAATCGGTAGAAACTGTTTCAGGATTGTTATTGATCATAATCGATTGGTAGCCTGCTTTGTTCAGGGCTTGCAACGCATGCACGGAGCAATAGTCAAACTCTACGCCTTGACCAATTCGAATCGGGCCCGAGCCAAGAACAACCGCCTTCTGCCCTTTCAACGGGGTCGCTTCGTCTTCTTGCTCAAAAGTACCATAAAAGTAAGGAGTATCCGACTCAAACTCACCGGCACAAGTATCGACCAATTTGAAGGTTCGATGAATATTGAAGTGCTCCAGCTGTTGCTCAATCTCAAGCACAGATAAGCCAGTCCAATACGCTACTTCGGTATTGGCAAATCCTAACCGTTTCGCTTCTACTAGTAAGGCTTCACTCATGGGTTCCGATTTAAGACGTTGCTCCATGACCGGAATCCGTTTCAATTGCTCCAAAAACCAAGGGTCAATCATGGTCAGTTCAAATAATTGCTCTATGGGGACTCCACGTCTCAAAGCGGCAAGCAAATGGAACAAACGTAAGTCATCGCCATAGTGGATCCGTTCTAAAAGAAAACTTGTCTCTAACTTTTCACTGTCGGAAGCTCGAACTGCGGAATATCCTTGCTCCATGGAACGAACTGCTTTTTGCATCGCCTCCGGTAGGTTTCGACCGATCGCCATAACCTCTCCGGTGGATTTCATCTGCGTATTCAATTGGCGATTGGCGATTTTGAATTTATCAAACGGCCACCGAGGTACTTTAGCTACGATATAATCGATAACCGGTTCAAAACAAGCACTAGTACGGCCTGTAACGGGATTGACAATTTCATCTAACGTGTATCCCAATGCAATCAAGCTGGCGATACGAGCAATGGGATAACCGGTCGCTTTCGAGGCTAATGCAGAAGAACGACTGACGCGTGGATTCACTTCAATGACATAATATTGTTGACTTTGTGGATCCAAAGCAAATTGAACGTTACACCCACCTTCAATTCCCAAATGCCGAATAATATTGAGTGCGGCTGTTCGCATCATTTGGTAATCACTATCATTCAAAGTTTGGGTAGGCGCAACCACAATGGAATCCCCCGTATGAATGCCCAATGGATCCAAATTTTCCATGGAACAAATGGCGATACAATTGTTGTTGGCATCGCGCATAACTTCAAATTCGATTTCTTTCCAACCTTTTAAAGATCGCTCAATTAAGCATTGTTGGATTGGGCTCATTTTTAATCCAATGGGTAATAGCTCTCGTAATTCAGCTTCGTTATCGCAAAAGCCACCACCGGTTCCGCCTAATGTATAAGCCGGGCGAACGACAAGGGGATAGCCAATCTCTTCTGCTAAGGGAATTGCGGCTTCGAGATTCGTGACCGTATAGCTGTTCAGAACCGGTTCGTTGATGCTCTCCATGGCATTTTTAAACAATTGACGATCTTCGCTTCGTTCAATCGAATCTAAGGGCGTACCCAAAAGTTCAACATTGTATTTTTGTAAAATCCCTTTTTGTCCCAGCGTTAAAGCCATATTCAAACCCACTTGGCCACCTAAAGTTGGTAGAATGCCGTCGGGTCGTTCTTTTTCGATAATCTTGGTAACAATTTCAGGAGTTATAGGTTCCAAGTAGGTTTGATACGCCATTTCTTTATCGGTCATGATCGTAGCCGGATTCGAATTCACTAAAATGACTTGAACCCCTTCATCTTGTAGCACGCGACAAGCTTGGGTTCCTGCATAGTCAAATTCTGCTGCCTGGCCAATCACAATCGGGCCGGATCCAATGACTAAGATTTTCTTCAAATACGCTTTTTTTGGCATGCTTACACCTTACTTTCTTGGAAAAATCGAACAAAATCTCGGAAATAGTGTGCGGAATCTTGCGGGCCAGGGGACCCTTCGGGATGATACTGAACTGAAAGTAGCGGTAAACGTTTATGGCGCAATCCTTCTACGGTATTGTCATTGATTTGCACATGGGTTACTTCTAATTCCGTTTGAGCCACACTTTCCCACTCCACAGCATATCCATGATTCTGTGAGGTCATACGCACTTGATTTCGGGCTAAATCTTTCACCGGATGATTCCCGCCACGGTGACCGAACGGTAATTTATACGTCTTGGCCCCCATTGCTAGTGCAATGATTTGATGCCCCAAACAGATACCGACGATTGGCACCTTGCCCGCCAACTCCTGCACCGTTTTAACAGCATCGACCCGTAACTCTGGAGCCCCGGGACCGTTGGATAACAATAATCCGTCTGGCTTGACAGCCAAAATATCTTCAGCAGTAGCATGGGGGGGGAATACGCTGATCCTGCATCCCAACCCTTTGAGCATACGAATGATATTGTTCTTAGCACCGAAATCCATTACAGCCACATGAGTTCCTTCTCCTGGAATCTCATGTACGACTTTGCAAGCAACTTCTATTACATAATCGGGCTGTGGCATTTGACTCAATAGTTGCAGTGCCTCTTCTTTGGTATAGGAGTCCGGCACTATGATGCCGTTCATTACACCACTGCTTCGCAAAACACGAACCAAGGCACGGGTATCCAATTCAGAAATTGCAGTAACATGATGTTGGGCCAAAAACTCTTCTAGTGTTCCTTGTGATAAATAATGATTAGGAGTAGCACAGAATTCTCTTACGATTAACCCCTTCGCCCAAACCTGCTCCGATTCTCCGCTACTTTCATTGACACCATAATTACCTTGAATTGGATACGTCATCGTGACCATTTGTCCGGCATAAGAAGGATCGGTAATTGTTTCCCAATAGCCGGTCATACCGGTCGTGAATACAACTTCACCCATGGCCGGTTGACAAGCTCCCGAAAGCTTACCTGCAAATTCCATGCCGTTGGTTAAGATCAATTTCCCATTCATCAAATTTGTTCTTCCCTTCTATATCGAACTTGTCCTTCGACCAAAGTGCAGATTGGCCATCCTTTTAACGTCCATCCGGCATAGGGTGTATTTTTTCCCTTTGACCGAAAACTCTTCGGATCAACGATGCGTTCTTCTTCCAGATCTAATATTGTGATATTTGCAACTGCTCCCTTTGCCAAAGTTCGACTCGGGAGAGCATAAATAGAAGCCGGACCTTGCGAGAGTGCCCGAATCGCTTCGTGTAAGGTAAGCTCACCACGGCCGACCAAACGATCTAAAACCAATGCTACTGCTGTTTCTAAACCGGAAATACCAAAAGCCGCATAATCAAATTCCATGCGTTTGTCATCGAGATGATGTGGCGCGTGGTCTGTAACGATTGCCGAGATCACGCCATTACGAACACCTTGAACTAAGGCTTTACGATCGGTTTCCGAACGTAACGGTGGATTGATTTTGGTATTGGTATCGTAATTCCTTTGTTCTACGATCTCATCGGTCAAGATTAAGTGGTGTATTGTTACTTCACCCGTCGCTTGAATGCCTTCTTGTTGGGCTTGTTGCAACAAACGAACCGAGTTGGCTGTTGAGAGGTGACAGAGATGGATTTTGCCGTTAACCAATTTAGCGAGTTGCAAATCCCGATACGCCATGATCTCCTCTGCTGCTGAAGGGATCCCTTTCAGTCCTAAGCGGGTCGATACCGCACCGTGATGCATGACTCTACCTTCACTCAAATAAGGATCTTCCAAATGGCTTGCTACCGGTAAATTGAACATGGAGCTGTATTCCAAAGCATTGCGCATCACTTCGCCATTGATGACTGGCTTGCCATCGTCAGAGACGCCCACCGCACCGCATGCTTTTAATTCTCCCATCTCCGTTAATTCCTCTCCTTTTTCACCTTTGGTAATAGAGGCTAACGGATACACTTTTGCAGCTCCGACCTGTTCGGCTCGACGTTGAATAAATTCTACTAAACTTCGATTATCACAGATTGGTTTGGTATTGGGCATGCAACAAACGGCGGTAAATCCCCCTGCAACCGCTGCTTTTGCCCCACTTTCAATGTCTTCTTTATATTCCAACCCCGGTTCACGTAAGTGTACATGGGCGTCGATAAAACCAGGAGCAATGACCTTACCACGGCAGTCTATAAGCTCAGCTGATTGATCCTCGATCTTCAAAGCGATTTCCGCAATCTTCCCGTTTTCAATCAAAACATCGGCAATGCAATCCATGTTCAAAGCAGGATCAATGACCCTACCTCCTTTGAGGAGAATTTTATTCATGGTTTTCACCTCCGGCCAAAAGAAATAAGAGTGCCATTCGAACAGCGACACCGTTTGTAACTTGTTCTTCAATGGTTGATTGTGTTGAATCTGCAACGGATGTGGAGATTTCAACCCCTCGATTCATGGGTCCTGGATGCATCACCAAAGCATTGGGTTTAGCCAATAGCAAGCGTCGCGAATCCAACCCCCAGAAGCTGTGATACTCGCGCACACTGGGAAACAGCCCAACCTTTTGCCGTTCTAATTGCAAGCGTAAGACATTGATGACATCGGCATTTTCCAAAGCAGCATCGGTGTCATGCGTTACCTTCACACCCCACGCTTTTGCTTCAATGGGCATTAGGGTTTTGGGACCGCACAAGGTGACCTCTGCGCCGAATTTCTTCATGGCATAAATGTTAGACCGAGCGACTCTACTGTGAGCAATATCCCCTAAAATCACACACTTTTTTCCTTCTAGAGTGCCTAATTTATCGAGCATGGTATAAAGATCCAACAAGCCTTGAGTAGGATGCTCGTGCATGCCGTCGCCGGCGTTGATGACACTGCAAGTTAGATGCTGAGCCAGAAAATAAGGTGCGCCTGAAGCGCCGTGGCGCATTACCAAAATATCGGTACCGAGTTGCTGAACTGTGCGTGCGGTGTCACGTAAGGTTTCCCCTTTCACCACACTGGAGGTACTTGTGGTAATATTAATGACATCGGCACCTAAATATTTCCCTGCCAATTCAAAGGAGCTACGAGTACGAGTGGAGGGTTCATAAAAGAGATTGACGACCACTTTCCCACGAAGTTGATTGGTCTTTTTGACCGGTTGTTTAATAATCAACTTCATTTTCTTTGCTTCCTCTATGATTAGAGAGATTTGTTCGCGACTCATCTGCTCTAATCCCAGAACATCTTTACCGAGTAGGCTCATCGTACCAACTTCCTTTCTGCGATACCACCGATAATAATTTAAAAAAGTGCAACAAAAAACGCCCATCCCTTGGTAAAAAAGGATAGACGTATTCTATAAACATCATGTTTCCCCCTCACCTTGCTCGTCTCACAGGACTGAACTTAAAGGATTTAGCTGGATACTCCTTGTAGTATAAAGTACTAATTTGTCCTTGTCAAGCATGAATTTTGGGTAGAAACCAAAGAGAATTCCGGATTCTTGCTTGACAAAATATGACTCTTCCCTTACAATAATTAGTGATAACTATTCTTAAAAACAAGGAGGAACGACAATGGAATTGAAAGGTTCAAAGACTGAACAAAATTTACAAACTGCGTTTGCAGGCGAATCCATGGCAACCAATAAGTATTCGTACTATGCATCTCAAGCAAAAAAAGATGGTTTCGTCCAAATTTCCGAAATCTTTGCCGAAACATCCGGTAACGAGCGTGAACATGCAAAACTGTGGTTCAAATTACTGCATAATGGTGGCGTTCCCGATACTCTTACCAATTTAAAAGATGCTGCCGCCGGCGAAAACTATGAATGGACCGATATGTATGCCGGTTTTGCTAAGACTGCCAAAGAAGAAGGCTTTGCTAAAATTGCCTACTTATTTGAAGGTGTAGCCAACATCGAAAAGCATCATGAAGAACGCTATTTGAAACTAGCAAAGAATATTGAAGATGCCAGTGTCTTCAAAAAGAATGAAGTCGTAGCTTGGCATTGCATCAACTGTGGCCACATTGTCAATGCAGTCAATGCACCGGCACTTTGCCCCGTTTGCGATCATCCTCAAGCCTTCTTTAAAGTCCACTCTGCCAATTACTAAACTCCTTTAGCCATATCGCCACTCATTGTCTTCAATGGGTGGCTTTTTACTTGCCTTTTCTGGTCATTCCCGTTATACTGAAAAAGCTACTTATATAGAAGGGGGAATTGCATGAAATCAAAAATTCTGCGAGTCCTTTTGGCAACACCGCTTTTGGCTGCTGCTCTAATCTTTTCAATCAATCTTCTCGTAACCACGACCGGAAAGAATGCCCTTGTATCGCAAGAAGAACTCCTCGGGACTCAATCAGACTGTATTTTGATATTCGGCGCCGGTGTGCTTTCCAATGGTACCCCTTCTCCTATGTTACGAGATCGTCTGCTGACCGGAATCGCCTGCTACCAGGCCGGGTTAGCCCCAAAAATTGTTGTCAGCGGTGATCATGGTGAAGACTCCTATGATGAAGTCAACATCATGAAAAATTTTTGCATCCTAAATGGCGTTCCTTCTGAAGATGTTTTCATGGATCATGCCGGATTCTCCACGTATGAAAGTATTTACCGCATCCGCGATATTTTTCAGGCCAAACAAGTGATTTTGGTCACACAGGAGTATCATCTGTATCGCGCCCTCTACGTAGCCAAACGCTTTGGATTAAAAGCGTATGGTGTGTCGGCCGACCTTCAAGAATACGCCGGGCAATCGTATTATGATGCCAGAGAATTGGTAGCACGAATCAAAGACTTTGCTTATACCTTAATTTTTCCCAAACCTACCTTCTTGGGTGAAAAAATCTCCCTAATGGGAAATGGTGATATCACCAATGACAAACTTCCAAACCACTAACGGAAAGTATCGAATTCCGTAGTGGTTTTTTTGTTACTTTGAAACATTTTGTGACTTTTCGTCTTTATTCCAATTTGGTCATTACAACAATTGGACTTATGTCGGATACAAGCATCGAGCAAAACTCGAGAATTGGACTATCGCTTGTGAAACATTGCACGATTTCAGAAAATCCTGTGATATATTTCACCATCGGGTTAATTATATTACCTACTTAATGAAATTCCAAAATTACCAGTAAAATAATACTGATTTGAAGCCCTTGTTTGACAAATTAAACCTATGTGTTATACTTCCGTATGAATGATTGGTGAAAAAATGCACAATTATGATTCGCAAAAGGAGGATATTATACATGGCTTGCTCTAGCCTTCAGTCCAAATTTCAAGAATTGGATCATTACATTGATACCTTATCGATTTCCGATAAAGGCTCGGCCTTGATTCCGGTTCTGCACAAAGCACAAACGATTTTCGGGTATCTACCCCAAGATGTTCAAGCTCACATTGCCGATCGCTTAGATGTTTCTACCGCCAAGGTCTATGGGGTGGTAAGTTTTTATACCTTCTTCACCATGGAACCTCGAGGCAAATACAACATCAGTGTCTGCTTGGGAACTGCTTGCTTTGTTGCCGGTGCCGATGCGGTATTAAAGGAATTTGAAAAAGTTCTTCAGATCAAAAGTGGCGAAACTACACCGGATTTTAAATTCTCTATCATCCCGGTTCGATGCGTCGGAGCTTGCAGTTTAGCCCCTATTGTGATGATCAACGATAAAGTTTATCCCAGGGTAAAAGTCAGTGAAGTTGCTAATATTCTCGCAGAATATGAAGAATAGGAGGAAGTAGTATGGAACGTATACAATCTTTTGAACACTTAAAACAATTCTATGAATCCGTTAAATATCAGACCAATATGCGCTTACATCCTCTCAATCAAGCACCGGACTTTGTTCAATTACCGGAAGCGTATCGTAAAGAATCCCAAAAACGTCATGTTATGGTCTGTGCAGATACCGGCTGTGCTGCTTCTCACTCCATTGGCATTGCTGATAAACTTGAAGAAACCATTGCACGCTATGGCTTACAAGATCAAGTAATCGTGGTAAAGACGGGTTGTTTTGGTTTGTGTTCTCAAGGACCGATCGCAGTTGTACATCCCGAACGAATCATGTATACCCAGCTAAAAGCCGAACATGTTGAAGAAATCGTGCGTGACCATTTACGCGACGGTCATTATGTGGAGCATCTCTTATTGGGAGCTCGCGAAGGTGCTCCGACCACTCTATACGATAATGTCGATTTCTTCAGGAACCAGGTTCGCATCGCTACCCGCAATTGCGGTGTAATTAATCCTGCCAGCCTAGAAGAATATATATCACAAAAAGGCTACTTAGCTTTGGGCAAATGTATCCAAGAAATGACACCGGACCAAGTCGTTGAAACGGTAAAACAATCCGGTTTGCGCGGCCGTGGGGGTGCCGGTTTTCCCACCGGTCTTAAATGGGGCTTCACAGCCATTGAAAAAGAAGAACAAAAGTATGTATGCTGCAATGCCGATGAGGGCGACCCGGGTGCCTTTATGGATCGTTCGGTTCTAGAAGGAGATCCTCATTCCGTTCTTGAGGCAATGGCCATTGCTGGTTATGCAATCGGTGCAAACATGGGTTTCATTTACATCCGTGCAGAATACCCCAGTGCTATCCGTCGATTGCTCTCCTCCATTGAGCAAGCCAAAGAAGCGGGTTTATTAGGCGCTAATATCTTGGGAAGTTCCTTCTCCTTCGATATCGAACTCCGATTAGGTGCCGGAGCCTTTGTTTGCGGTGAGGAAACCGCACTCATCGCTTCTGTAGAAGGGAATCGTGGCGAACCCCGCAATAAACCTCCCTATCCGGCTTCCAAAGGTATTTACGGCAAACCCACAGTGATCAACAATGTTGAAACATTAGCCAATATTTGCCCGATTATCCTCAACGGACCCGAGTGGTTTCGTAGCATCGGCACAGAAAGAAGTCCCGGAACCAAGGTCTTTGCCTTGGCTGGAAAAGTTAACAACGTTGGGCTCATTGAGGTTCCCATGGGTACAACCCTTCGGGAAATCATATATGAGATCGGCGGGGGTATCGTTGACAACAAACAACTAAAGGCAGTGCAAACAGGCGGTCCCTCCGGTGGTTGCATCCCTGCTCGCTATCTCGATACCCCAATCGATTACGAATCTCTTCAGGTTATAGGCACCATGATGGGCTCCGGTGGTATGATTGTTTTAGATGAAACCTCTTGTATGGTCAATATTGCAAAGTTTTACTTGGAATTCACTGTGGAAGAATCCTGTGGAAAATGTACCCCTTGCCGCTTTGGTAACCGTTATCTTCTCGATATCATGAACAAAATCACCAGTGGAAAAGGAGAACTCGAGGATTTGGATCGCCTTTTCAATTTGGGCGAAACCATTAAACAGGCTTCTCTTTGCGGCTTAGGACAATCTTCACCGAATCCGGTTTTGAGCACATTGCGTTATTTCCGAGATGAATATGTAGCACATATTCAGGAAAAACGGTGTCCTGCCGGTGTATGTACTGATTTACTTCAGTATCATGTTGTTCCAGAACTTTGTATTGGCTGTACGATTTGTGCAAAAAACTGCCCTGTGCAATGCATCAGCGGTAGTCTGCGCGAACCTCATGTGATCAATCAAGAGGCCTGCATCAAATGCGGCGTCTGCTTTACCAAATGCCCCAAAAAGGCTATTATCAGAAAGTAGGAGGTTTCACCCTATGTCAACGGTCAATCTGACAATCAATGGCTTGCCTGTTTCTGTGGAAGCCGGCACCACCATATTAGATGCAGCAAAAACAGTGGGTATTAAGATTCCCTCCTTATGCTATTTGCATTTACCCGATGTCGATGTTGTTTGTAAAAGCTCTTCCTGTCGTGTATGTTTGGTGGAAATCGAAGGACGTCGTAACTTGGCTCCTTCCTGCTCTACCACAGTCGTCGAAGGCATGGTCGTCAAAGCTGATACCGCTCGAGCTGTAGATGCCCGGAAAACCATGTTGGAACTTCTTCTTTCAAATCATCCTCACAATTGCTTATTCTGTAAACGTCGTGAATCTTGTGAACTCAAAGCATTATCTGCGGAAATGGGAATCGATGAACTTCCCTTTCAAGCACCGGTGCCGGAAGCCGATCTCGATACCTCGAATTTCTCAATTGTACGAGACACTTCAAAATGCATTCTATGCCGTCGTTGTGAAACGGTATGCACCGAAGTCCAGACAATGGGTATTTACTCCGGCGTAAACCGCGGTTTCACGACCCGCATCGACACCGCGTTCCATACTCCCATGATGAGTACGGCATGCACCTTCTGTGGTCAGTGCGTGGCGATTTGCCCCACAGCTGCTTTGACCGAAGTCGACAACACTCCAGCAGTCTTTAGAGCGTTGCGGGATCCCAAGAAGACGGTTATAGTCCAGACTGCTCCTGCAGTTCGAGTTGCGTTGGGTGAAGAATTGGGTTATCCGGTCGGGACCAATGTCACAGGCAAAATGGTCACCGCTTTGCGTCGCTTGGGCTTTGACAAAGTTGTTGATACCGACTTTACTGCAGACTTGACCATTATGGAAGAAGCCACCGAGTTGATCCACCGCATCCAAAACAACGGCATTTTACCGATGATGACCAGCTGTTGTCCTGCTTGGATTAAATTCTTAGAGCACAAATTTCCACATCTTTTGCCACACCTTTCAACGTGCAAATCTCCCCATGAGATGCTGGGTGCCGTAATCAAAGCCTTCTATGCCGAAAAATTGAACGTTAAACTCGATGATCTCATCGTTGTCTCTGTCATGCCCTGCTTGGCGAAGAAATATGAGAACAATCGTCCTGAGTTAAGTGATGGAAAATATCCCGATGTAGATATCGTCATTTCTACCCGCGAATTGGGAGCTATGATCAAGCATTCCGGTTTACAGTTCAGAAGTTTGCCGGAAACTGATTTTGACCGACCCTTTGGTGAAAGCTCAGGTGCCTCTGTGATCTTTGGAACAACCGGTGGAGTTATGGAAGCAGCATTACGAACCGCTTACGAAACCCTCACCGGGAACAAGCTGGACCGTGTTGAATTTGAAGAAGTGCGTGGCTTTGAAGGAATCCGAACCGGTAAAGTTATGATTGGTGATTTAGAGGTTAAAGTAGCCATCGCACATACCCTCAGGAACGCTCGTAAGCTCATGGAAGAAATCGATGCCGGCACTGCCGACTACCATTTCATAGAGGTCATGGCTTGCCCGGGCGGATGCATCGGTGGTGGTGGCCAACCGTATCATCATGGTGAAATGGATACCTTACGCAAACGCGCAGCTGCTCTCTACAGTGCAGACGAAGCCAAAGTCATCCGTCGCTCTCATGAAAACCCCGATATCACACGACTATATGAAGAATTCCTAGGCGAACCGAACGGGCATTTAGCTCACGAATTGCTGCATACCCATTACGTGAAAAGAAATAAACATTAAAAACGAACACCGTCGAGTTTTCACTCGGCGGTGTTTTGCTTATCCACGTATTGCTAAAAACAAAGTTGAGGGTGAATCTTCCTGCCACGTCGTCCCTTCTACACTTCCATAGAAATCAACCACAACAAATCCGGCATCTTGAAGCATTTTTTGAATTTGTAGTCGACGGATTGGATAAATCACAATCTCTTGCTTGGTTAGCTCCTTTGCATCAATACGCAACAAGGATAATTCAGTCTGCATACAAAGGTAGCCATCGTTTCGTAAACGGAGTTTGCGTTGCACTCGAATTCCGGTCTCTTCATTGACCAAGTCCGGTAATTCGCGAACTTTATAATCTAACAGCATATCATAATTGAACAGTTGCATCACCAACCGTCCACCTTTATTCAATAGGGTTGCCGCCTGCTTGAAGAAAGACTGATATTCACTTTCATCTTTTAACACGGAGGAAGCATTGTTCAAGCAAAGCATGACATGATAACTACCGGGTTTACCAGGTAACTCTAACAAAGGAGCAGACTCGAATTGTAAAGCTCTGGGTACTTTATCTTTCATCGAGTATGCTTTGGCATTTTTAAGTAAGGCTTGCTCACTCTCCACCGCAGTCACAACAGAGCCCGAAACGGCTAAGGCATGTGCCAACTCCCCCCCACCGCATGCGGCATCTAAAACATGAGCAGAAGAAAGATTGCCAATCTCATTTGTCAGAAAACTAACCATTCCCAAGGAAGGTTGCACCAAAGTAGCATAATAATCGATGAATCCATACATAATATCGGACATCTGTATCCCTCCAATGGTTTACTGATTCTTAAGAATCTTCCTTGCCAAGGATAAGAATTCCTCCTTCAGGTAGAAAGAATTCTCTTTCCTGTAGATCAGTGAATTGCAACGGGCAGGAGGTAAGAATTTTTCTTGTTGGATGATGCATAATCGCCCTCGTTCAATGGCTTGGTTGACTGCCCTAACCGGTAATAGTGTGTAACCCAAGCCGGCTGCCGCCATTTCCCGCAGCGCTTCTATGCTATCCATTTCCATCACATTTTCCGGAACAAACCCATGTTGAGCAAAGAATTGATCAATGTAGGTGCGAAAGCCTGTACCTCTGGCAAAAATCAGCCATGGTCCTTGGGCCAGCTCTGCCAGATTATGTGGATGGAGCTCCGGTGAAGCGACGATTGCCATGGTATCGTAAAAAAGAGGTTCTACCGTGAGGCGGGCATGAATCACTTCTGAGCTGACTAAACCTACATGAGCAGTGCCGTCTTCAACCATTCGGACCGTTTCGGTTGTTTTTCCGGAATAGACGGTTAATTGTGCTTTGGGAAACTGCTTGCGATACATTGCTAAAACTCGAGGTAATAAATAGGTCATCGTCACACTGCCTGCAACTACCACCAAGCGCCCTTGATAAGGGTCGATTGCCTGTGCTGCTTCCGCTTTCAATTCTTGAATTTGGTTGACAATTCTTTGTGCTCGAGGTAAGATCATCTCTCCAAAAGGGGTTAATTGAAGTTGTCTCCCCTTTCTTACAAAAAGTTGACCCCCCAATTCTCCTTCTAATTGTTGAATCTGCTTACTAACTGCAGGCTGGCTGAAACCGAGTAGATCGCCGGTGCGTGTCATATTCAACGTTTCTGCTGTTCTGCAAAAGACTAGGAGCTGTTGCACTTCCATTGCCTACACCTCTTTCAAGTATTCCTAATAGTTATGATTCAATAGAAGATTATCATTTCCCTGCTACGGCTTGGTTATTGTATAATCTTTTTGTTGGATCTTTATCCCAAAGATGAAAGGCGTGATTTTATGTCAGTCAGAGCAATCGTTGGAGCTCAATGGGGAGACGAAGGCAAGGGCAAAATTGTCGATCTTTTGGCCCAAGATGCCGATGTTGTTGTTCGATTCCAGGGCGGTGCAAATGCAGGACATACCGTGGTCAATTCTTTTGGAAAGTTTGCTTTACACCTGATCCCCTGCGGTATCTTCAATCCTAAAGTTACCAATATCATTGGTACCGGCACTGTTGTTGACCCAGCCGGCCTTGTTGCCGAAATTGCTCAATTACATCAAGCCGGGATTTCGACCGAGCAGTTAAAAATTTCGAATCGTGCTCATTTATCGATTCCTCTTTACGGTTATTTAGATCGTTTATTAGAGTTAGCTCGTGGAAATGCTGCTCAGGGGTCTACTTTAAGAGGGATTGCTCCGGCGTATGCCGCAAAAAGCTTACGCGTGGGATTACAAATGGGTAGTATGCTCAATAAAGACCGCTTCATGCAATCTTTGCGTGATACTCTGATCAGCGGCAATCAACTGATTGAAGCAGTCTTCAAAGAAAAAGAGATCGATATCAATGCCACCTTGCTTGAATTTGAAGAATATATCCGAGTCTTATCTCCTTATATCTGTGATACCCTGCCAATCTTGCACCAAGCCGTAAAAGAAGGTAAAAACATCCTTTTGGAAGGGCAATTAGGGGTAATGCGGGATCTCGATTGGGGAATTTACCCGTATAGTACCTCTTCCAATCCCACTTCCGGAGGTGCAGCTTCAGGTAGCGGTTTACCACCACATCTGATCCGTAATGTTACTGGAATTGTCAAAGCCTTCTCAACCGCCGTTGGTGCAGGCCCCTTCCCTACCGAACTCAAAGATACAGTGGGCTCTTACTTACGTGATTTCGGCGAAGAGTTTGGAGCAACCACCGGCAGACCCCGTCGTTGCGGATGGTTAGACTTGAATGCACTGCGTTATGCGGCACAACTCAATGGTTTTACCGATGTCGCAATTACGAAATTAGATACCTTAGATCAATTGGAACATCTTAAAGTTTGTACACACTACAAACTCGACGGACAAATCGTGGAAGGAATGCCCTTAGCTGAAGACCTTGAGCGTGTGGAACCGGTTTACGTTGAAATGCCTGGTTGGAATTGCAATACCCAGCAAGTGCGAAGCTGGCAAGAACTCCCCAAGGAAGCAAAAGCCTATGTTGAATTAATTGAGGAGGCCTGTGGAGTTAAAGCCTCTTGGCTTTCGGTCGGGCCCTCACGAGAAGCTACCTTCTGTCGTAGTTAAAAAAGAAGCTTGAATTTAATTTGATTTCAAGGTATACTTAGAGTATTAATTACAAGGAGGTTTTTCCATGGCCTACATGTCTTTTTCGCTCACCCCACAAGGCACCTTGATTCAAATGGAAGGTAAAGCCGACCAACTCGTCAATAAAGAAAACTTTGGCCCAACCGACCACTTCTTTGCCGGAATCGGCGCCTGAATGTATGCTGGAATTGCGTCTTATGGGCGTAAATTCGAGCTTCCGGTGGAAGCCATTACCATGACCTTAGATACTACCAAAAATGAAACCACTCGTTTAATCAACAAGATGGATTTCCAAGTTAAATTCCCCGAAGGATTCCCCCCCCAACACAAGCAATCCATTCTTAAGAATATGAATGCTTGTTATGTTAAGAAACATTTATATGATCCTCCCGAAGTCACCGTGACGGTCATAGAATAACGACTTCATAGAAAACCCCCACACATTTGATTAAAAGTCTCAATCAAATATGTGGGGGTTTTGAGTGTACTTTTTTTGAGTGTACTTTACTTGAATATCCGAATTAGTAAGAAGCTTATCGTGGCTGTTGCACCACTCAAGAAGGTACCCCAGATCAAATCAATGATCGTAATCATAATCGGCCAATCACGAATCGTAGCTAAATTCGTTAAATCATAAGTAGCATATGTAACAAAACCAAAGAACATGCCTGTGAATAAGGCAACTTGCCAACTCTGTTTTGCTAAAGCTGGATTAATTACAAAAAACAGCATGCCAACAATAAATATGGCATAGAAAACAAAGGCTGCAGTGAAATTGGTTTTGGGTGCCATGAGATACCCTAGTTTTTCTGCATACAAATTTTTGGCGACGACCCCTAACCAAACTAAGTCAATCGCTAAAAACACAGCAAAGGAAATAAAGAAATTCCGAAAATCCACACCACTAATCGAATTCATGCACATACCTCCACTTATTTTTTGGGGAACCAGGGAATGAAGACCGAAGTTTTCTCAGCATATTCTTTGAACCCGGGTCGTTTGATCATGGCTCGCTCCAACATTGGCACTCCAGAAACGAATACCAATAAATAGGTTATGACTGCAGGACTGATGATGACCCAAAACGGTGCTCCGGAAGCACGAGAGAGAATATAAATACCCCACCACATAACGGCCTCTCCAAAATAATTGGGATGACGTGTATATTTCCATAGACCTTCCGTCATGATTTTACCTTTGTTATTGGGATTTTCTTTAAAGACTTCCAATTGCCAATCACCGACAGCTTCAAAATAGAAGCCGATGATCCAAATCAGTGCTCCCAACCCCGTCAAAGATGGATTCCAATAATTAGGATCCGTGCCGGCAAAGATAATGCCAAGAGCGACCACTAACATAAAGAACGCTTGGGTCAGATAGACTTGCAGAAAAGCTCGAGGAATGACCATGCTTCCCCATTCTTTGCGCCATTGGGCATAACGGAAGTCTTCCGGCTTACCCCAGTTACGACGAATGATATGATAAAACAAGCGTAATCCCCACACAGTAACCATAAGGGTCATTACGGTCACCGGTATCGGCACAGGTTTACGCGTCCACCATGCATACCAGGAAATAATAACAAAACCGATCCCCCAGCCAATATCCACAATGGAATTGTTTTTAATCAGGGTTCCAACGAGAAAGAAGAGGAAAAAGTATATAAAAATCAGGGTGATAACATCCATGCCTTCAGCTCCTTATCGTTTAATAAAACAAACTGCTACACAACCCGGTCCGGAGTGAATCGCAACAATCGAAGAAATTTCGGTAATAAATGCCGGTTCTTTCCCAATTTTACTGCGCATGAGATCCTTATATTCCAATGCCAGTGCTAGGTTATCTGCATGAACAATACAGTACTCTTCAATGCCTTCGCTCTGAATCGCTTCATCTACCAATTTCATGATTCGAGAGGTAATTCCTTTTTGACTGAAGGCAGCTCCAAAGGCAATTCCTTTACCGGATTCATCTATGGACATAATGGGTCGAACTCCAAGCATATTCCCGATTTTGCCTACGGTATTGGGCACCCTTCCACCTTTGGCCGCATATTCCAGAGTATTAAGACAGACATAAATTTTAGTTTTCGCAATGCGCTCCTGAATCAGCGAAACAATGTGATCATGGTCCAACCCTAAATCTCGAGCTTCCACTGCTGCTTTGACGATCAACCCTTGAGCACCGCTGTTGAGCAAGCTGTCGATAACCGAAATCTTCTTCCCCGTTGACCGTAATCGGTTCGCTTCTTTCTCTAACGCCGCATAAGTACCGCTCATTTTGGAAGAAACTGTGATTACGATGAGGCTTTCGAAATGGTCGGCTGCCCATTGTAGATACTGACTAATTCTGCCCGGCTCAGGTTGCGAACTGGTCGGGTGTTGCGCAGTGGTTTTCATTCGTTGAAAAAGCTGCTTTAAGCGAATGGTAGTTTTATCTAAATAGATCAAATCATCTAGGAGTAAGCCCAATGGTAGAACTGGAATTTGTTGTTCCAAAACCATGGAATCGGAGAGATCGGCAATGGAATCTGTTAAAATCCCAATCGGTGATACTCTATGATTGAGGATCCGATTTTGTAATTCCATGTCGTCAACAATCTGATCCAAAATCCTTCCCCATTTACGCAATCTCTCAACGACCAACTCAGGCGTATTGGTATGAATGTGGATTTTCAGTTTTCGCTCCATAGTTGTAACAAGCAAGGAATCTCCAAACTCCCGCAATTCAGCCTTGACACGATCTACAAAGCCGGAATCCGCCATTCCCGTCTCAATTTCCACTGTTACGGTCGTGCAATAGCGAAATAAAATCTTTTCAGTATGATCATGATCAACAAGGTCATCCACTACCTCTTGCTCCTCGTGTTGGCTCGCATTCAATGGTTCACTTGCAAGAAAGCGATTGATTCCCTGAATAAATAGTAAAAACCCTGCTGCGCCGGAATCGACTACATTGTTTTTACGTAGTAATTCCAATTGCTCCTTGGTATGTTCTAGGGATTGCGCTACGATTTGTTGGGAATCTCGAAAAAATTCAAAAAAACCTTGATAATGCTGGTGATTTTGTGCAAGAAAGGTAGCCCAATCTTTGATGACGCTGATAATCGTCCCCTCAACCGGTTGATCTATGGCTTGGTACATTCCTTTTACCGCTCGGTTTGCGACCTGTGCAAAGTCCGATAACCCGATTTTCTCAAAAGGTCCAGCTTCCACAGCCATAGCATTGACATAGGCAGCAAAGATAATTCCTGAATTTCCTCTGGCATTGGCTAAGCCGGTTTGAGAAATATCATGCAGCATGCTGTTGAACGCTGTCTTGCGACTAGTTTTATCGACCATGGCTCGTAACGTTACTACTAAATTGCTACCGGTATCTCCATCGGCAACCGGAAAAACATTGATTGAATTCAAATACTTGCGATGTTCATTGATTTCTTCGGCTCCATATTTAAACCATCCATATAAATCTGTTCCCGTTATAAACTGTCTGTTCATAATGCACCCCACAATGAAATTATTAGTGAATCCTTAATAGGAATAGTTCTTCATAGCAATAAGAATCCCTTTTAGAATTACTTAAACGTCAAAGAAAAACAACTTGAAATCATTGTTATTTTCTGGTATTCTCTACTTGTTCATTTTTTCGTTATCTATGTTAGAAAGGAATTCAGTATGGATAAAATCATTCAAGTTGACCAGCTTTATAAGAGTTATGGTGCTTTGCAAGCTGTAAAGGGGATTAGTTTCTACGTGGAGCGAGGCAAGCTGTTTGCTTTTTTAGGCCCAAATGGAGCTGGTAAATCCACCACAATCGATATTTTATGTACTCTTTTGAAACCGGATCGCGGTGAAGTCCTCATCGATGGCATCGCCTTGGGGCAAAATAATGATGCGATTCGCAAACAAATCGGTGTCGTCTTCCAAGAAAGTCTTTTAGATCCGCAGCTTACTGTTTTGGAGAACCTCCAAACCAGAGGTCGCTTCTATGGTTTACAAGGAAACGAGTTGCAAAAAGCGGTTGAACGGGCCCTAACGGTGGTTGAGGCACATGAGTTTGCGAAGCAAACCTATGGCAACTGCTCGGGGGGACAACGCCGTAGAGCCGATATCGCCAGAGCACTCATCCACACCCCGAAGATTCTCTTTCTCGACGAACCGACTACTGGCCTAGATCCCAAAACCAAAGAGAACGTCTGGCAAACTATAGAAAATTTACAGAAGCAGAGTGGAATGACCGTTTTTCTGACCACCCATTATATGGAAGAAGCTGCGAAAGCAGACTATATCATTCTGCTACAAAAAGGCGAAATCGCTGCCAAAGGCACTCCTTATGATTTACAAGACCGCTACAGCTCCGACACCATGCGTCTAAAAGCTCGCAATCCGGAAAAAATCGAGCGAGTTTTGGCTGAAAACCAGCTCCCATTTGAATTTAAAAACGGAATCCATGTCGTAGCATTAACTGATACTCTGCTTGCAATCCCTCTGATTCAAGCCATGCAAGAGGATTTGGAAAGCTTTGAAGTGGTGCACGGTTCCATGGAAGATGTCTTTCTGAACATCATTGGAGGGGAGTGGGAACATGCTTAACTTAGCCATTCGAAATCTCAAGATTTTCTTTCGCCAGAAAAGCGCTGTCTTTTTCTCGTTACTGGGTGTTTTCATCGTCATGGGTCTGTATCTTCTCTTCTTAGGAGACGCTTATGTAGGCAACAGTACCTTACCCGGCATGAAGTCGCTCATGGATCACTGGCTGATCGCTGGTATTGTCTCTATCACTTCCATAACGACCACCATGGGTGCTTTTGAAATCATGGTTATCGATCGGGCTAATCATCGCGATAAAGATTTTTTTGCAGCACCAATGTCGCGAAGAACCATTGTCGGTGGTTATATCCTCTGCGCCTTCCTCGTGGGGTTGATCATGACATTGCTTTCTTTTGTGATCGGCGAACTCTATATTCTGTCACAAGGGGGACACGTTCTACAGTTCACAGTAATCTTGCAAATGCTGGGTGTAATCCTTCTTTCTACCATGATGTCCAGTTCCTTTGTTTTCTTCCTGGTTAGCTTTTTCTCCAGCATCAGCGCTTTTTCAACCGCATCCACCGTGTTAGGCACTATGGTAGGCTTTTTGACCGGTATTTATGTACCCATTGGCAACATGCCAGACTCTGTGCAATGGTTAATCAAAACCTTTCCTGTTGCTCATTCCGGTGCTTTAATGCGTCAAATCATGATGAAAGAGGCCGCTGCTTTCACATTTGCCGGTGTCCCGCTGGAGTATCGTGCGGGTTTTGAAGAATTTATTGGGGTATACTTTCTTTATGGAGAATGGAAGAGCTCTCCAGCCCTTCATCTCGCCGTCATGGCTGGTTCAGCGGTACTTTTCTTTATCTTAGCGACTTGGAACGTATCCAGAAAGTATAAATAATCTTATTTCTCCTTTGTTTAACAATATTCGGACTCTTCCCTGGAAACCCTTTCCGCCTTAGCATGATTGTACATAAAAAGAAGAAGCCTAACAACAAGCTTCTTCTTTTCTGATTAATACAGGAATTTCAGGCTTAAATCTAAGGCTTTTACACTGTGAGTCAGTGCACCAATGGAGATTAAATCAACACCCGTTTGTGCTACGGCCTTTAAATCTTTTCTACCCATATTTCCGGAAGCTTCGGTTAAAGCCCTGCCGCTAATCCAGTTTACTGCCTCAGTCATTTGATCTAAGCTCATGTTATCGAGCAGTAAAATGTCGGCACCGGAATCAAGGGCTTCTTGAACCTGTTCAAAATTCTCTACTTCTATTTCAATTTTCATCGTGTGAGGGCTGTTAGTTCTTGCTGAGGTCACAGCAGCAGTAATGCCCCCGGCTGCACGAATATGATTATCTTTGATCAGAACCCCGTCAGCCAAGTTAAAGCGATGATTAAACCCACCGCCGACACGCACAGCATATTTTTCTAGAAACCGCAACCCCGGGGTTGTCTTTCTGGTATCGATAATCTTGCATGAGGTGCCTTCTATTTGACTAACGGCTACTTTTGTAGCAGTTGCTACCCCAGATAATCGCTGCAGCAAATTGAGGGCAACGCGCTCACCGGTCAGTAAACTGCGTGCCGGACCTTGTAATTCTGCTATAATCTGCCCCACTTTCACCGAAGAACCTTCTTCTGCCAAAAGCTTTACATCAATACTTTCATCAAGGAGATAGAACACTTGTTTGAACACCGGAAGTCCACAGAGAACACCTTCGTCCTTGGCTAACAAATGGGCATTCACCCAACAATCTTCCGGAACAGTAGTTACGGTTGTAATATCTCCTTGACCAATATCCTCTTGTAAAACTTGCCAAAGGAAAGCATCTATGAATCGATTCATCTTCAGTGGAGTCATGATTTCGTCCTCATTTCTTTATTTAGCTAAGGTTTAGCATTCTAGTTACAGAACTGGTGGCCTTTTCCAAGATTTGCTTGTCGATTTCAATGATGAAACGATTCTTTTCTAAGGAAGCTTCGATCGATACCAAAGAAGTGCGTTTCATGGTAGGGCAAATCATGCCAGCATGAACCGGGAAAAATTCCTTAAAAGGACTGCGCTTTTGCATTTGGTGAATAATCCCCATTTCCGTACAAATTATAAAAGATTTCGCCTTGGAAGTTCGAGCATACTCAATCATTTGTGAAGTACTTCCAATAAAATTAGCAGCATCACAAATTTCGGGTTTGCATTCCGGGTGCACTAAAACAAGTGCATTCGGATGTTCATTCTTTGCATCATGAAGCTGAGCTAAGCTTACCTGATGATGTGTGGGGCAAAAACCGGTACTAAAGAAAAACTCCTTGTCTGGGCAATGCCTTGCTACATAATGACCTAGGTTTTGATCCGGTACAAAGATGATTTTTCTCTCAGGTAAAGACCGCACCACTCGAACAGCGTTAGCCGAGGTGCAGCAAATATCGCTTACCGCCTTAACCTCGATTGAAGAATTCACATAACAAACCACAGCTGCATCCGGATGTGCTGCCTTTAGTGCAAGAACATCATTGGCAGTCACCATCGCCGCCATGGGGCAACCAGCATAGGGATCCGGGATCAATACCGTTTTTTCAGGATTTAAGATTTTGGCAGTTTCAGCCATAAAGGAAACCCCGGCAAAGACTATGACATCTGCCTTGGTGTCTCGAGCATGTTTGCTCAGTTCTAAAGAGTCGCCAACAAAGTCGGCAACATCCTGGACTTCCGGGGGTTGATAGAGATGAGCTAAAATGACGGCATTCCGCTCTGATTTGATCTTGCGAATGTTTTTTGCTAGGATCCGATTACGATTCATCTGCTCACACGCTCCTCTTGTAAACTTCCATATTGAGGTAGCTCCAACAGAAGCCCGGCTTTTCGAAGTTTACTTTCAATTACATTCATCGTTTCCTCATCATGACTCTCCACAGTATGCATGTGATTTCCATTGGTAACAGCCGAGAGCATCAGGGAGTGACTCGCTTTGGCTCTTTCTAACCAAGCATCAACCATTTCTGGTGTTGAAAGCATTAAATTGCCGGTAATTTCTCCGTATATGGGATGTTCAACCATAACATCACGTACTTTACCACCGTTTTGAACAATAATTTTTAGTTCTTGTTCGGCCTGCTCCAAGGTTTTATGATGACAGTTCAACACTTTTATGAATCTCTGTTTCGTCGTTTCCCGAATTAGAAGATAGCCGGAAGTCGTTGAAACCAGTGGTAGGCCCCCTGCTCGCAAGATTGCAATATCTTGAACAATCACCTGGCGGGTAACCCCAAAAAGCTGAGCTAATTCATTTCCCGTAATCGGCTTATCTGAAGTTTGAAGGTATTCTGTTATTTTTAATCTCCGCTGATTGGCATCCATCATTCTCATCGTTCATCCTCTCTTTTATCAATTTTATTATAATCATTGCGACTCTGTATGTCAACAGCTGTATATACAGGTGACAACTACAGCCGATAAACGACAGAATCAGCAAAGGAAGGAATATTGTCCTGATAAAAGGAACTAAACAATGGTAGCTTACGTCTGTATCTGTAGAAAGGAGAGATTACTATGAAAATTAGAAACCGCGGTTGGCTTGTTCTGCTGTTCGTTGTTATATTTTTGGCCGGCTGTCAGCAACAACCAACCCCCAATACACCCGAAGACCCAGAGGAGCCCGAGGTTCCGGAGTTTGAATACACACTCTTGGATGAAACCACCCCCATAGAAGAAGGGTTACCCGGCCTGCTGGATTATGTAAAAGACATACCGGGGTATTTGATCCACACATCCGAAACCACGAATTATCTAATCATCAACATGGGTGAAAAACCTACCGGAGGATTTGCTTTGGAAGTAGATTCCATTAGCTTGGTGGGAGGAGAACTAGGTTTAACCTTGAAGGAAATCTCACCAAAACCCGGTGATTCCGTGACTGAAGCTTTGACGTACCCACAGCTAGTCCTCCTCTTTAACGAAGAAGTTACTACTGTTCGTATTGAGAGTGACCAGGAAACCGTCTATGAAGCTCTCGAAATTGCTTTAAAAACCGATAGCGGTCGTTACCAAAGCTTAAATGAAGACTTGGAACTGCAAATTAAAATTAGTGGGGTACCCGATGAAATCCCCGCGAAATTCTTTGCTTTGACCCCGCTCCAAAAAGAAATTATTCCACAAATGAAATTGCAAAAAGATCATGAAGTACTTTTCTATTATGTTGAAAGAATAGACGAGCTTCCAATCATAGTTGAACTCTCCCTTATGGGAAAATAGACAGACCAAACAAAGCGATCCCCTCGCCTTATCGGCGAGGGGATCGCTGTTTCATTAATCAGGAAGATGGATGGTTCCTTCCAAATAAAGAACCGCTTCCCCGGAGAGTTTAATTCGTTCTCCCATATTGGCACAAATGATTTTACCACCGCGCGGGGAGCGCTGATACGCTAAAAACTCGGTTTTACCTAAAACTCTACTCCAATAAGGAACTAAACTGCAATGCGCTGAACCGGTTACCGGATCTTCATCGACACCCATTTTAGGAGCAAAGTAACGAGAAACAAAATCTACTTTGTCTCCTTTGGCTGTTACAATTACCCCATGGGTATCCAATTTTTTCAGTTCATTGAAATCTGGTTGAAGCCGCAAAATATCTTCTTCTTTTTCATAGATTGCCAAATAATTGTAGCCCTTTTGCACTTCCACAGGCCTTTTCCCTAACCCTTTAATTAAAGCTTCGGGAGCTGTGCAACGCGTGGTTTCTTTGGGAGGAAACAACATGGTCAAGAGTTTACCTTCCTTGAACACCATGAGGATTCCCCCCTTGGTGAAGAAGGTGATATTGGAGCGTTTAGGTTCAATGAAATTTAAGATTACATAGGCCGTTGCTAAGGTAGCGTGACCACATAGTTCCACTTCTCCTTTTGGAGTAAACCATTTTAACTCATAGTCATCTCCTCTGCGCACAAAAAAGGCGGTTTCCGATAAATTGTTCTCCGCCGCTATTTTTTGCATGGTTTCTTCGGGTAACCATTGTTCTAAAGGGCAGACTGCAGCAGGGTTCCCCTGAAACAGCTGAGTGGTGAAGGCATCTACTTGATACATTGGAATCTTCAATCCATTCTCTCCTCCTTTGAAGTTTTTTTATGTATTAGGTGGGTTTTAAACCATTATTGATCTTACCATAGAATTTAACACTTTTTCCCTTGCACGTCAATAGATTTTTTCTTCATTAATCCAAATTAATTCGCATTCGTTCAAAAACCCACGAATCTTATAAAAAGTAGGGACTACCTTTGACCAGGTAGTCCCTACTTTTTTATTGATACTCTCGTTTATACATCTCCATGGGGAGGTACGACACAGACAAATTTCAGATTGTCCTTACCAATATTTTTAATTTGGTGACTGGCATTATCGGGAACGACAATCGAATTACCAAATGCAATTCCTTCTTCTACTCCCTCTAAGTCAAGCACTCCTTGTCCCTCTACCACAAACATGTATTGCGGCCAAGGGTGTTGATGTTTGGGGGTATAACCACCCGGTTCAATTTCGAAGAATCGCATCACATAATCCGGCCAACCATTCCAAGGGCCAATCATCGACTTCTTGTGAACTGCGCTGGCTCCATTGCTGTTATATAGCACCTCTTTGACATTTTGAATATGATCTAAAGACATACGCTTCCTCCTCTATCTTTCTTATTTGGATTTCTCATAGGGGTTCGCAATAGCGGTAGCAGAAATATTGTATAAACCTTCATACGACTGGAAGGCTTTCATCTTCTGTGCGCCAACCCGATTCTGCAATTCCTCAAATGCCTTCTCTGCATCTTTCAGGATTTGCTTTTCATCACAATGCAGCATTTGTCGGTTTTCCATCATGACTTCGCCATCGACAATGACGGTATCGACATCTTGTCCTTGGGCGTGATACACAACACGTTGTACCGGCATGATTCCAAAGGGAGCCAAGTGAGGTTGTTGGGTATTGATGATGATCACGTCCGCTTTTTTACCCTTTTCTAAAGAACCAATCTGATGATCCAGTCCAAATGCCTTAGCTACACGAATACTGCACATTTCCAAAACTCGGCCCGGAGGTGCTATGAGGGTATCATGTTCGTGAGCCCGATGTAAAACCTGAAAGATTTTCATGTCACGCCAGATATCATAACTTCGATCAGGCGCAGTTCCGTCCGTAACAATCACGACTTCTCCGCCTGCTCTTAAAACTTCATAGACTGGACAGCGATTCTTAATGTTGGCTCTAGTAGTTGGTCCATGGAATAAAACCGCCCCGGTTTCAGCAAAAATTTCGATTTCTCGCTCGCTTAAACCGGTTGAATGAGTGAGAGAAGTAGTGGGTCCCAAAATCTCCGGTGTGGTATCGTACACAAATTGTAGTCCGCCACCATAGATATGGGTGTGTAAAGGGGTATTATATTCTTTGGCAATTCGGCTCATGGCACGGTTTTTCCATATGGCAAACTCCCGCGTATCACCGGCAGCTTCACTGATTCCTAAATTACCCGGAGCAACCACACAAATTTGACGTTTGTGTTTGCCATTCAAGTGTTTGACGCTGTATTCGGTGTTTTGTACCATTTGCTCCGGTGTAAATACCGATTCGCTGGGTTTTCCATTTTTCCAAACCCAAGGATTTTTCGGCCAAGGGCCGTCACAAGAACCAATTCCTGAAATTTGACGAATCCCTGTCTTCAAAGAACCTTCAAAATGTGCTTCCAAGTTTGGGATATGATCCGGTCTTGGAGTGCTACCAAGCATAGAAACACCGGTGGTGATCCCAAATTTCAAGCGTTCAGCAGCAGCTAAAGCTCCTTCCGCATACCAAAAAAACTCATCGGTGTAATGGAAATAGAGGTCTTCTGCCATGGATCCCCACCAACCACCGGTTTTGGTATCGCTACTTTCAGACATGGTTTTTAATAAGCAATGTCCTGCGTGTCCATGACCATCGATTAACCCAGGCATAACGGCTAATCCGGTTGCATCGATGACTTTCTTCGCTGCAAATTCATTCGGTAAATCAGCCATCGGTCCAATTGCCGCAATAGTTTCACCCTGAATTGCTACAAAACCGGGTTGATACACATGATGCTTGGCATCAACCGTGATAACAGTTCCGTTTTTGATTAGAATATCAAACATGGGTTCACTCTCCTTTTGCTTATTGGGCTTTGAGCTGGTCTAAAATCTCAAAAATCTCTGTACTATCCGGAATATCTTGCATGGAATTTCCATAATGAGCAAAGCGAAGAATTCCTTGTTTATCGATTAACATTTGAGCAGGCATCCGACCTAATTTTAATAACTTGACTTCCTGACCATACAGATTCAAAACCTGTTTTTGTTCATCGGGTAAGCCAATGAAGGGGAGTTGATTTTTCTCCCAGTAGGATTTAAAGGATGCTGCATTTTCGGGTCCAAGAATCACGATGACCGTGTCTCTTTTAGCAAACTGTTCAAATTCTTGACGCAACTGCGCCATATGCTTTTGGCAAAAGGGTCAGATAAATCCTCGGTTAAACACCACTAAGATATGGGACTTCCCTTGGTACTTTGAGAGTTCAAATAATTCTCCGTTGAAATCGGGTAAAGAAAAGTTGGGGGCCTGCATGTTTACGTCCAATCTTGCCATACCATTCACTCCTAACTTCTTTCTGGTTCCTCGTTTTTTACAACGATTTGATTCAAGGATGCACTGATGGGTTCACGAGTAAATTCTTGCCCAATCAGTTCCTGGATCACAATTTCACCCACGAAAAGGATTCTGCTTTCTTCTAAGTGCCCGGCGACTGCTTGCTTATCATCGGATACAACGACATGAACATGCGGCTGCCCTTCCGCTATAAACCCTTGCAGAGCAACCACCTCTAACGGAACGTCGTTCCATTCCGGATACACAAAGACCGGAGGTTGACTTACTCCAATGGCGGTTTTCAAGCGACAATGATCAAAACTGGCAACTCCTGAAGCGATGTAACCATTCTTAAGTTCTGCTTGGTCGATCACTAACCGAAGACTCTCCATAACATAATCTCCCGGGTTCAATCGCACAACAATGGTTCGACCTGGTTTTGCTTGGTCATAATATTTCATCTGCAACACCTCCATCCATCAATTCAAGAACTAACGTTTTTTCCCCTTCTTGTTGAAACAGCAACTTTTATAATCCCTAAAATTGGTAACAACCAAAGATATAAAGCCCACGGAATAGCCGCATACGAAGCACCCAATAAACTCAAGGGGATTGCACACGCTGTGTTCCAAGGAATCAAACCTGCAATCGTAACAGTGGTGTTTGACATATCAAGCATCATTTGAGTATACGATAAATTTCTTTTTACATAGAGTGGTTTAATCAGTTGTGCCTCCAAAATCAAAGACAAGGTCTGATTACAAGCAATTGCAGAAACCGGGATGCTGGTCAAGGCCAATACTGGAAGAACCCCTATGCGTTGTGCCCAGATTTCTAACCTCCTCCAGAGATCGGAGAGCATATCGGTCCCTTTGAGAATTCCTGAGAACGTTGCCGAGATCAAAATAATTAGAATCGCATTTTTCATACTCCACATACCACCCCCTTGAAACATTTGCAAAGAAACATTCTCTGTGGTATATCCGGTGAGCAATGCCTTAAGGATCAAAGATATGGGTTGCTGTTGAATCCAAGCCGCTAAAACAAAGCCCAGACCAATACTCACTGCCATGGCATCTCTGATTTTGATTTTTAAAAAAGGAGCAATTAAGATTACGAAAACCGGAAGCAACAGCCATGGCGACAACACCACCTGTTGCGCAATGTTCTGACTCATATTCTGAGAAGCTGCTTTCAACGGAAAAATTAAGCTTAAGCCTGCATATGTGGTGGTCACCACGGCCATGGGAAAAACGGTGTCCTTTAACATCTGTTTAACATTATCATAAAGCTCAGTAGATGTAAGAAAAGCCACTAAATTGGCGCAACTGGAAGCCGGGCTGGCACGATCTCCAAAATAAGCACCTGAAACCACCGCCCCTGCAGTAATCAGAGGACTCACTCCTCCTGCTTCGGCCAAAACCATGAGCACAATCCCTATGGTTCCACAGGTACCAATACTCGTGCCAATTAAATACGAAACCGCAGAAGACAGTAAAAAGGCTAACAAAATAAACGTTTGAGGGGCGATTAGTTGAATCCCATAGTAAACCAAATAAGGAATGGTCCCGCTGATTCGCCAGATGCCGGTCATCGCACCGATTAATAAGAGGATACGGATTACAATGAAGCTGTCGCGAATCCCTCTACCCATCATCGGTACGATTTCTTTGAGGGGATGTCCTTCCCACAGTGCTGCGACGAAAAACGCAACCGCTCCAGCCGATAAGCCAAAAAGAATGCTATAGCCCAAGATCACACAAAAAAAGATTGCCCCAATCAAAACTGACAATGCAAAAAGAAATGGCATAGACTTGTCGCCTACTTTCAAAAAAATAGCGTTCTCTTGACTTTATGGAATACTAATTGTTCATATTCTTCTTAGAATCCTTCTCTGTATCCAATTCTCACAAAATCCGTTTTTCTCTTGCCAATTCACAAGAAGGCTCGTATAATATAGAGGACGGATTTATTCCGATTATCAAACATTGAGGAGGAATCACCATGCTGTTAACCGATGTCTTTACCCCTTCTCGCTTCACATCTGAGGGCAGTATCACGCTCCGCGGAGTCAAAGTTCCTTATCACACCGTTTGCGAGGACAATGTGTTCTATGCCGACGATGGCAAGCCCATGGCATCCATCTTCTCCTACTCCTACTTTAGGTCCGATGTTAAAGATCCGAAAACCCGCCCGGTATTATTTGGTTTCAACGGAGGCCCTGGTACCTCTTCCATGATGGTTCATGTAGGCTTTTTAAGCCCACGCCGTTTAAAATATACCGATGCCGATGCCGACACCATTCCACTACCACCGTATGAAGGTGTTGATAATGCACAATGCCTACTGGACATCGCCGACATCGTTGTCATTGATCCCGTTGGAACCGGTTTTGGCCGTTTACTCAACGAAGAATATAAAGCTAAATTCTGGGGCATTGAACCCGATGCAGAAGCAATTTTAACCTTTATTCAAATGTGGTTAGCCCGTTATAATCGTTGGCAAAGCCCCAAGTATATGGTCGGTGAGAGCTACGGATGCACCCGCGCTGCTACCGTAGCCGGAATGGGCTCTACGGTGGGTTCTGACCGCGCTTACAGCGTTGCTTTCGACGGCATTATCATGATTGGCAATACGGTTTCTCCGGGAAAATACTTTAGCGATAAAAAACCGGTCTACCCCGCGGTTTTAGCCTTCCCCACCTTGGCTGCAACCAATTGGTATCATAATCATCCTTCCGATCAAACCGTGGAAGAATTCGTTGCCGAAGCTAAGAAATTTGCTGATACCGATTATCTCTTAGCCTTATACCAAGGCGAAGCCCTTCAAGGCAAAGCTCGTGAAAATATCATCAAAAAAGTGATCTACTATACCGGCGTTTCACGTGAATATTTGGAAAAACGCGGGCTGGAAGTCGACGATGTGGAATTCCGAGCCCAAGTTGCACGCAAAAAAGGTCGTTATGTCTCTCGCCTAGATGGACGCATCACCCGTCCCCTCATCCAACCCGGTTTAGATGAAGCCCAATGGGGAATGCGCGACGATCCTGCTGAAGGCAAATATAACCCCGCCTTCCAATCGGTCTTACAAGGCGAAGTCTTCCCGATGCTGAACATTCAATGGGATCGCAACTTTGTTAACTCCCACTCCCTCTATATGAGCTGGAACAACGACATCAAGGGCCGCAATACCTCCATGAGTTTAAGCACGGCCATGCGCCGCGTTCCTGGCATGCGCACCTTCTTTGTCAATGGCTGGTATGATATTTGCACCCAAATTGGGATTCTTTACTACACCTTAGATCACTCTGACTTCCCCAAAGATCGTATTTTTGTGAAAGGCTACAAAGCCGGCCACATGGCTTACTTAGGCGAAGAAAATATTCAGGAAATGACCGACGATATGTATACCTTCATGACCGGTGGAAATCCGACCAAGAAATAAATACGTACATCAAAAAAGCAGGATAGCCCACAACGGCTGTCCTGCTTTCCTGCTTTATTTTAGTGCATCTTTCGCTAATTCGGTCAACGGAATCAGGTCACTGCGATCCCAAAGATTTACATCAAACTTCCGATTCAACGCCCCAAAATGCTGGATTCCATAGGCAATTTTCTGTAAATACGAGAATACCCCAATCGCTCCGGGCGAAAACTCATTGGCTTTTAGACCATAGAGAGATCGCAAATCGGCTAAATCACCAAAAATTTCTTCAAGGCTATCTCCATATTTTTTAAATTGTTTCGGAACGTTCCCCTCTTTAATCTGGTCCCCAATGCGTTTTCCCATCATGGCAGCCGCCATGGCGGATCTGCATAACCCAATAGCGGTGACGTCGTTATTGCCAAAAGCCAGAGATTTAAACACCTGGTCTTCGGAGGCATATCCACCAGTCATAGTTATGGCTGGAACCCATTGTCCCGCTGTTTTCATGCGAGCAACGATTTCACACACCACTTTTTCTAAGAGGATCGTCGGTAGACCCCATTCATTCATCATCTTATTGGGGCTATACCCGCTTCCACCACCGGCACCATCGAAGGTGATCATATCTACTTTTGCAACACTCCCGATCAGCAAGACTTTTTCAATGTCAGAGGGATCATACCCCGCCATTTTCAAGTAAATATTTTTAGCACCCAGTGCACGCAGTTGATCAAATCGTTTGACGAAATATTCTTCGGTCCATTGCGGAAGTCTGGCCTGAACATAAAAATTGGGGGCCGTTCCTTGTTTGACTTTTTCAAGAATTTCCGGGGTCGTAGGATCTGGGGTAACCAACATACCGACCGCCACTTTATCCATTGCTTCTTGATGATTTTTAAGTTTCGTGACCGGTTGTGTCCCCTTTGCCGATTGACCAAACTTATATTCTAAAGCGGTTGCTCCGAACTTTTGGATGGCATATTCAGGAATTCCCATGGAATCATCTTCGGTATTGACTTGCAAGATAATTTGTCCATAGCCTCTATCGTATTTGCGGAAGGCATCTAACATGGATTGTAAGGCAGGGAAATCAGCCACTTTTCCGTTTTTCAATTTGAACTCCGGGTCTTTATTTCGGGCATCCTCACCAATCACGCAAGAAACTCCCGCCATGGCTGCGCCTCCAAAGTAGTCGACCCAGTTCATTTTGATCAAGGCCGGTAAAATGATTGGCATGGTCATCTTAACTTTATGTGCATAGCCATATTCTCTTTCTAATTTAACGTTGAAAATTGTAGCTTCTTCATGGGTGGGTTTCGCACCCATAGCGCCAAAAACACGACCATTGATATTGAAATGCGACCAGTCCATGGGATAATCTTTTTCCGAGGCAACCTGATTAGCACCGGTATTGGTAGGATATACACTTTGCATTCCCAACACCGCTGCTAAAGCGATTTCACAAGTTCCATTGCACTCTTCTGTACAAAACGAACACATCCCCGACTGTGGTGAAATATGCGTGCTACGGTTGACAGTGTCGTTAAACGCGGATGATAATTTTGGTGAATAACTCATTGGATTTCCTCCTTCAGTTCTTAGATCCTCCGAAAGGACCTTCTTGCTCTTACGCAATACTTTCGCCGTTTTTTTTGCAAAATCCTATGGAGTCACAAAAAAATAATTGACATATTTCGGAAACACGATATAATAAACATGGGCGGTTGTAACTATTTTTGTGACCATAATGTGAACGGAGTGATTCCTATGGAACAACACAGATTGAAGATTCAATTTGAAACAGAACAATATCGGAACCAAGCAAACTTGGTTTACTTAGGAACGCTTCTCTTCTCTGCCCTTTTGAGCCTATTCTTCTTCTTTGGGTTGAACAACCTGTTCTTAGCTTCTTTGAATGTAGGAGCTGTCTTAGTTTCCGTGCTGGCCATTTATCTGAACCGCATCCAACGATACGGGCTTGGCTCTTTAATCTACCTTGTCTATGTCACAATCGTCACCTTTGCCGAAATTGACCTTTTGGGCTTCTCATCTGGTTTCCACTATATCTTTTTCAGTTTAGGCGCTTTGATTATGTATACCAATTGGAGCATCCAAGAGAAATCCATAGCCACTTTCATGTTGATCTCTGTTTTTGTTACTTTGGTCATTAGAACGGTTGACCAAGTTCCGCAACTCGTGCTGAGTCATACGATTGCCATTGCTCTGCACATTTTTAATGCATCCATGAATATGGTTGGTGTTGCCAATTCCGCTAACTACTATATTGGCATCACTACCAGAGCTCATAAAAAAATCAGTACGTTAGCCATGCGCGATTACCTGACGCATCTTATGAATCGCACCGCCTTTGATGATTATATTGCAGACGTGTTCAAAGCTCGTCCCAAAGAGAAAGAAACTTTAGGATTATTGTTTTTAGATATTGACCATTTCAAAAAAATCAACGATACGTGTGGTCATCTGTGTGGAGATGAAATCCTACGTCAATTCGCCACGATTTTACAAAAAAATATTGGTGATACCGATTATGCTGCCCGTTATGGAGGAGAAGAATTCGTTTTAGTGACGAAAGTAGATCACCCAGAACAGTTACAATCGATTGCTGAACAGATCCGCAAAGAAGTTGATTCCATGAACTTTGTTTATGAAGAACAAACTAAACATGTCAGTGTCAGTATCGGCGCATTGCTCATTCCTCCCGACATTAAAACCAATCATCATCAAGCCCTTCAACATGTAGATCACCTTCTCTACAAGGCCAAATCCGAGGGCCGAAATCAAGTTGTGTTTGAAAAAATGGAACCCGCAGAATAACCCATTAAAAAACGGTCAAGGGAGCAAATAAAGCTCCCTTGACCGTTTTGCATTTAGTTCTTCAATCTAGGTCTTTCTTCTGTACCGTCGGCATAATGTGCAAATCGTCCGGAATTACGTTCATTGACCGGAATCTCTTGTTCAAAGGGCCAACCGCCGAACTGGGTGCGTTGATAATCGGCAAAGGCTTCTTGTATTTCCGGAATGCTATTCATAACAAACGGACCGTGCTTGATTACAGGTTCGTTAATGGGCTCCCCCTCCAATAAAAGCAGATAGCTATCGGCTTTGCCGTTTTGAAGGGTTGCCTCTTGACTTGCGTCCACTTTGATACGATGAGAACCCATGACCTCTTGTCCGGCAATTTGCATAGAATCCCCGAGATAATAGTAAAGATTGCGGTTGGCTGTCGGAGAAACCGCAGGCAAGGTACAAGTGCTTCCGGCTTGCATATGGATCAAGAACATACCAACTCGGCTTTCTGGCTTTGCAGCCCAGGAATCCGGAGCAGGCGCTACTGCTTGAATCCCCTGCCATTGACCTGCAATGACCGTTACAGATGTCTTCTTACCATTGACATCCTTTGTTTCAACCACAGGGATATCTTCATGCCAGAGCATCTTGTAAGCGGGTGGGACAAACTTGTCTTTCTTAGGCAAGTTAAGCCAAACCTGGAATAATTGAGTTGGATTCGGCGAATCCTCATTGACTAGAGGAAACATTTCAGCATGCTGACATCCTTTTCCGGCTGTCATCCATTGCACATCACCCTGACCATAGCGGCCAAAGGCACCTAGGGAGTCGAAGTGATCAATAAAGCCTTCGGTTACAATCGTCACCGTTTCAAATCCGCGATGTGGATGAACAGGGAATCCCGGCACTTCTTCCCCGTGATACATTCGAAAGCCATCTTTGATTGTGAAATCACTGCCCATATTTCGGCCAACAAAATGGCTAGCATCGACCCCCTGATTTTCATTTCCGGCTGGATATTGGTCTTTATGATGTGCACAAAACAAAAACGGATTTTCCATTTGCCAATGAAAATCGATTTTTTGGATTTTTATGATTGGATTTTGTGTCATGTTCCTCTTCCTTTCTAAATGCGAGTTATTCTTATTATACTTCATATTCTAAATTTGACAACCCATGAACCTCTCCTCCAAAGCTTTACCAAGAAAGATATGATTGCAATCACATTCCCACTTTGTTGTTTTTACAACAAACTCAGAGTCTGCTTTGTGTTAGAATAAGATACAAGCTTATAGAAAGAGGGATTGAATTGGCAGATACAACGGCATTCTACACGGTGCTCAAACAACACATGAAAACCTTGACTCAATATGTGCCTATAGTGGCACGAGTTCATGGAAACAATCATCCGGAATTTCACGAAGTAGACAAGCTTTTTGATCTGATTCGAGAAAAAACCAAAGGCAAACGTTCTGTCCTACCGGAGCTGAGTGAAGAATTTGCAGCATTGCGCAAAATTACGAGCAACTATTCCATACCACAAGACGTCTGCGAGAGCTATGAAGCCGTCTATACCATGCTAGCAGAATTGGATAAAGCATATCATCATTAGAGCTGTAGCGAAGAAACTTATAACGGCATGGATCAAGAACGGAGGCGTCACAATGCAAAGATGGATCTTAAGTAAAAAGAATCTAATCGCCTTGATCAGTGGAGTTTTATTGATCTTAGCTTTTGCGGGTGAGTTCTTACTTAAAAACGAGCTACTTACTCACACTTCTTTGATCCTCGCTTCCATTTTAGGAGCAGTTCCTATTGCCTTACAAGCGTATCAAGCATTAAGGGTGAAGGTGGTCAGCATCGATGTATTGGTGACCATGGCAGTAATCGGTGCTTTCTTGATCGGTAAATATGAAGAATCGGCCATTGTTACCTTCCTGTTCTTGTTTGGCGCTTACTTAGAGCAGCGCACCTTGAACAGAACCCGGTCTGCTATTAAAGAACTGATCGAAATGGCACCGGAGAGCGCTCTCAAACAAAATGAAACTGGTGATTTTGAGGAAGTTGAAATCGATGAAGTGGATGTTAATGACATCCTACTGGTCAAAACCGGCGCTAAGGTGCCGGTAGATGGTTTAGTGTTGAGTGGGGACGGTTATATTAATGAGGCCAGCATCACAGGCGAACCTCTTCCCTCTCATAAATTAAAAGGCTCGAAGGTCTTTGCCGGCACTATCTTAGAAAACGGTACGTTGCAGATCATGGCTGAACGAGTTGGTGAAGATACCACCTTTGGCAAAATTATCGAGCTGGTGGAAGAAGCTCAAGATTCAAAATCAGCTGCCGAACGCTTCATTGACAAATTCTCTAAATACTATACTCCAGCGGTCTTAGCACTTTCGGTGATTGTGTGGCTTTTTTCGCAAAATGTAGAGCTTGCCATTACCATTATGGTCTTAGGTTGTCCCGGTGCTTTAGTGATTGGCGTGCCTGTCTCTAATGTGGCAGGAATTGGGAACGGAGCACGCCACGGCATCTTATTCAAAGGCAGCGAAGTCATTCAGGACTTCAGCAAAGTTGATGTCATGGTTTTTGATAAAACGGGAACCCTCACCCAAGGAAACCCGAAAGTTGCCGATACCGAGTTTTACACCAGCAATGCAGAAGAGCACCTGCAATATTTAGCAAGCATTGAAAACGAATCCGATCACCCCTTAGCGAAGGCGATTGTTGAATATATTGGAGCCAAACAATTCCACCAAGTAGAAAATACGAATGTCGTAAAAGGTGGAGGCATTGTTGCCCTTGTTAATGGCAAACGTGTTGTCGTGGGCAATGTATCCCTCATGGAACAAGAGAAAATTCAACTTAGCGAAAAAGCGACAGCAGATATCGCCAAGTTCGAGCAAAACGGCAACTCCGTGGTTTTGACCGGGGTCAATGGAGAATTGGTCTCTCTCATGGGAATTCGAGACCAAATCCGCCCCGGTGTCAAAGAAGGATTACTAGAACTCAAGGCCTTAGGGGTAAAGAAGCTCATTGTTTTATCGGGAGATAACCAAGGAACTGTGGACCGCGTTGCCAGTGAGTTAGGCTTGACCGAAGCCCATGGTCACATGTTGCCACAAGATAAATCGGCGTTCATAAAAAACTTGCAGGAGAATAACCAAATTGTCGCCTTCGTTGGTGACGGTGTCAACGACAGTCCTTCTCTGGCACAAGCGAACATTGGTATAGCAATGGGCAACGGAACCGATGTTGCTATTGAGACCTCAGATGTGGTCTTAATGAATTCAGAATTCAGCCGTTTGCCTCACGCCCTGGGACTCACCAAAGCAACGAACAATAACATGCTCCAAAACATTATTATTGCAGTCGGCGTTGTCTTATTTCTGCTGATCAATGTTTTCTTGAGCGAATGGATGAACATGTCAATCGGGATGTTAGTCCACGAAGCGAGCATTTTAGTGGTCATCCTCAATGGAATGCGACTACTCCGATACAAATCAAGCAAAAAATCATAAGGAGTGAACCAAATGCAAAAAGCAACGATTCAACTGGAAACCCTTACTTGCCCTTCTTGCGCACTCAAAATCGGTAGTGCCGTCAAAATGCTCCCCGGTGTGGAACAAGATAGCGTCAATGTGATGTTCAACTCCAGTAAAGTGAAGGTGAGCTTTGACGAAAGTAAACTGGCCATTGCTGAAATTGAAAAGGCCATTGTGACCTTAGGCTATGAGGTCAAAAAGTCTGTGGTGAAAGCTGAATAAGCGGCAATAAAAAACGATACTCGAGTTTGACATAATGTCAAACTCGAGTATCGTTTTATTAACATAAACTTGCATCATAGAACGTTTCATAGATATTCCAGTCCTTTCAAACTCGCTTCACCGAAAATAAGTAATGCGGCATATCCACCCCACGATAATGTTTAACAAAATTCTCAACGATTACCATCCGGTTTCGGAGTGCAACATTCTGAGAAGCGGTATTTGTGTCTCGAATAATTGAAAAGACTTCATCGGCATTGAGCTTGGTGAAAGCATATTCTTTGCAGGCAATGGCAGCTTCAGAAGCATATCCCTTATGCCAGTAAGCTCGGTTAAACAAATAACCGATTTCAAGCACCTGCTTACCATTGGCATCTTGCATACTCAATCCGCATTGACCAATCATCTGGTTGGTTTCTTTTAGTATGACCGCCCATAAGCCAAAGCCATCGTCTGTATATCTCTCTCGTTGTCTGTCCAGCCATTGCTGCACTTCTTCATTGGTGAATGCCCCTTCATAGGCTAGCATTGTCTCATCATCTTGTAATATTTCAGCTAAGTCAGAATAATCTGTTTGCTGGATTTCACGTAAATTGAGTCTTGCGGTTTCTAAAATCAATTGAAAACTCCTTTCAAAAATGCAATTCGCCTATCGATGCACTCTCTGACAATCGGGCTACTTAAAACAATGTCAAAACCATGGATAGTGCCTTGCGTATTGTGCAATTCCACCGAAACACCAAATTCCCGTAAACGCTCTGCATATAAGATTCCACCGTCGCGTAGGCAGTCAAACTCGGCCGTTTCTATGTAGGTAGTCGGGAGTCCCTCCAAAGACTCCGCTTCATAGGGCGAGTAATATTCATGTTTCCCTGCTGATGAATTTTGCATATAGAATTGGTCGTATTTATCGGCATCTTTGCTGTTGCACATGGGTGTGTCGGTGTATATTCGCATAGACTCGGTAGCCATCTTCATTCCGGCAACCGGGTAAATCATCATCTGGGCACATGGAATAGGTAGACCACGATCTCTCGCCATGAGGCAGACTACCGTTGCTAAATTACCACCGGCACTGTCTCCCCCAACAGCAATACGATTAGGGTCAATTGAGAGTTTCTCTGCGGAGGCAAGAACCCATTGGTAGGCAGCGTAGCAATCCTCAGGTGCAACCGGAAAGGGGTATTGGGGAGCAAGACGGTAATCAACGAATAGCACTTTGCAATTGGCTCCCACAGCATACTCCTTGGCTAAGGTGTAATGAAACGGACCTGCAGGCAGGACAAACCCCCCGCCGTGAAAGTAAATCAGGCAGGGTGCGTTAGGGGTTATTTTGCTAGGAGAATAGAGTAGTGCTCTTGTGGTTTCTCCGCCAGATACAGGGATATCCTTACGCTCAACGGGTACTTTTGAAATAATCGGTTCCTTCAAAATCAGAACACTCATCAGTTTCTGCAAAATTGGAATCGATGTTTCATTGAGCGGAGGATTGAAATTCTCCCATCTTTTGAAGTCTGCGTGAATGGGGTATTTTGTTCTGGTCATGTTATTCCTCTCTCTTGATAACCTCGGGGTATAAAGAGATTTGTTCATTTACCGCCATTGATTTGTCAATAAGTTCAGTGCTGAAACTATCTAAAGAGTCATTTATGGGATAGGCACCTAGTTTTATAAGTGCTGCGTTTCCTTTATACCGGTCTGTGCTCCAGACAAATGTGTTAACCCAGTGATTTTTCAGGTTTTCAACAGCCCCTGCCCAAGTTCCACCCTTTTGATAATCTGAGGCAACAACATAGGCTGCTTGAGATAGAGCATAGACGTATTTATTTCTAGCCATAGCATTCCCTACAGAAAAAGGAGATTCCGGATGCACTGCAGACAATAGTAACAGCTTTCCAGATGAAATGTACTCTCTCACATTCTTCAACTTAATTTTTTTCGTCATAGAATCCGCAACAATAGAGATACATTTTCCACCGTTAAGGAGTGCCGTTTCTTCCGAAAGCTGATCCACCCCACGGGCTCCTCCCGAGCAAATTCCATACCCCTGACTAACCGCTTTTTCTGCCAATTTAATCGCAAATTGCTGCCCATCTTCATCGATATTTCTCGAACCCACAATAGCTATGCACTTCTCATTCAATAAAGCTAAATCTCCACAATAAAAAACCACAGGAGGGCTGTTCTTTCCAAGAAGTTTCTTCAAGCGAGCTGGATACTTATCGTCACTGCGAGTCAGTATGTAGATTGATTTTCGCTCCAACTCATCAATAGAAAAAGCTAAATTTGCCCCACGAGACATTAAGGTTTCTAACTTTTTAGCAAATTCGCTTGTTATGCCCAACTCCATTTGCATTTGCTCAGCATTCATTAAAATCAAATTTGCCGGTTCCTTCACCGAGCTATGAACAATACACTCAGCAAGTTCATTCCATTCCTTCAAAGTGAGAGGTTTAGCTTGACTATGTTGCAAGGCTAAATGACTACAGAGCAAAAGGGTTGCTTTTGCATTATTTGTTAAGGTCATGAATCAGTGCCACCTCCTCCCGATGTATTAGACAATGCGAAAACATAAACCTTTGCTGCGCCGTTTTGTAATAGTTCTTGTGAGCAAACAGTTAAAGTCCATCTGGAATCAACCATATCATCGATAAGTAAAACATTTCCCGATAACGATTTCACTACCTGAAACGATTTCAGAACATTCTCAAGTTGGAAAGCACTGTTTTGCATTGTCTTCTGCTCAGGTGTATCGGTAACTTTTGTAATACTATCAATATACACTAAACCGAGCTTAGCTGCTACTCGTTCAGCGAAATCACGAACCAGCAAAGGTCTTCTTAAGGAAGGTACCGATGTCACCACATCAATGTTCCATTCTAAACAGTGTCTTCTAAGAATGTCTACTGAAGCTTCCACTAAATCATCAGAAAAGTGATGATTCTTATACTTGTTTTTGGAAACAACTCTACCCCAGCCCGCATCCCCATAATTGCTAAGAGCAAAACCCGTTTCATACGTTTCTTCAGGTTTAATCGCCTTATTATCCGGCCAGCGTTTCCTTGGACTGATTGTAAAATTGTCTCCTCTCAAGAATGCAAGTGCTTCTACTACTCTTTCTTGCGTAACACTAGTTGGAAATCCTTCAACAGGGTTACAATTTCCACAATGACCACAAGGGTGTGCGGATGCATCATTCAATTCTTTCGCAACAAATTCCATGTAACAATTTTTCGTTTGAACAAAACAGTTCATCTGATCAAGCTCATTGAACCGCATTTTTGTGATTTGCTCACTGTGAGACAAATCGGGAATCCATGGCTTTGGTGACTTGAAGTATTTGCTCTTTTCACTATAGACATCTCCATTGATGAGGAGAAATTTTAAAGCGTTATCTAGTCTCCCTGCTTTCATATTGATTTTGTGCAGAAGTTCTGTCCTCTTAATTCCATCGGAAGAGTCTATTTCCTGAACTACTGTGTTAAGTTCCTTCGCCAAGGGAAACGCAGTTTTAATGAAATATTCTGAAATGACGTCGTCCTCAGCACCAACAAGTAAGATTGCGTATGCTCTTTGAATTGCCCTTCCTGCACGACCAATTTGCTGATAATAAGCAACGACATTGCCGGGTTTTTGAAAATGGATGACAAAAGAAATATCTGGTTTATCGATTCCCATACCATATGCTACAGTAGCCACCAAGACTTTCATGCCGTTCTCAAGAAATTTCCTTTCTAACATATATCTCGTTTCGGTTTCCATTTGACCGGTATATGCATAAGCGTCAATACCGTTTTTAACGAGCCATGCACTTACCGTTATACAGTCTTGGACTGTCAGGCAATAAATAATTCCTGTACCGCTAAACTTGCTAATATTCTCTAAAAGCCAAGCTAACCGTTCTTCTTTATGATTCAAATGGATAATTTGAATATACAACGACTCTCGAGTTAACTCTCCTCTGAGAATGTGAAGGCTCTTGCCGAACTGAGCAACAATGTCATCGATAACTCGATTATTAGCCGTCGCAGTAGTGGCCAAGATTGGTACATTCTCCGGCATTTGCTGCACGATGTTCACAATTCGGCGGTAATCCGGTCTAAAGTCATGTCCCCAATCTGAAATACAATGAGCTTCATCTACAACCAACATACCTATATTTTCGGCAATCATAGATAAAATCCTTGAAACAAATTCTTGATCTGCTAATCTTTCAGGAGAAATAAACAATACATCCACACCATTGTTTTGAATTTTCTCTTCTATATCGCTCCATTGTTCACGATTTTGCGAATTGTAGGCTAAGGCAGTGAGCCCATAGAGTGCAGCTGCTTCGATCTGATTGTTCATTAAAGCCAACAATGGACTTATAACAATGCATGGACCACGGCCTTGTTTTCGTAGAAAATAAGCCGACATGAAATAGATAAGACTCTTTCCCCAACCGGTTTTCTGGACAACTAAGGCTCGTTCACCCGATAGAACTGCCTGAATAGCCTCCAATTGTCCGTCTCGAAACTCTGCATTTGCACCATAGATTAATTTCAATTGACGAATTAACTGATTTGTATCAATACTTGCCATGTATAACCATCCTTCTTTATATTGCGAATTAATTATGACTCTTTATTTTCAATTTATTTTAACTTAGTTTTTGATAAATGGCAAGGGGTTTCCCAAATGAAAGCCTTCAAAAAAAAGACCCCACACCTGCTAGGATGTGGGGTCTTTTGCCATGTTATTCCAGATTTATAAATCAATTACCTAAGGTAATTTCGAGATTCCCTTGTGTTGTTGATAAAACTCTTTTAGCGACTTTTTTGTGTCTAAATCAAGATGGTGCCATCGTATTCCTTGTATTGCGCCTTCTAATGCCGAGAGTCGCATAATGCATGCGGAGGGATCCCGAGCGAGAATTCGTAACCAAGCTTCACGACTCCCCACTGTTCTGAGTTCTGCTTCTGTTGTGATTCCAACTTCAAAGAGTTGCAACTCCAATTTGGTAGCAATATTTGGTAGTTTCGCTAATTCGCCCAATTTCTTATACCTCCTTAGTTCGTAATGCACTAAGCATTGTGATTTAAATGTAATTGCCGAGCGTTAAACCTTGCTATGAAAAGACCCATTAATACCACGGTGATGACTGCAAGTGCAGCTATATTGGGAATCAAAACTACGGTGCCATCAAGAAATGTTTTGACTCCGCTTGCCTCGTAGAAGTAACTTCGTAATAGCTTTACAGTCCCGATATATGTAAAGCCAACTACGAAAGGAATCAAATACGCCCAAGCATTTTTCTTTAACGAAAACTGACATATAGCAGGGATCAACGCAAACGAAATGATTACGCAAAACACAACTGTGCTGATGTCGATATTCTGGTTGAAAAAACCTTTCGAGAAGTCTTCAAGCCAGAGCATTAAACTTATAAGCAATGAAAAGAGTAAGAACCCGATTGATCCGTCAAGAAATCCTAAGATCAATGATTGCGGTTTGCCGGTGCAAGCACTGAGAATGCTCTTTGCAAATGATTCTGTATTGCCAACCGTAGCTTGTATCGTTCTGCCGTTGAATTGCGCTGTTAACAACATTTCCAACACATCTTCAACAATGCCATTCTTTTCGCTTTTCGGAAGCTCAGAATTCATTACGGTATCTCTGATCATTTCATATTCCCGGAAGAAGCTCTCATTTAGTTTTAATTCATCAGACTTCTTTTTAATCTTCGATAGATAAACATTGATTACTGACAGAGCACTCGTTAGAATGATCCCGACAGATATGGCACTTATGGATGTGCTATTCAGATCTCCTCTGCCTTCAGTAATCAGCAAGATTGCACTTGCTATTAAACAGACAGCTAATAAAACCGAGCTCAACTGTATAATTTTAGATCTCTGTGTCATTTTTTTCACTCTCCAATACTTTATCAACATTATTCTTAATAATCTTCCATGTGTCCTTGAATGATTCAAAATAGCTATGACCTGTTGGTGTAAGTGAATAGTACTTTCGATCAGGTCCCAGTTGTGACGGCCTTCTTTCAACGTGTAAATACCCCTGCTTTTGAAGCCGAAGTAAAATCGGATACACGGTTGCTTCGTTTACATCGAATTCCGAACTGACTAATACCTCGACTATTTTATAGCCATAAGTTTCTTCTTTCGACAGTATCCCAAGAACACAACCTTCTAATATTCCTTTCAGCAATTGAGTTTCAGAAAACACCTGCACACCTCCTATAAATCTACTATGTTTAACATAGTAGTTACTGATTTCATTATATCCACTCTACTATGTATTGTCAAGTAGTTGTAGAAAGATTTTTTAGCAATCTTTTTTTGCTTTTGCAGCTGGTTACATTTGTATATGTCCAAATCCACATTAAAAAAAACCCAATCAGATAAAAATCCGAATGGGCTTTAACTGCTGTTGGAGGATTTTCTCCTTTGTAATTTGATCACATGATTTCTATTGATTTCAAATACCGACCTTCCCCGCTGTGAAATTCGGGTTCACAAACAAAACCGCTCTGCACAAGAAGTTCATTGAGCTGACCAAACACAATGTGGTATAGCTCATTGGCGATTTCTTTGCTAGAAACTCCGTGTTTACCACACCATAGATTTGAGAATAACTCCGGAGAGGTCAGAGCTTTCTGCACAAGATCAAAAATGCACTCTATTGTCAATGCAGTTAGCGCTTGAATAATGATATTGTGCTCTTGAAGATAAACCGGTACGATCATTTTTCCGTTTCGGAAATAACCAAACTCGGTCAAAAGTTTAAGGCAAGTCTCGTTGCAGCTTCCGGTTTCCACGAATTGTTGCATTTCTGAGAGTAAAACTTCCTTTACGTCATTCGTTCCCAACGCATCCCACAGTTTTTCAATATGCGCTAACCTTTGGGGAACTTTTCCAAGGCGCTTCTGACACATAAACCTGAAAGCATCCACGCGTTCACCAACGGCATCCCCAAAAGACTGTAACGTTCTTTTTCCGTCGGAGAATCGGTTATAGGAGCACAATAGCTTATTTGAAAAATCATTGAGATCTGGTGATTTCTCGTAAACAATGATCAAGTAATCTAACCCCGATTTGTGAATACGTGAGGTTGCCACAAGATCATGTTTAACGAGTTCATCAAAAAAGCTACCGTCGAGAATAGCACCGCACAAGACATGATAAAGATTCACTTCCGGTGAAAAGCCGTTGTTCAACTGATTCGCCCATTGGTAAAAGTCGTCTTTTCTGAGGTTGATCCGTTCCACCATGCGCGAGAGATCATTGCTGAACGCGGCCTTAAGAGTTGCATGATCCCCTTGCACAAATACCGGTGCATGGAGAAACACCGTCTCCCCTTCCAAGCGAAACAGCCCAATATGGATCAGCTGATCAACCAACAACTGGGTATGCTTTGCGCATAAGGAATCATACCGGCACTCCCCTGGTGGTGTTTGCACTACTTCGGTGAGCACAGGATCGACTTTTTCATTGAGGACTGCGCGTGGGTCATCCTCTTTTGTCTTCACATCTTTTGAATCGTAGTTATCGAATAAGTAATAACCAAATGTCTTCATAGAGCACCTTTAACTTTCCTATTTGTTTTAGAAACTCATTTCTTCCATGCCTGCAACAACTGGTCTTCCGTTATTCCGAAAAGTTTAGCAATAACGGGGATGAGCGACAATTGGGGTATTACGTCGTCTCGTTCCCAACTAGCCACGGTTAACTCGGAGATGCCGAGTTTCTCTGCCATGTCTTTCTGTGTTAAGCTATTTACTTTTCGTAAAGCAGCAATGTAACTGCCCAAGGATTTGCGTTCCATACGTGTTACCCCACTTTCTTTTTGTTAAAGGCAGATGGTATAAAGCGATATGCCTCTTTTTTGTCCATCTTGGTGATGTAGCGTGTTGCAATTTGCTTTCCACAATTGGGGCAAAAAAGAGCACCGTGATATTGTGAGAAGTCTATGGCCCCTTCAATGATTCGGTCATTGTACATCTTAACAAAATTGCTTTCACCTACCTTTTGGTAGAGAGCAATAAAGCTTTTGCAATAGGCACAGGTGACTTCCAACAAATGACTTCCTCTGACCTTTTTACAATTGGGGTTTTTAAATGTTTGCATAGTTTCCTCACGAAGCAATGAATTTTTCACTGGGTTCCTTTATGGATTGACTTTTTTCACATGATATCGTCCAATGTTCAAAGAATACATTATCCGAAATCTCTCCGGTTGGTATTGTATACTCCACAGTAGGTGCCTGGATTGCCATCGGAATCAGCACCATCCCTTGAGCTTGTGGTATCAGGCTTTGGTCCGTGTCCTTTTGCACGACACAACGCATGGCGTCCTGGTTGCCAAAGTAGAAATCAATAAACATGTGCCGCTGCTCCTCGGTTAGCTCTTTCGGATAAAAAGCAAGTTGAGCCAGAGAGGTATCAACCGGTATCCAGCCATAATTGGGAAGATAGAATTCCGCCCAAAAATGACTGCCGAATTCATTTTCAAAAAGTTGCCACCCACCGGTTGTACGCGCCGGAATCCCCAGAGAACGGCACATGGCAGAAAAATACAGAGATTGACCACCGCAATCGCCTCTCTGGTTATCGTGGACATAGACCGATTCTGAGGTAGAAGTCCGCGGCCGAAAAATATAATGTGGCATAAAGGAATAATCCACATGATTAACGATATAGTCATAAATTTTGCGGGCAGCTAAATATGGGTTGGTTTCGTCGCCAACGATGTCAGCTGTTTTTTTGCTGATATCTGGAGTGATTTCCGTATTTCCATACGAGCCGGTATACATTTGATACAAAGCCGAATCCTTATCATATTCCCCAACATTATTGGGATCCACGGAAAATCTTTGCTCGTAATGGGTAAAGATAAACTCAATGCGGATTGATAAGTCCTCCTTCAATTCTTCCATTGGCACTTCCATATACAAAAGACCAATATCCCGGTCGATGCTGGACGGTTGCTTCATCCATTTGTCCGGCACCACCGATTCAATGACAACATCAGTCTGTGGTACGTTGTTGATAGGTATCGGGAACCAAATGCGATACGTGCCGACCTCAGAGAGTTTGTCCCGCGGAATGAATATCGTATGTATGCCCCGATAAGTCGCCGGATTTTGATACTGACTCCAGAATGATCCGTTTCCTCTTGATTAGTTTTAATCATCTTTGATACCACTTCGTAGTATTTCTGCTGCGCCACCATGTCGGTGTGCATCAAATCCATGTCTCGAAACTTCAAATTCCGCGCTGCATCGGCGAAAAAATGTTCCTCGTCATCCCAGATAAGATACTCCATATCCTTGCTTGTAATCCAGCTGTTGATTTGTTCAGCTGTGGCGAGCGGATATGTTTTTAAAAGGATATCTTCGATCTGATCTGAAGTGTAGGGATACATTTCTCGGAAAATCGACAGTCTTTGCATGGCTTCGCTACACGCAAAAGCCAATTGTGTATTGTTTTCATCTGTAAGGATAGGCAGCGCTTGTTCATAAAGTTTGCTGGCTTGGTCGAAACTTTTTTCGTTTTCCAGTTTTAGAGCTTCTTGATAAAGCGCTACACCGGCTGTTTGGTTGTCGCTTTGACATCCTGCGCATGAAAGGGTCAGAACGAGGACTAATAAAAAACGAATCATAGTGTTCCGCATCAATAGACCACCCTTCGTTTGATTCTTCAGTGTCAAGCGTTTCCTGATTGTTAAAATAATGACCTTTAGTAACAATTTCCACAATAAACCAAGATATTCCTACTATTTCAAAAAACGACAAGTTAAAAATAGCCTTGCGCTAGCCGTTGCATATGAGTCCTACAGCAATGAAGCTTTTATTCTTGTATCGTGCCAAGTTTGCCGCTAGAACCCGCTTGAGTTTCTTATCGGTTCTTATGCTCTCCCTTTGGGCAGGAGGTTCCATAGCTGATTTTCTCTCACCTCGTAGCAACTCGTCTGCAGTTATATCAAATATTTCCGCAATCACGGGAATGAGAGATAAATCTGGCATACCCTCATCTCTTTCCCAACGGCTTACAGTTTTATCGGAGACACTAAGTTTCTCAGCCAAGTCTTTTTGTGTTAGACCATTTGCTTTTCGCAAGGCAGCAATAAAGCTACCCATAGATTTGCGTTCCATTCAAGTTACCCCACAATCTTTATTATTGATTCTGCTATAATTCTACGATTAAGTCAGTGAGATTGCAACCCAATAGAACAAGATTTACTCTCGTATTGTGAGAATTGTTAGGTAATTCGCTTTTTCAACTAACTTTTACATTCAAACCAGAATTATCTGGACTTGACCTTTGAAAACACTTCGACTAGAAAACAATAGTAGAAAAAGTCGAAAACCAACTTCTACTCAGCTGGATTTCTCATAGTGCTTGCCAAACTTCCTTTGGTCAGCAGAACAGTAGTGATTGTACTTACAACTGCTGTAGAAATTAAAGAAATTATAAACGGTAACCAACTAACACTAAATGAATTAGTAAATTGCTTCGAAATAAACCCTGCGATCCCTGTTCCCAATAAACCTCCAAGTAGTGCAATTATGATGCATTCAGCAATAAACATCATTTGGATCTGTATTTGGCTGAATCCAACGATACGCATTAATGCAAGCTCTTTTCGTCGGGATAATGTCAATGCGATAGAGTTGACGAGTACAATAAGAACAGAAACAAACATCATTACCGGAACATAGTAATCTGCCATTACTTCAAATCGCTCAAAGTCCCCGTATAATAATTCGCCTACATCATAAATGGTCCACACCTGTAAAGGTAAATTCTCCTCTTCGATTCGAGTCACCAGAGTATTCTTTAATTCGTCCATTTCATTTAAAGAGCATTCAATAGAAATAAAAGATACCGGTTCGTCACCACCAACGAGTCGCTGAAGAGTATCTAACTCGACCCAATCAACCATATACATTACGCTGGAGGAATCATACAGACTTTGAACTTGAACTTGCTTCTTTACCAGATTCGGAATAGACCAGTCATAACCGGCTTTTTCGTAAGAAATACTAGGTACAATTAAATCAATATAATCTCCAGCATTCAAGTACAATAAAGGACTTCTTATCTTTCCTTCATTGTTCTTAAATCTCTGATCGGTTGCAAGGTAGATTTTTTCATAGCTATCACTAAAAACCCCTTCGGTTATGTCTGCAGTATACAAGTATCTTTTGATATTCTCATCAGGATCATTTCTTCCGGCAACATAGTTCCACCCACCTCGCATCCTATACGGAGCAATCAGAACCTTTTCCTGTTTGGCACCAGGTGCTACTTCCTCTAGGAAGGCGTTTACAGGTGTTGCTGAGAAAGGTTTAATATCGAGTGGATCAGCGTAAATCATTGTTGATGTGGTTTTTATCTCGGTTCTTGCATCTGCAATAATTACATTTTCCCCGAACAAAAACCGTAAAGGCACTAATGCAAAATCCTGTAGCATGCCCAACCCACTCAGCCCTATGCAGCTCACTAATACAGCAAGCGCTAAACCGATTATGGCTAAGGAATAATTCTGAAGGTTTCGCCGAAAAGACACGAATGTCATCCAAAGCATATGATCAACTCCTTAGTCTATCTAAGCGTCTTTGAATAATTTAGGAATAGGTGTTCCTAAAAACTGCATAGTAATGATCAAAGTACTGAACAAGCCAACGCCATAATAAACCGCCACATCTTTTATCAACGTCCACAGAATATCCAGTGGTTTTGTTACTAACCCCAAGGAAATCGATACGAATGGCAGAATGGCAGCCGTTACTAAAAATCCAATAAGGAATGTGATCGTCGTTTGGATCATGGTAGGAAGCATTAACCATGGTTTCTTGATTCCCATAGCCAATAAAACGCCGGTTTGATAGGCCCCACTTCGCTGTCCGATATAGAGCAAAACTGCTAGCGAGGTTGCTGTGATTCCTAATATTAAGAAACGCAAACTCATAACCATAGTGTCAGACAACCCTAGACTGTTTTTTGTATTGGAATAATTTTCTTCGTATTTTTCAATGATGTATCCGGCATCGACCTTTTCTAACTCGTCTTCAACAAAACCAATATCGACTTTTCCATCCAACTGTATCGCTTTTTTACTAAAAAGTGAGGATAGTCTCAGGAACCCTTCTTCATTGAGCAAAAGTTTTGTAACGACCCCTTTTTTACTGCTCACTATTCCCGATATTTCGTATTCAATAGGCGGAATTGATATGCTCGGTAATACTTTTAAACGGTCGCCAACATTTAATTGATAAGCTGCTGCTAACTGCCCCGGAATTGCGATCTCGTTAACATTGGTTGGTACATTTCCAACTTCCATTTCTATGAGTATTTTAGTATCTTCTTTAGGTATCAGCAAAAACTCCATTTCGCTGGAATATACAAAAGCTTCTGTTGTGTATACTTCTTCAATATATTTCACACCTTGGATGTCCATGATTTTTTTCATTTCCTCATCATCAATATTACCAATGATTTCAATGTCAAATGGCCAGTCAGATCTTTGCACATCCACAACTTTTTCTGACATTTCGTTTAATGCTGTTCCTAAAAGTACATAACTGCTCAAAGAACCGATCACAGCTAATACCATAATCAATAACTGTAGTCGATTCCTGGTGAGATTCCATTGGATAAGCTTTACCGTTAGTTTGAACATATTCGTTTTCTCCCTTGGTATTTTACTTGTTTACCATTTTCCCGTCTCTCAAGTTTAATACCCGATTTGCTAACGGAACCAGTTCAGCATTATGAGTAACCATTAAACAGGCTGAGTTATTTTCGTGGACCATTTCCTGCAGCAGATTCATGATCTCCATGCTGGTCACGGAATCTAAGTTTCCGGTCGGTTCATCGGCAAAGACGATTTTCGGTTTTGATACTAATGCACGGGCTACAGTAACCCTCTGTTGTTCTCCTCCTGAGAGTTGTCCCGGTCGGTGTTGTGCCCGGTCGCCCAAACCAACCCTTGTCAACATTTCCATGGATCTCTCTACAGGGTTGGGTTGACCAGTAATGCGTAAAGGAATCTGTACATTTTCCAAAGCGGTCAGGTTTGGTAATAAGTTAAACGACTGAAAAATGAAACCGAAAGACCGGCTTCTCAAATGAGATAACTTATTGTCATTCAGTTTATAGATTGACACGTCGTCAACGAAAACTTCTCCTCGATCCGGTGCATCTAAACCAGACAAGGTATGCAAAAGAGTTGTTTTTCCCGAACCCGAAGGGCCAAGGAGCATGACAAGCTCCCCCTGATACACTTCAATGTTGATCTCATCTAATGCACGAACTTCCTGATCTCCCAGATGGAAGACCCGGCGTAATCTATCCCCTTTGATTGCTACAATTTGGTTATCCATAATATGCACCTCTCTCTATCTTTGATAATTGTTTTCTTAATATTGAAATGATTAGAAAGACATCATTATGAAATTAGTGGGCTTTACATTTCAGTATCACAAAAGACCTAATTTTGATTATATGTTGTCGAGTAACGGAACTCAAGAAAAACATATTTTAAATCCTTCTAATCTATTTGAAACGCTGTTAGTTCAATGCAAAAATGACCCAAGCAAGGTTAGTATAATTGATATAAGCTGCAAAGGAGGGCTGGTCATTCAAGATAGAATGTCTTTTTTCGGAAGTCGAATAAGCAATGTAATTATGCATAAACCCCCATTTGTTCAGCCATAATACATGTTAAAACTGGGGATTATGTCGTTTCTTTTCTTTTGAGATTTCCACAAAAAAAGGATATCAAGCAGACTCTGAAGAATGTATTATTTGTCTGAGGAGGCTAAATATGAAACAAAACATCGGAAATAAAATTCGGGAATTAAGAGAAGGTAGAGATTTAACTCCAAACGATTTAGCAGAGAAGACAAGGGTATCCCTTGCTACTGTTTATAATTGGGAACAAGGAAAAACTCTTCCAGCAAGTGAATTGTTGCCTGTCTTGGCATCCGTATTAAATACAACCATTGATAACATAATGATGTATAGCAATAAGGAACAAATCAAAAAATCTATTTCAAGGTACTATTTTGATTTAGACCTTGATGAGTATGAAAAAGCCATGGACCTAGTTAAGCTTAGTGATGAAGCGAAACCGGACGACGAAATGGAGTTTAGATTAATCTCAATAGAAATGACACATTTACTTCATCAGTCTCATAACTTAATTACTCGCATCGACGAACTGATTAATGAAGTTAGTGACATTGATCAAGAAAAAATGTTTCAAATTCACAACAAAAGAATTTTATTGCAGATATTGTATTACGGTACATATGATGTTTTAGACGAACTTAAATCAAAGGCCGATTTAAACCCCACATTACAATCTTTTCATAACCTTGTTTTTGGCTACCTAGTTACGGGCCAGAGCAACTCAGCACTTCAATTATGTGAAGAAGTCCAAAGGAACTTTCAGTCTAGGAACTTGGATGTTCTACTTGCCGAATGCCAATGGAGATCTGGAAAGATAGATTTAGCATGTGAAATCCTTTGGAAGATTCAGAAATCTAGAAACGAATATCCAAGTCTAGTCGTTATAATTGCTCATGAAATGCTGTATCGAATTCTACTCAAGAAAATGGATACAAAGCGTATAACGGAGCTCATGACTTATTCAATTGATTGGTTGCCCGAAGAATTCTCGAAAAATGGTTATGATTCGCAGCAAGCTAGAAGAAAATTTGAAAATCGCTTAAAAAGGTTCGCGAGTCAATAATCGTTTTCTATATCTTTTAAAAATAGCGACTCGGAATCACTTCTAAGCCGCTATTTTTATGCAGTTTTCTAACCCATATGTGAAGGCAAAGCTAATGAGGACCCTTAAAAAACAATAAACAACGACAAAGTATTACCCGACAGATCCTAATAAATGACCTGGTTTTGGGAATATTCCGTTGTGTAATCATAGAATGAAGTGTATCAGCCAGCCCCTCCCAAAAGCAGTTCGATGCAAGAATATCTAGTGATTTGTTTTTACGCGATTTATAGCTACCATTTACCATTCCCCCAGCAATGCGTTAATCTGACCGCTAAGCCATCCATTTATTCTCTGCATTCTCTCCTCTTCCTGCTTCAAGCCATTCCAAATCAGTTGATTCAACTCGTGTTCCAACTGGTAAATAGTCAACCGCTTTTCTAAGTTGGGCACACCCGAAGTAGACGAAAGGTGTTTCATAACGGATTGTAAGTATGGGGAAAGATGATTATCCGGATTCGATGGGTAGATGCACCAATGAAACAGATGTGCTAACTCGAAGTCTGCTTCTCCAAATTGTGAACACTCCCAATCAATGATCCCAGCTAATTGGCCTTCAAGTATAATAATGTTTTTAGGATGAAAATCAATTTGCATAACGAATTCACCTTGGTTCATATACATCATCCTTACAGTATACAGAATAGATATTCATTTTGAGTAGTTTGGTTGGCTTGGCCTTTTCGTTCACCAACCTATGACGCCGGTCATAGTGTATCACGGAAACTGAATTAACTCAAATTATGATATAGGATCAAACCTATCAACCAGCAGTTTGCTTTTTCGTGATGTTATCTATTGCGCCAACCTGCTTTTTCGTGATACTTCTTTGATTTACAACTTGCTTTTTCGTGATTTATGTGTAATAATAAGCTAGGATTGAGAATATACTATCAATACAAGAGGTGATTATTATGCTGAAAAGAAAGATTTATGATGAGCTAGTTGCTTGGAAAAAGAGTAGCAATGGCGCAACTGCCATGATGATTGATGGTGCGCGGCGTGTCGGTAAAAGCTATCTTGCAGAGAAATTTGCCAAGGCAGAGTACAAAAGCTATATTCTGATTGACTTTGGAAATGCAGCGAAGGATGTTCTTGATTTATTTATCTATGACAGTTCTGACCTAGATCTTTTCTTCGCAAAACTCGCCGCCTTTTATTCCACTGTTCTTCATAAGCGCGAGTCGCTGATCATCTTTGATGAGGTTCAGCAATATCCTAGAGCGCGGCAGCTTATCAAATATCTTATAGCTGACGGCAGATTCGATTACCTCGAAACAGGTTCGTTGATTCGTTTGAAAAAGAACGTGCAGGATATTATCATCCCTTCAGAAGAGGATCACATCGAAATGTTCCCGCTTGACTTTGAGGAGTTTCTATGGGCAATGGGCGACGAGGCGACCTATCCTCTGATAAAGTATTGCTTTGAAACAAAAAAGCCGCTTGGGGCTGCTTTGCACCGTAAAATCATGAATGACTTTCGACAGTATATTCTTGTGGGCGGTATGCCGCAGTCCGTTCTAGCTTACATGAACGGCAAAGACTTTGAATCTTCCGATGTTGCCAAGCGACGAATTTTAAAACTCTATAGGGACGATGTTGTAAAATTCGCAGAAGGGTACGAAGAGAAGGTGTTCGCTGTCTTCGACAATATTCCAGGGCAACTTTCCAAAAAGGAAAAGAAGTATAAACTCTCCTCACTAGGTAAACAGGCTCGGTTCAGAACCTTTGAAGATTCTTTTATTTGGCTCAATGAAGCCATGGTTGTCAATACCTGTTTCAATGCAACCGATCCTAACGTTGGTCTTGCCTTGAGTTCAGACAATACAACGCAAAAGTGCTACATGGCGGATACAGGACTGCTTGTTACTCATACCTTCAAAGATAAAAAATTCACCGACAATGAGCTTTATCGAGCTATTCTTTTTGATAAGCTAAATATCAATGAGGGAATGCTTATGGAAAACATTGTCGCCCAGATGCTTCGCCACGGGAGATCTCGTCTGTATTTCTATTCCCGTTCCGACAATCTGATGCGCGAAAACCACATGGAGATCGATTTCCTGATTGCAGAGGGAAAGAAGATTTCACCTGTGGAGATCAAGTCTGGCAATTGCCGTTCACATTCTTCTCTCGATAAATTTCGAAATCATTTTTCGTCTGTCATCGGTAACTCATACATTCTCTATACAAAAGATGTGATGATAAAAGACGGGATCATACATTTACCGCTGTACATGGCAGAACTGCTTTAATGTATCGTTCAAATCTGTGACTTACTGAGTATTCCAATTTGCGTGGAGGCCGCGAACAATGGCTGCGGTCACCATGCACAATTTGTGCGTTTGTCGTGCTAGACAGGTCTTGTCAAGCTGGTTGACCCGGCACTTCCCTCGTTTTCTTCGAAAACGCTACCAAGTGCCCTTGCTTCGCATTCCTGCGGAATGCTTACGGGTTCCCTCCACCAAAAAAGTGTGTTGACAAAACTCACGGGTGTGCTATAATAGGGTTACAAAGAATATTGCTAGTTTGTCCTCCGGTGTCCTTCGGGCCCGGGGGCTTTTTTATAGTATAGGAGGCATTATGGGGAAAAAAGTATTCAAAACATATCGCCAATTACTAGCCACTCTTCGTAGCAGAGGGATGATTATCGAAAAAGGCTCTCAAGGTTCGCGCGTTATGCGGATTTTGGAAGGTGAAAACTACTACAATGTCATTAACGGGTATAGAGATTTGTTTTTGGCAACCCAAGCTACCGAAACAGTCGATGAAACATAAAGGACAGGCACGACTTTTGATGAAGTTTATTCTCTATTTTCCTTTGATCGAGAAATCAGAAATATTTACCTTAAATTTCTATTAATAGTTGAAAACAGATTAAAAACTGTCGTTGCGCACGAATTCTCATCTAAGTACGGATATGACAATTATTTGAAGCTAGATAATTTCCAATGCCAAGCAGCGACGGATAGCAATCAATTATCCTATGTAGCCAAACGGAACAATCTTGAACTTCCTGCTGATTTGGTAAAGGTCCAGCAAATTAGTGCTGAAGGAAACACACAATCCGTTATAAAGTAAATCGGTGATATTCAACAGGAAATTGCGCGGCAGATGGGTAATCATCATCAAGCTGTTACGCACTACATGACTCGTCATGGTTACATACCACTATGGGTCCTTGTAAATGTTCTTACTTTTGGGAAAATCACATATTTCTATTTGAATATGAAGCCTGCAGACAAATCAGTGATTGCCAAACAATTCAATGTTGCTCCGGACGAACTTCATAAAATTATGGAAATGTTAGGTTTAGCACGAAACAAATGTGCTCATGATGAACGCTTCTTTGATATTACATTTCGCCGTCGCCTCCACACAAAAAGCATTAAAGGCTTTGACAGCTTAGAAATCATTAGAGCTAGAGATGGATCTTACACATACGGAACCAATGATGCATATGCAATTGCCATCATATTTGCTCTGCTATTGAGTAAAAGTGAACTAAATGAGTTTATAAAATTGATGAAGGCTGCGTTTGGCAAGTTACAGAAACAATTGCATACTATACCTATTGACGCAGTTATGAAACGAATGGGCTTTGGACCAATGTGGACCAACATAACGTTTCTAAAATAATACTGTGTTTAAGAAGGTTTTAATGATACGAATAAGAGGTCGTGCTGTTTTGTCCACGTCTTCATCCAGGGTCATGTTATGATACCTGTTCACGGTTTTCCGATTTATACCTAACATCTCTGAAGTTTTTCTTTCGGAAAAACCCTTGAGCAATAGGTCTTTAATTTTCTATACATCTTGAACTCCTTCATCTGTTAAGTTCCTTTCTGAGTTTTCTTCTCTCAGAAAGTTTAACACATTACAGGCTAAAGGTGGTCCCTTTTCTGGCGAGCACAGGTATACTTTGTGGCGAGATTTGGCCCATTTCATATGTCCCTAAATGGTATACTTTATATTACCACATACAGCTGGCGTTCTAAGAAGTCAATAAAGGGAAGCGACCCGGAATCATATTCCCGAGTCGCTTCTCTTATGCAGTTTAGTGCGTTGTTGACCCCAGCACTTCCGCGTTGTGCTTCGCAAACGCTTTTAAGTGCCGGAGCTTCGCCAATGCAAGCATTGGCTACAGGCAAAGCCTCCTTTGAAATAGAAGAAGTTCGTATAATACTGTGTTGGCAACAGTTGATAATATAGATACGTTTTAAAAAATCCGGCTAGAGTCATCCCAAACATCGAGATAACCGTCATCCCTAGCATCTCTACCGCAAATATAGAAGCGACTACCATTTTCTATGTGAACAGTGATTGTTTTAAAGTAGTCACCACCATTGGGTCTGGTTTCTCCTGTAGTCCCGTTTATCTCAAATTCTTCAGAGAACCGTTCAATCGTTATATCTGCAACCTTACAGATTGGTTTCCCAATGATGTCCTTTTTGTGCTCTTCAATAAAGCCGATTAATGGAGCGGCTTCCATAAATGAATATTTAGCGTTCATTGTTGAATACCTCCTCAAAGAACGGACTGTTGGTATAGTGGCATTTTGGTTTCGAACCAGATCTAGTCGTACTATGAACACGCTGTCCACAGGGCTCTATAGCTGTGCCAATATCCCTACATCGTCCGGTTGGGCTTCCTGTCCTCAACCAACCACCCTTCGCTTTGGGTCTACTGCGACGATTTAGCAGGATTAAATTACCCTTTCTAGGAACTCCATGTGTTTACCCTGTTCACGTGGTAAAACGGAGGACTCAAAAGGATCATACAGCTTGTCCGAAAGCTGAAGCTCGATACCATTATACTCCGTAGCTTTCATGTACAAGTAACCCTCGGCATAGTCAAGGCGGACTGCAGATAGATCATTTTTCGCATACACACATGAAGTTTTAGCAGGATACATTAACGAGTACTGTTATAGCCAGCTCAAACAGGCCATAAAATGCTTAGATTGCCTGACCGAGAGTA
>CAYRNW010000007.1:0-113899 GCA_964425745.1 uncultured Eubacteriales bacterium | reverse complement strand
TTTTGTCTAGGTGCCTTTTGGCGTTGATGCACTTTCCCGTTGTGCTACAACCCCTTGTTTGAAAACAACCTAGTTTCTATATTTCTTCGTCCATGTGATGAGACATCATTTTTTGTCGAACCACGGCTTTGTCTTTCCATTTCCCTGTGAAATAGCGATAAACCGGGATGATAGCACCGGCACACCAACCAATGGGAAGGCTCATCCAAATACCTCGGTATCCGAGTGAAGTAGAAGATAAGGTGTAGGCAGCAATTACACGGACGGTTAGATTGATGATGGTGGCATACATGGGCACGGTAGTATCGCCGGCTCCGCGCAAAATACCGTTGAAGACCAACATGATGCCGAAGACGATATAGAAGATTGAAACTGTTTTCATGTAATCCACACCCTGCATAATGACGCCGGTTTCGGAGGATTTAATGAAGATTGTAATCAAATGCGGACCCGCCATGTAGACTAAGACCGACATTGAAATACTGATGATCGCCATGATTTTTAATGCGGCGATTAGACCGGCTTGGACACGGTCGACCCGGTTAGCCCCGAGGTTTTGACCGGTGTAGGTGGAGGCCGACATTCCTAGATTCATGGCAGGCATATTGGCCAAAGAGTCCAACCGACCGGCAGCAGTAAAGGCCGCCATGGTGATGGGTCCAAAGGAATTAACCAGGCCTTGCACCGCAATCATACCGGTTGAGGCCAAGGTTTGCTGAATGGAACTTGGGATGCCCAATTTGATCATGGTGATGAATAAGCTTTTGTCAAAGATGAAGTCTTTTGGTTTAAGTGCCAATAGCGGAACTTTGAGGTAGATATAGATTACACATAAAACAGCAGACGTGCTTTGTGCAATGATGGTAGCCCAAGCAACCCCAGCGACGCCCCAGCCAAATTGGGCTACAAACAAAATATCTAACCCAATATTGACAAAGGTGGAAACGATCAAGAAATAAAGGGGGGTTTTTGAATCGCCCAAAGAACGCAGGATCCCTGAAAAGGCATTATAGGCAAACATGGCCAATAAACCACTGAAGAAGATTCGCATATAGGTTGCCGAATCTTCAAAGACTTCAGGAGGTGTATTCAGTAAGGTCAACATCCAGCGGCTCAGACTCAATCCCAATATGGTGACGATGATCGCAGCAACGCCCTGAAAGATCAAAGCGGTGGAAATAGCCCGGCGAACTTTCTCCATTTGTTTCGCGCCGTACAATTGGGAAATGATGATACCGCCACCCATGGTCAAGCCCATAATCATTGAAATCAGAAGAAAAATGATTGGGAAGCTGGAGCCAACCGCTGCCAGAGCATTGGCTCCGACAAACTGGCCGACCACGATGGAGTCTACCATATTATAGAGTTGTTGAAAAATGTTTCCGATTAACATGGGAACCGCAAAAGTAAAGATGAGTTTCATGGGATTCCCCTGGGTCATATCTTTAAGCATAGGTCATCTCCTTGGCATTTTCATTTTATTATAATAGAAGTAATATACCATAAAAGGATGAAAAAGAAAAGGTAGTTTGCTATCCTTCAGGAAAAAGCTGGTTAAGTTCATAAAAAATTCATAATAAACAGAATTGAGTTCGAAAAACCTGTGACTTAATCACATAACCGATGAAATTAGTCAGAATTAAGCTCAGTAGCTCTTGCAATTTGTTGAGAAATTCGTTATGATAACAGCGATGAGTTATTCCGAGGCAATGCGGATCTTTGAAACCCGTTGGCTAATAGCTCCCAAGATGAAAGGGGAAAGAACATGATTTATAATTTAACCGATGCGAATTTTGAAAAAGAAGCGTTACAATCCGATATGCCTGTATTTGTTGACTTTTGGGCAACTTGGTGTGGTCCGTGCCGCATGGTAGCACCTGTGGTTGAAGCGATTGCTGAAGAATACGATGGCAAGCTGAAAGTCTGTAAAGTAGACGTCGATGCGAACCCGCAAACCGCCGGCTCTTTCCAGATTCAAAGTATCCCAACCATGATGTTGATTACTACGAATCCGGAAACCAAGGAAAAAGAAGCCCGAGCCATCGTTGGGTATCGTCCCAAAGATGAATTGAAAGAAATCCTAGATCGCTTCATTAAATAACGATTTAGAGCATGTGCGAGTTTCCAAGTGGGAACTCGCTTTTTTCTTGCTTTTTCCAGTGTGGACAGTTACAATCTAGAGAGCATAACAAATAGGAAAAGGATGTAGGATATGACAAATCTATTTTGGTTACCTTCCGATCAATATGTGACCCAGCACGTTCGGATTTGGTTGGCTCAACCGATTGAAAAAGGTATTTTCAGCAAGGCCTCCCTGCTGGCTTCTTTATTGCGTCGCGGAACCGAGCGGTATCCGAGTCAGCGTCAAATCGTGGAAGCATTAGAGTCGCTTTGGGGAGCAGAAATGCATACCCAGATCAGCCGTGTTGGCGGGTCGCAATTGACCACGATCTCTTTGCAACTTCCCGATGGCCGATATTTACCGCAAGCGGGCTCCGAATTATTGACAGAAGGGATTGCGCTTTTGACAGAGCTGATCACACAACCTCACAGGATGAACGGGCTCTTTCCGCAAGACAGTTTTGATCAAGAAAAAGAGCGCTTACAAGCAGCTATTGAGAACCGTAAGAACCAACGATCGACATTTGCTCAACAACGCTTGCAAGAGCTGGTTTATGGAGATTCCGCACTTGCTTCCCCTCGGAGTGGTAGGTTGGAGGAAATTTCTGCTTTGCAAAACAAAGATGTGGTCGACTTTTATGAGCAAACCTTAAGAAACAGTGAAGTCATCGTGGGCTTGTGTGGCAATCATGTTGAAGATTTTACAGTAGAGAAAGCCCAAGAGCTGTTATCTTGGCCACGACAGCCCTTGGTTCGCCAACCTTTAGCGGCTTGGTCGCATAGACAAGAGGTTTCTGAGACCAAAGAAGTCTTACCGGGCGAGCAGAGTCAGTTGCTTTTAGCATTCAGTTCCGAAATCGCATATGAAGATCCGCTCAACTTACCGTTATCGGTCTTTAATGGCATTTATGGTGCTTTTGCCCATTCTCGTCTCTTCCGTACAGTACGGGAGGAACACGGGTTAGCGTATGCCACAGGCAGCCGCTTGGACCGAGCGACCGGAGTGATTACGGCATATGCAGGCTTGGAAGCTTCCAGTGCGGCCTTAGCCAAGGAAAAAATGCTGGAAGAATTGCATCGTTTACAACAGGGTGATTTCAGCGAAGAAGAGTTGCACATGACCCAACAAACGCTCTGTGAGCAATTAAGGGGCATGAATCAAGAAGCTGAAGGACGCTTGGACTTCAGGATCAATCAAATCCTGATGAAGCACGGAGATGCCGACGACATGATGAATCAAATTCAAGCCATCAAGCGTGAGCAAGTGGTGGAAGCAGCGCAACGTGTCCACTTGCACACCACCTATTTCTTGGCAGATCGGGAGGATCAATAAATGGTAGAGAGTTTTCAAATCCCTTTTTCGATTCACGAAAAGGTATTGAGTAATGGGATGCACGTAACAGTGGTTTATCGAAAAGGCTTCAAACGCATGTCTGCGCAGTTGGCCTTCCCTTTTGGTTCATTGCATCAGCGTTTGCAAGACCGGATCGGTTTAGAACAAGAGATCCCTGCCGGAACCGCCCATTTTTTGGAACACCAATTGTTTAAACAAGCCGACGGGAGCAGTATTAGCGATGCTTTCGCGGTGTTAGGTGCATACGATAATGCCTTCACCAATTTTGATCATACCGTTTATATGGCAGATTGCAGCGATAATCAGGCGGAGGTTCTGCAACTGCTCCTGGACTATACCGATCAACCCTTTTTTGAAAAAGAAAGTGTTGAAAATGAAAAAGAGATTATCGTTCAGGAATTGATGATGTACAAAGACCAACCCGAAGAAAGCTTGGAAATCAATTTAAGACAAGGGCTCTATGGTCAACATCCGGCCGGCGAAGATATTGGGGGAACAGAGGAAACGGTACGGAAGGTGACACCGGAGCTTTTGTACGCGTGCTATGATGCCTACTATAAGCCAACGTTAGCTCGTCTTGTTGTCGTTGCAGATCTGCCGGCAGAAGAGGTTTTTGCCTTGGCGGAAAGTTGGGGAAGTTATAAACGTGCCGGATTTAGTCCGTTATGGCCAGCGAGCTCAACGTCACCTGGGGCAGAATCTGAGTTCTCCATCGTTGCCAGAGCAGCTCGTCCCTTGATTGGGTTAGGATTTGGTGATTATCGAAAGACTCCTCAAAGCGGGCCTGCCTTGTTGCGTCGTCAATTGGAAATGGATATCCTTGTGGATCTTCTTTTCGGACGTTCTTCTGCCTTTTATTGGCAACTCATGGAAGAGCAGCTGTTTGGAAGTTCCTTTCATTCGGATTATCATGCGACACCATATTTTGGAGCGATCATCTTAGGCGCAGACAGTTTGGACCCGGTACAACTAAAAAATAAAATTCTAACCTATTTGAATACACCGGATCTTGAGCTAATTATCGAGCCAGAAGCCGTGGCGCGTTTGAAAAGAAAAACGTTGGGAGAATTGCTTTCGGCTTTTGAGAACAGTGAGGAGTTAGCGATTAATTTGGTCACCGCTGGCTTGTATGGGTATCGCTTTACGGATATCCCGCAGCAACTACAGGAAATTACAGAAACGGATTTATTGAATCGTTTCCGTGAACTGCTTGTTGGCCGGACCCCTGTGGTTTCCTATGTGTATCCAAACCAAGAAATCGAGACAAATGACGTTGATTATGAGGAAATTAGTGAGTAAACTTGCGTATTTTTGCATAAATACACGGGTTAGTAACCGATTGACACCAAATCCGAAACACTTTCCTTCATTGACATCGTTAAAATTTTATGCTAAGATTAATTCATATCTGGAGAATTCATGAGTCGGAGTTAATTCAAGCAGATATTTTTGACCATCCCCCCGCGCGGGAGGATTTAGGCTACACGGACGGCCGGGTCAAATGCCGAAAATCCGTTGAAGAGACGGAAGGCAACTTTTGGTTGCTTTATTGATTGGGTAAATTTTCGCGGGCAAGCTGCGAGTATTTGCCTCCTGCGAATTTTATAAGTTGGATACTTGACCATCGGGCGCATTTTGCGCATCAACTTGTGAAACGATCAATAAGAGTAGTAAAAGTAATCTTTGCTATATAGACTCTAGAAATCGATTCGAACAACCAAGGGAGTTTTCCGGAATACCCATTTTAGTGCCCGGCACCAAAATGAGTTCTGTGATAATTCTTGCGAGCAAGTGATGTGCATGCCACCATCGCTTGCTTTTTTATTTTCATGTTTGGAGGACGCTAATGGAAAACAAACTTAAGCTTTACGGGTTCAACAATTTAACAAAATCTCTTAGCTTTAACATTTATGATGTTTGTTATGCAAAAACCTCACGAGAGCAAAAGGATTACATTGCCTACATTGATGAGCAATATAATTCTGAACGATTGACACATATCATGATGGTCTTGACAGAAATGATCGGTGCTCAGATTTTGAGCATATCCAAACAAGATTATGACCCCCAAGGCGCTTCTGTAACCTTTTTGATTGCTGAAGGCAGCCTTCACCCCAAAGGAGTAGACGGCATTGCAGCCCATTTGGATAAAAGCCATGTGACCGTCCATACGTATCCGGAATATCATCCCGATACCAGCATTGCCACTTTCCGAGCAGATATCGACGTTTCTACTTGTGGTGAAATCACCCCGTTATCCACTTTGGATTATTTAATCAGCAGCTTTGATTCCGATATCATCACGATGGATTATCGGGTGAGAGGGTTTACACGTAACTTAGAAGGCGAAAAGCTGTTCATTGACCATGACATCACATCCATTCAAGACTATATCGATGATAAGACGCTGCGTCGCTACGATGCAGTGGATGTTAATGTGTATCAGTCCAATATCTTTCACACAAAAATGCTCTTGAAAGAGATGGATTTGCAAAACTATTTGTTCAATACCGATGTCTATGAATTGCCCCCGGAATTGCGGTTGGAGATCTCGGGTAATCTGCGCCGGGAAATGATTGAAATTTTCAGCGGAAGGAACATCTATCAATGAGCAAACACAAGCTTGATCAAACACGTGCTCCGATTTACGAGGCGTTACAAGAGTTTAAAAAGCAGCGGGTCGTACCGTTCGATGTTCCGGGGCATAAAAGGGGAAGAGGGAATCCGGAATTGACAGCTTTTCTAGGCGAGCAGTGCCTGACCGTCGATGTTAATTCCATGAAGCCACTCGACAGTTTGGTGCATCCGGTTTCTGTGATTCGTGAAGCCGAAGAGATTGCAGCAGATGCCTTTGGGGCACATCATGCTTTTTTTATGGTTGGTGGAACAACTTCTTCGGTGCAAAGCATGATCCTCTATGCATGTCAGCAAGGAGATAAGATCATTTTGCCAAGAAACGTACACCGCAGTGCCATCAATGCTTTAGTGCTCTGTGGCGCTACTCCGGTCTACGTGAACCCCGATATCAACCATCAACTGGGCATTGCTTTAGGAATGTCGGTTTCACAAGTGGAAGAGGCGATTCGTCTTAATCCCGATGCCAAGGCAATTTTAGTCAATAATCCAACTTACTATGGGATCTGTTCGGACTTGCGCTCCATTGTAAAATTAGCTCACGAATATAATATGTTGGTTTTGGTAGATGAAGCCCATGGTACACATTTTTCGTTTGGTCGCAATTTGCCGATTTCCGGTATGGCAGCCGGAGCCGATATGGCGGCGGTGAGCATGCATAAATCGGGAGGAAGCTTAACCCAAAGCTCCTTTTTACTGACCGGGAAAAGTGTGAATCCGGATTACATGCGGCAGATCATCAATTTGACCCAAACCACCAGCGCGTCGTATTTACTGCTCTCCAGTTTAGATATTTCTCGCCGCAATTTAGCCCTGCGTGGGGGTGAAGTCTTTGACCATGTGGCCAACTTGGCGCAATATGCGCGGAACGAGGTCAACCAGTTGGAAGGCTATTATGCCTATTCCGATGAACTGATTAACAGTGACAGTATTTTTGATTTTGATCGCACTAAACTTTCAATTTACACACTCGATACAGGCTTAGCCGGCATCGAAGTTTATGATCTGTTGCGTGATGAGTACGATATCCAGATCGAATTCGGAGATATTGGTAACATTTTGGCCTATATCTCAGTAGGGGACCGCAAGTTGGATGTAGAGCGCCTGGTCAGTGCGTTATCGGAGATTCAACGTCGCTTCGGTCGCGAGAAATCAGGATTGCTCACGCAAGAGTATGTGGTGCCAATTGTAGCCGTTGCTCCTCAAACTGCCTTCTACGCAGAAAAAGAACAACTTCCGTTAGAAGAAACAATTGGCCGAATCTGCAGCGAGTTCGTCATGGCCTATCCCCCGGGAATTCCGGTACTAGCTCCCGGTGAAAAAATCACCCAAGAAGTGATCCGTTATATTCAATATGCTAAAGAAAAAGGTTGTTCCATGATTGGACCTGAGGATTTAGCGGTAGAACGACTGAATGTTTTGAAATATTAGTTCGACCAAGTAGAAGGAGTAGCATTATGGAATTATGGTTTACCGAAAAACATAGCCCCAACGTCAATTTTACGATCAAAGTCGATCGTCACCTGCACAGCGTAGAAAGTGAACATCAACGTATCGATATTTTCGAGTCCCCGGAATTCGGACGATTCTTGGTCATCGATGGGTTTATGATGTTGACTGAAAAAGATGAGTTTATTTATCATGAAATGATTACCCACGTTCCCATGGCCGTACATCCCAATGTTCGCAATGTCTTGGTGATTGGGGCGGGCGACGGAGGTGTAATCCGTGAGCTGACCCGTTATGAAGCCATTGAGCATATCGATTTAGTGGAGATCGACCCGGTCGTCGTCGAAGTCAGTAAGGAGTTCTTACCTCAGACCGCTTGTCGGTTTGATGACCCGCGCCTCATCATCCATTATGAAGATGGTGTCAAATTTGTGCGTGGAAAGAAAAATTTCTATGATTTGATCATTGTCGATTCCACCGACCCCATTGGACCGGGCGAAGGCCTATTTACCAAAGAGTTTTATGGTTCGTGCTATAAAGCCTTAAAAGATGATGGGATCATGGTCAATCAACATGAAAGCCCCTACTATGAGTATAATGCGTTAGCAATGAAGCGCGCTCATAAACGCATTGTTGAGAGTTTCCCGATTAGCAAAGTATATCAAGTGCATATTCCTACCTATCCTTCGGGACATTGGCTGTTTGGCTTCGCTTCCAAAAAGTATCACCCGGTGCACGACCTGCGAGCCGAGCAATGGAATCAATTGCAACTGAAAACCAAATATTATAATACAAGACTTCATGTAGGCAGTTTTGCCTTACCAAATTATGTGGAGGATCAACTAAAGAATGTTGAATAAGAATATCGTACACTTTGTTGGCTGTGATGCCGATTATCAAACGGCGGAGACCGTGCTTTTTGGTGCTCCTTACGATGGCACCACTTCTTTCCGCCCGGGTACTCGGTTTGCACCCATGACGATTCGCAATGAATCGATGGGCTTGGAAACCTATAGCCCGTATCAAGACGGCGATTTGACCGATTCCGCTATTATGGACAGCGGCGATTTACAATTCACCTTTGGCAGCAGCAGACGCATGTTGGATCAGATCTATGAGCGCACTGCGATGATTCTAAAAGATGGCAAACGCCCCTTCATGATTGGTGGCGAGCATCTGGTAACCTTGGGTGCTGTAGAAGCGGCAGTCCAAGTGTATCCGGATTTGCATATTGTGCATTTCGATGCCCATACCGATTTGCGGCAGAGCTTTTTTGGTGAAGAGTTATCCCATGCGACCGTATTGAAGCGTTGTCATGATCTGGTAGGAGACGGCAAGATTTTTCAATTCGGGATTCGTTCCGGTGACGGCGAGGAATTCCGCTGGAGCAAAGCCGGCCATACCTATATGAATCCTTTCAATTTCAATACCTTAGATGAAATTTTGGAATCGTTGAAAGGGAAACCAGTGTATTTCACCTTAGATTTGGATGTTATGGACCCTTCCGTGCTTCCCGGCACAGGGACTCCGGAGGCGGGAGGAGTGACCTTTGACGAATTGCGCATTGCAGCGACCAAGGTTTGCCAACGATGCAATGTGATTGGCTGCGATGTCAATGAACTTAGCCCGGCCTATGACCCAAGTGGAGTTTCCACAGCGGTTGCAGGAAAAATCATACGAGAAATGCTGGTGGCTTTACACCAAAAATAAACACATAGAGGAGATGGTAGCATGGCAAGAGCTTTGATTATTGGATGCGGCGGAGTGGGTTCTGTTGCGATTCAAAAATGTTGTCAGAACAGTGAAGTCTTTGAAGAAATTTGCATCGCCAGCCGAACACGCGCAAAGTGTGATGAGTTGAAGGCAAAATTGGAGAAGACCACCAAGACCAAAATCACTACGGCGAAAGTAGACGCCAATCAAGTCGATGAATTAGTCGCCCTAATCAACCGCGTCAAACCGGACATTGTGATGAACCTGGCCTTACCGTATCAGGATCTGACCATTATGGAAGCATGCCTGGCTACCAAAACCCATTATATGGATACCGCCAATTACGAGCCGGAAGATACCGCCCATTTTGAGTACAGTTGGCAATGGGCGTATCGCAATGCATTCGAAAAAGCTGGCATAACCGCGCTTTTGGGGAGCGGCTTTGATCCCGGGGTGACTAGTGTTTTTGCGGCCTATGCCTTAAAGCATCATTTCGACGAGATCGATACCATCGATATCCTCGATTGCAATGGCGGCGACCATGGGTATCCGTTTGCAACCAACTTTAACCCAGAAATCAATATTCGTGAAGTTTCTGCAAGGGGGAAGTATTGGGAAAATGGAGCCTGGGTGGAAACCGACCCTATGGAGATCAAACGGGTTTATGATTTCCCTGAAGTAGGCGTCAAAGATATGTACCTCATGCATCATGAGGAAATTGAATCTTTAGCCCTCAATATTCCCGGCGTGAAACGAATTCGGTTTTTCATGACCTTTGGCCAGAGCTATTTGACTCATTTGAAATGTTTGGAAAACGTAGGCATGACCTCCATTGAACCGATTGAGTTCCAAGGCCAGCAGATTGTTCCGTTACAGTTCTTAAAAGCAGTTTTGCCGGATCCCGCTTCTTTAGGACCGCGCACCAAGGGGAAGACCAACATTGGCTGTATCTTTACCGGACGCAAGGATGGCAAAGAAAAGACCTATTACATCTATAATGTTTGTGATCACGAGGAGAGTTATAAAGAAGTAGGTTCCCAAGCAATCTCCTATACCACCGGTGTGCCGGCGATGATTGGAGCAATGATGGTAGTAACCGGTACCTGGCAAAAGCCCGGGGTTTATACGATGGAAGAGTTTGATCCGGATCCGTTCATGGCGGAATTACCCAAATGGGGTTTGCCTTGGGTGGAGTGTTTTGCACCCAAGCTGGTTGATTGATCATGAGGGTTTCGGAACTACCAACGCCTTGTTATCTGATCGATGAAAAGGCCCTTCGCCGTAATTTGGAGATTTTGCAGGGTGTCTCACAAAGAACCGGTGCTAAGATTCTTTTGGCTCAAAAAGCTTTTTCCATGTTTCCACTGTATCCCTTGATTTCTGAGTTTTTAGATGGCAGCGCTGCCAGCGGGATTTACGAAGCTCGATTAGGCGCCGAAGAAATGGGCAAAGAAACTCATGTTTTTTCAGCGGCGTATCGGGATCAAGAGATTCAAGAACTCTTACACTATGCTGATCATGTTGTCTTCAATTCATTTTCTCAATTGAAACGATATCGCGAGACCGTATTGAACGCCGGAAAAGAAATCGGACTGCGGATTAATCCGGAGTGTTCTACGCAAGTAGGTCATGCCATTTATGATCCTTGTTCTCCTTTTTCCCGTCTGGGAATCACTCGCGATCAATTTGATGTCGAGGAGTTGGACGGAGTTAGTGGAATTCATTTTCATACGCTGTGTCAGCAGAACTCCGATGATTTAGAGACCACCTTGGATGTGGTGGAAGCTCAATTCGGCGATGTTTTAGCGAAAATGAACTGGATTAATTTTGGTGGAGGGCATCACATCACCCGCGAGGATTATGACATTCCACGCTTAGAACGGTGTATTCGCAAAATGCAGGACAAGTATGGGTTAAAGGTCTATTTAGAACCCGGTGAAGCTATTGCGCTCAATGCCGGGTGGCTTTTGACCCGTGTTTTGGACATCACTGAAAATGGAATGAAAATTGCTCTGCTTGATACTTCTGCGGTCTGCCACATGCCCGATGTTTTAGAAATGCCGTATCGGCCACCGCTGAAGGACTCCGGTGTGCCGGGTGAGAAAGCACATCTCTACCGCTTAGGCGGTCCTACCTGCTTGGCTGGGGATATCATCGGGGATTTTAGTTTTGATCGACCTCTGCAAATCGGAGATCTGCTGACCTTCGAAGATATGGCTATTTATACTATGGTGAAGACCAATACCTTCAACGGCATGCCTTTGCCGAGCATCGCTTTAATGAATACGGAGGGCGAGTGTCAAATCATCCGAGAATTTGGTTACCACGATTTTAAAACTCGATTAGGGTAATAACAGAGAAGAGTAATTGGGTCTAAAGAAGTAGGGGACGGTTCTCTCGGGCATCGAGAGAACCGTCCCCTACTTCTTTGTCTATTTCACGTATTTCAAATTTTATACTAAATGGAAATCGGTGTTGTAGTGGAATAAGGCAGGAGATCCACCGGTGTGTAAGAAGCAGATCTTTTCACCTTTTTTGAAGTAGCCTTTGCGGATTAAGTCTAACATTCCCGCAAATGCCTTACCGGAGTAGACAGGGTCGAGCAAAATCGCTTCGGTCTGTGCAACCAATTTAACCGCTTCGATCATTTCTTCAGTCGGACGGGAATATCCGGTACCAAAGTAGCCATCGAAACAGATGATACCATCATCGGGGAATTCTTCGCGAATGCCAACATGTTTAGCGGTTGCTTTGGCTAATTTTTGTACTAACGGAACTTGAACTTCGTTCTTACGGCTGATGGTGATACCAATGACCGGGATTTGACTGTTGTTACCAAAGAAACCAACCGCTAATCCGGCATGGGTACCGGCACTACCACTGGTGGTAACGATGTAATCAAAATTCACGCCCATATCAAAGCTTTGAGCAAGAATTTCTTCGGCGCAAGCAACGTAACCGGTTGCTCCAATGGGGTCGGAACCACCACCGACAACGATGTAGGGTTTACGGCCTTGTGCTTTCAATTGCTCAGAAACTTTTTCCATTTCAGCAACCATGGGGCTGCCACCGGGAACAACGGTAATATTCTCGTCTTTTAAGCCCATTAAGCGGAATAAGAAGTTATTTCCGTTGGCTTCGGGTTTATAGCTACCAGGTACACGTTCTTCTAATACTAAATGGCAATGCAAACCTTCTTTTTTAGCAGCAGCTAAGGTTAAACGGCAGTGATTGCTTTGAACAGCTCCGCAGGTAACTAGGGTGTCAGCACCTTTCAAAAGGGCATCTGCTACGAGGAATTCCAATTTACGGGTCTTGTTACCGCCGCCGGCCAAGCCTAAGAGATCATCTCTCTTCATGTAAATTTCCGGGCCATCCATGATTTTGGTCAAGTTTGCTAAGTATTCCAGGGGGGTGAAGCCTTCCGTATAACGGCGACGTGGGAATTGTGCTAAGTTCATACAAATACCTCCTATTTTTGATTTTGCCTATCTTTTCTTCGAACTACGGAATAAATCCTTTGATTTGTTTTGAAACTGTCCAAACAACACAACATTATTTTGAATTTGTCAACTCTCACGCCGCTTTTGCCGGCGAATATCATCGGCATCTAAACGGAAGATTCGACACATTTCTATGATTCGAGAGCAGATTCGGGTCCCTGTGGCTCCGGTTCCCATGTGGTAGGCTAAATCATCAAGATCATAATTGGAAGTCATCACCATGGGTAATTGATTCAGGTAGCGATGATTTATGATTTGGAACAATTTTTCAATCGACCACTCGGTTGCTCGTTCGGCACCGATATCATCCAAAATCAAAACCGGGGTTTCTTTGGCTTGCTCCATGAGGGCTACAGCAGAAGTGTCGACTTCGCTGGCTTCATACCCTTTTCGGATCTCATCGAGTAAATCAGCTACCATCAGGTAGAGGGGAGTGATTTCGGAGGTCATCAAACGATTGGCAATTCCGGAAACTAAGTGGGTTTTACCAACTCCGGCACCGCCAAAGAAGTAAAGACCTTTGGTAGGACGATTTTGCAATATGCTTTCGGTGAATTCTTCAGCACCTTTGAGAGCTTTTTCAGCTTTTCGGTGTTGACTGTCTCGTTCGTCGACCATTTCAGTCATGCTATAGTAGGAAAGAGAGAAATTCTCCAGGGTTTGTTCGCGCATTTTAGAGGGGATTTTAGCACCGGCAAAACGATATTCCTGTTGCCGTTTTCGCACGCAAGAGCAGAGCTCCCAGCCTTCGGGGCCTTCGATTACTTCCATGTCATGACAGATCGGGCAACGGGACTGAGGCACATTATAATTTTCGGGCAAACCGTGCTGTTCCAAAAACTGACTGCGCTGGTGTCGTAACTCCTCTAAAGCCACAGTCAGTTGTTCTTGGGACTTCTGATCAGGGTAGCCAATCAGACCCCGAGTTAGGCGGGCAAGTATGAGATACATTTCATCTTCGATCTGCTTAAGACGTGGATACTTGTTATGAATCTGCTCCACTTTTAGGCGATGCTGAATGTCTCGGACGGTTGCATTATTCGACGATATCTTCATAGCGCTTCTTTTTCCCTGCCTTTCCTGCGGCGGCTTTGCTGCCGGGCTTTTTAAAATCGGATTTCGGTTTGTCTTGTGAAGAAGCTTCCGGGACGAATTGCTGATTGGCCTGAGTTCGAAGGGCTGCGCGGCGCTGGAACGCCTCATCGGCAGCTTTGATTTTTTCTAGAGTATCCCATTGATTGATTTGCCAATTGAGTAAGATGCGATCAATATAGGCAAACGATAGTTTCCGCTGCAAGGCGGCTTGGCGTAGCGCTTCCAAGATGATTTCGGGCGGCCAGCCATCGTTTTCCAACCATTCCTTGATTTTTTCATAATCAAAAGAGGTAAGTTTCCGAAAAACCTGTTCAAAGGCTGCGACCAATTCACCATGCTTCGAGATTTTCTGCTCGCGTTCGGTCTTCTCTTGAGGGGAGAGCAAGTCCCTGCTGAACAATTGGGTCAATTTTTCATAAAGCGGAAGCATAGAGATCTCATTGGGATGGGTTTTGCCCATATCTGCGGTGGATGTCTGAAAATAACCCTTGCTGAGCATATTAAAAATCAGGGGATTCACTTCGCCACGCGAGAGTCCCATGGATTCCATGAGATAATCGCTCAATGCAGCGGCTTTGCTTTCGCTGCCCTTTTGTTGGTAACGCAACAAATGCAGGATTGCCGTCAGTTCGGTATCATTCATGGACAATTCCCGATAGTAATCTAAAAGCAAATTCGGAAGTTGAGTCATGCCCCGAAGGAACATGTTTTTTTCCAGCCATTCTTGTTTCAAACATCTCACCTCCCGTTGGGTTTGGTTGTGTAGGGGGTCGGTTCTTCGGCAACTTTAAGTCGAAGTTGGTCTTGAATCTCATTTTGGTGAAGAAACCGAAAAACTTCTTCTGCGGCACGTGCGTTCATGCCCGGAACATCGGCTAATTCTTCCAGAGTCGCTACACTCATATGTTCAAACGAGGAGAACGCCTTTAGCAAAGCTTTGGTTCGTAAGATTCCAATGCCCGGAACTTGCTCTAATTGGGAGCGTAAAGCGGCACTGCTTCTGAGGTTGCGATGATATGTAATTGCAAAGCGATGTGCTTCGTCACGAATTCGCTGTAACAAGAAAAGGGGGCGACTGCGCGGAGGTAAAACAATGGGTTCCTCTCGATCCTCCATGTATACGAGTTCAAATTGCTTCGCTAATCCTATGGTAGGAATATGACCGAATCCCAACTCTTTCATAATTTCTCGAGCAGCTCCTAATTGTCCTTTGCCACCATCGATTAAAACCAAGTCCGGCAAAACTGAAAATTTTGGATGTTGCTCGAGAGCGCGCTGAAAACGGCGACGTAGTACCTCGGCCATACTGGCAAAATCATTGGCACCTTCTACCGTTTTGATTTTGAAACGTCGATACGAGTTTTTATCGGGAATACCCATTTGAAAAACGACCATGGAGGCGACACTCAAGCTACCTTGTGTATTTGAAATATCGAAAGCTTCCATACGGACGGGCATAGACGACATCCCTAAGGCTTGTTTCAGTTCTTGCAGGGCTAATTGAGCCTCTTCCTTGTTATTGAGGCGTCGCGTGTGACTTCGACCCAAGGATTGCAAGGCGTTATTGGCTACCAATTCAATTAAATCCCGCTTTTCACCGCGCTGTGGCGTTTTCAATTCTACTTTATGACCACTTCGTTGGCTTAGCCATTCTTCTAACAAGGGGGCATCTTCTAATTGCTCTTGGACCAGAATTTCGGGAGGAACGATCAAAACTTGGCTGTAATATTGGCGAATAAAATTGGAGAGGATTTCGCTACGACTTTGATCATCTTCTTCCTCTAAACTATAGGTGTCTCTGCCAATCACTCTTCCCCCACGCATAAAGAATATTTGAATCTGAATCGAGTTAAATCCTTGTGCCATTGCAATGACATCGCGATTTCCTAATTTGGTGCCGGAGACGCGTTGCTTATCTTGAAGTCGCGATACCGCTTGCCACTGATCTCTTAGCAGACTGGCTTTTTCAAACTCCAAATTTTCGGCAGCTTCCTCCATTTTTGTTTGTAAGTTTTGTGTCAACTCGTCATGCTTTCCATCTAAAAACAAGAGGATGTCTTGAACGGTCTTCGCATATTCCTCTTGACTAATCGCCCCCACACAGGGACCAGGACAGCGCTTGATATGATACTCAAGGCATGGAGAACCGTCGTTACCACGAATATCGCGCTTGCAGGTTCGTATAGGAAACACCCGGCGGATAACCTGCAGGGTGTTGTTTGCGATATTACCGATGTAAGGGCCAAAGTAACGAGAACCATCTTGTTTCAGCTGACGTTCTATGGTCACGGTCGGGTAGGGTGCCGCCAGATCCACTTTCAAATAGGGGAAGCCTTTATCATCTTTGAGCATGGAGTTGTAGTAAGGTCGATATTGCTTGATCAGATTACATTCGAGGATGAGGGCTTCCATTTCATTGGCCGTAATGATGGTTTCGAAATAGGCGACTTCTCGGACCATGCGTCGAATCTTTTTGGTATGGGTCGCATTCTTTTGAAAATAAGAACGCACCCGGTTTTTTAGACTGATCGCTTTACCCACGTAAATCACCGTGTCCAATTCGTTATGCATCAAATATACACCCGGTTTATCGGGTAAAAGCTTTAGAGCTTCTCTGATCTCTTCACGCAATTCCAAGTCCCTCACCTCCTTTAAATAAAGTAATTGTCGTCTAAACTTGATGGTCTATCATCTGAATCATGTGCATGAGGGTAGAAACGACATTTTCCAATTGCTCTTCTTGGATTAATTCGAGTTTTTCGCTGCGCTTACGGACTTCGTTGAAATGGCAGGGGAGTCCATCGCGATCCATTCCCATGAGGGTCAGCGAACGATACCCCTTGCTGCGAGCAACGGCCCCTGAGGTGCGGCGGGTGTGACGATCGGTCACTTGTAATTCCATATTAAGACTTTGAGCGATCAATTGACCTAAGTCTAAGAGTTCTTCGGTTGCCGGAATCGGACGCGACAATCCTTCTCGGCTGAGAAAACGCAAGCGTCCTCCACCGACGGCTTCCAAATTGACGATATCGGTCGCACTGCGCCATTCCGGTTCCAAAGAGGATAGCAGATGATGCATTCCTAAATGAGCATCTCGGTCGGCTCCCAGTGCAGCGAGTACGACATCACAATGTTGAAAAGGTTTTTCGCGCAAACGATCGGAGACACCTAACAATACAGCTAAGCTGGAATCATTATCGTTGACCGTTGTCAACCAAGAACCATTGATCCAGCGGCGTAGTTCCAAGGAGAAGAGCAATAAAAACAAAATTGAACCGGGCCAAGTGGTCAACCAGCTGATGCGCACCCAGAAAGTCATGGAAAAGAAGTTCAAAATAACTCCTGCAAAGATCGCTATCAATTGCAATGTGCGTAAAAAGCCGCTGAAGAATTCTAAACGTAAAATAGAACTGCGTAAGTAACCACCCATGGCATAGCCTTTACGGCTGTCAAGGGAGGTGGTGATGATGAAAATGTGGCGACTTTCATCGTAAGCTCGCTTGCGTCCCACAACAAAGCGACTTTGGTGTTTCCCCGCGAATAAGGTACTGAGTTTCGGCCACAGATAAATATCGATTCGAAAAAGCACCATGCCCAAAAAGGTGATGAACAACGCCAAAAAAGGCTGCGAAGGGAATAACATCACCGCTACAATGTAGAAAAGATAGCCAATGACATAATACCAAGCGTAATTGCGCATCGCCGGAAAGTGGGCTACACCGGTTTCTAAGCCGTGCTCGGAAAAACGTTGTTCCATGTATTGGGCAGCATTTTCTTCGGCTTGGCTAGCCGGAGGGCGAATACCAAAATGAGAACTCAAGAATTCAATGGCGGCTTTTAAAGCCATAGCTTAACACATCCTTATCGTTAATCCAGCCTCGTAGTAACAGGCAATAAAGATTCTCCGGCCAACAAGCGCTTCAGATATTGTCCGGTATAAGAACGCTCTACTTGTGCTACTTGATCCGGTGTTCCAAAAGCGATAACCTCGCCTCCGTTTGCGCCACCTTCGGGACCCATATCGATGATATAATCGGCAGTTTTGATGACGTCGAGGTTGTGTTCAATCACAACTACGGTATCTCCGTTTTCGACGAGCCGATGCAGAACCTCTAAAAGCCGATGGATATCTGCTGTATGCAATCCGGTGGTGGGTTCGTCTAAAACGTATAAAGTGCGTCCGGTGGCACGTCGTGAGAGTTCAGTCGCCAGTTTCACGCGTTGGGCTTCGCCACCGGAGAGGGTGGGGGCCGGTTGTCCCAAACGAATATACCCCAAACCAACATCGTAGAGGGTTTGAATCTTACGTGCGATTTTAGGTTGGTTTTGAAAATAATCAAGGGCTTCTTCAATGGTCATATCCAAGACTTCAGCGATATTTTTCCCTTTGTAATGCACATCCAAGGTTTCGCGACTGTAGCGTTTCCCTTTGCATACTTCACAGGGAACAAAAATATCGGGCAGGAAATGCATTTCAATTTTGATAATGCCATCTCCCTTACAGGCTTCGCAACGGCCACCGCGTACATTGAAGCTGAAGCGCCCTGCTTTATACCCGCGCACTTTTGCTTCGTTGGTAGAAGCAAACAATTCTCGGACATCGTTAAAAACACCGGTATAGGTTGCCGGATTCGAACGTGGAGTTCGACCAATGGGAGATTGATCGATATCGATGATTTTATCCAATTCTTCAACACCGGTGATGTCATCGTGATCTCCGGCTCGTGTTTTGGCTCGATTGAGCAGATGAAGGAGCTTCTTTTTGATGATTTCATTGACCAATGATGACTTTCCCGAACCGGATACACCGGTGACACAGGTGAAAACACCAAGGGGAAAGGCTACATCGATATTCTTTAAATTGTTCGCCCGCGCTCCTTTGACCGTTAACCATCGCTCTGGAACAGGACGTCGGTCCACCGGTAAGGGAATCATTTTACGGTGACTGAGGTATTGGCCGGTGATGCTGTTGGGGTTGTTACAGATCTCTGCTACGGTTCCTTGGGCGACGATTTCACCACCATGGGCTCCCGGACCGGGACCAATGTCCAAGATGTGATCAGCGCTGAGAATGGTTTCTTCGTCATGTTCAACGACAATTAAGGTGTTTCCTAAGTCTCGCAAGCGCAGTAGAGTACGTAGCAATTTTGCATTATCTCGTTGATGCAAGCCGATGCTAGGTTCATCAAGAATGTATAAAACCCCTACCAAACCGGAGCCAATCTGCGTTGCTAAACGGATCCGTTGGGATTCGCCGCCGGAAAGGGTGCCGGAAGGACGACTTAAGTTCAGATAATTGAGACCAACATTGGCCAAAAAGCCCAAGCGTTCCATGATTTCTTTGAGAATCCGGTCGGCAATCATTGTGTCGCGCGTGCTTAAGGTTGCACGAACTTCTTCAAAAAAGCGAAGGGATTCTTCTACAGAAAGGGAGGTTACTTCGGCAATGTTCAGTCCTCCAAACAAGATGGAAAGGACTTCTCTTCGCAGACGTTTGCCACCACAGTCCGGGCAGGGACTGCTGCTCATATAGCGTTCAATGTCTTCTCTCTGAGATTCGGAATCGGTTTCGCGCAGGCGTTTGCTTAACCAAGGGATTGCACCGTCGAATGCAGTGTCAAAGGTAGTTTTTCTGCCTTCTACGGTATTGTAATGGACTCTGATTTTATCACGTCCAGACCCGTAAAGTAATATGTTGATGTTCTCTTCACTCAATTGAGATAAAGGTTCTTGGGTGGAGAAACCGTAATGCTTGCCGACTGCGGCTAACAATTGTGGATAATAATTCGCGTTTTTGCTGGACCATATCTCAATACCGCCCTCTTCAATTGATAAGCTCTTATCCGGAATGATCAAATCGGGGTCAAATTCGCGTTTGACTCCCAAACCACTGCAGGTAGGACAGGCACCATAGGGGTTGTTGAAAGAGAAAATGCGAGGTTGAATTTCATCAAACGAAAAACCGCAGTGTGCACAGGCAAAATTGCGAGAGAACGTCCACTCTTCACCATCGATGATTTGAATAACGACCAATCCGTTGGCAAGGTTTAAGGACATCTCAACGGAATCTGCCAGCCGCTGTTGTAAGTCTTCGCGGATAATCAGACGATCTACCACCACTTCCAGCGTGTGTTTTTTGTTTTTATCGAGATGAATCTCATCTGTGAGTTCTCTCAGTTCTCCGTCAACCCGCATCCGCACATAGCCTTCGCGTTTCATGTCTTCGATCAGCTTTTGATATTCGCCTTTTCGGCCTCGAACTAGCGGGGCCAAGACCTGGATGCGACTGCCGATGGGAAGTTGCAAAACCTGGTCCACAATTTGTTCTACGGTTTGCTGACTAATCATTTCGCCGCAATCCGGGCAGTAGGGTTGACCGACTCTGGCGTAAAGCAGACGTAAGTAATCATAAATTTCGGTAACGGTACCGACCGTGGATCTGGGATTCTTACTGGTTGTCTTTTGATCGATCGAAATGGCGGGGGATAATCCCTCGATTAAATCAACATCGGGTTTATCCATTTGCCCTAAAAACATGCGAGCATAAGAAGAGAGGGATTCCACGTAGCGACGTTGTCCCTCAGCATAAATGGTATCGAAGGCTAAAGAAGATTTGCCGGAGCCGGATAATCCGGTGAAAACGATCAGTTGATTTCGAGGTAACTCAACATCGATATTTTTTAGGTTATGTTGTCTGGCTCCACGGATGATGATTTTATCGTTCATGCTTGTTTACGCTTCCTTTTTATCGTGGACAAGTGTCCTGTAAATATAAGTACCTACCTATTATACTATTCTTCTTTTTATCCTGCAAGGAAGACTTAGAAAACCTTCTAGTCACAAAATCTTCATAAAAATATACTAAAAATGTTTAATGTACCCCTTGACATTATGAACCTCAAGGCTTATAATAGCGATGAACACAAGGGGAACAACCCCTTTGTAAAGAGAAGGAGAGGAATCGAATGAAAGAAGAACGTTTAAAAGTATTACAAATGTTGAGTGAAAACAAGATTTCCGCAGAGGAAGCAGCCAAATTATTGTCTGCTTTATCTGCAACCGCACCCGAACCGGCACCGAGAATGCCAAAAGCTCCGCGATCCCCCAGAGCTCCACACCTACATTCAAAAACCGGACACGGAGTCAATGTTGATGAAGAGGCTTTACGTACTCTTGGTAAAAACCTTGGCAAAACAAGTGTACAAGTAGGACAAAAAATCAGTCAGGAATTCAGCAAAGTCATGGCCGATGAAGAATTACGCGATGCCGGACGCAAACTCGGTTCACGAATGAGAGATTTAGGCAGCGTGATTCGTGGAGAAGTTCGTCAGGCAATGGAAGATCTCAGACGCGAAATCTCGGAAAGCAAAAAGGATATCGATGCGGCTTCGAAAGAACTCGACGATGCCGGTGATGTTGATGAGATTCTTGAGCAGATTTCCGAAGATCTTGAACATTCCTCCACGATGGCTGAACAGGAAATGGAAGAACAAATCGAAGAAGCGATGGACGAATTAAGAGAGGCCATGGAAGATGTATCAAACAGCGTGACTGATCTCGAAGAAGCCTGGCAAGAATGGGCTGAGGATAAGAGCGAGAAATCTCGCGAAGATTCAGAAGAGTTTATTCAAGATATGCGTGAGAATATGGCTGAGGTTTCCGCAAAAATGGCCGAAGTTACAGAGAAATGCATGATTTTAGAGCAACTGCCACAGAATGATAAAGACTTGCGTTATGCTAAAGAACTTATCGATTGGGCAAAACAAGGGAACACGAAAGCCGATGAATTTCTAAGCCAAATGGAGCTGAACATGTCGGAACTGCAAGACCTGTTATTAAGTCAACCCGATGACCTAAACGGTGAATTTTAAATTTATAAAGAAGGAGGGATTACAATGACGGAAGAACGAAAATTAATATTAAAAATGATCGAAGATGGCAAAATCAAAGCCGATGAAGCCCTCTTATTATTGGAAGCGTTAGGAAAGAGCGAAGTTGCGCCTGTTGAAGAACCAGAAGAGTCTGCAGTTTATAGAGATTCATTGCGTCAAATGAAGACGGAAATGAAAGAAGCGGCTCGAGAGGCCAAACGCATTGCCAAAGAAGCAGCTCGAGAAGCCCGCATTCGAGCCAAAGAAATGGAACGCGAAGCACGGGAAATGGCTCGTATGCAAAGTGAGAGAATCAAAGACGAAACCTTACGAGAAAACTATGAAGCTCGCCGAAAATATCAAGAAACCGATAATGACTTCGAAGAATCGATTCGCACTACCTTAGATGGGGTTGGCGGCTTGGTGACTTCGGTATTATCGGGCGTAGAAAAAGCGTTCGGATTCAATGTCTTTGACAATTCTTATACCTTCGAAGAACAGATCGAGGGGGTTTTCAGCGATAAAGATGAAACCAAAGCCGATTTCATTCATATCCAAACGGCAAACGGCAAAATCGAATGCTTAGGGTGGAACCGAGATGAATTCCGGTTAATTCTAACCAAAAAAATTCGCGCCGGCAGTGAAGAAGAAGCGAGAGCGAAAGCCGAAAGTCGCGTAACGGTTTCTCATACGGAAGCGGGGTTAATCGTTGATGGAAAATCACTCAACGGTATCAACTCCGGAATGAGTGTTGAACTATGGCTGCCTAAAAACCGAGTCTATGATTTCACACTCGATACCGGTAACGGAAGAATTGCTTTAGAAGACGTGAATGCCGATGGCATTGAAATTCGCACCTCGAATGGACGCGTATCTCTGATGGGTGTTGAAGGCAAAGCGGCACATTTGCGTAGCTCCAACGGCAGTATCCGTTGCGATGGAGGAATTCCTCTTTTGACGGCGTATACTTCTAATGGGAGTGTCAGTGTTGCAGCAACCGAAGCCGACAGCAATACCTTTGAATTATCCACCACCAATGGAACCATCCGTGTCAAAGTTGCAGATTGTGATGACTTAGCTCACGACTTTGACTTGTCGACTTCGTTCGGCAAAGTTCGAGTCAACCTACCGGGAGCGGTTGGCGGATATCAGGCAACTGCTAAAAATCGTCTGATTCATACAACGCCGGATTTCGGCAATTTCACCCGCAAATTGCGCTTGGCTGCAGTGACTTCTAACGGAAATATCAGTGTCAATCCCGATGAAGAAATCTAACTTTTGATCTTTGATCGATTATTAAAGGAGTGTCTCAGATGAATGGCTTTCTTGCCACTTTAATCAGTAATGCATTGGCGATTATCATTATGCCCTATATTTTTAGCACCGTGCACGTTTCGAATTTAGGTTCGGCGTTAGCAGCAGCTTTGGTTTTGGGGTTCGCGAATGCCTTCATTAAACCGGTGATGTTGTTCTTTTCGTTTCCGATTACCTTATTGACCTTTGGTTTGTTTGCTTTTGTAATCAATGGAGCTGTTTTGAAATTAACCTCCGCATTTGTCAAAGGTTTTCAAATCGATACCTGGGGCACTGCCATTTTGGGTGCGATCGTATTAAGCTTTATCAGCAACATTATCCAAAGAATCATTACCTAAAATTGAATTTAGCTACTAGGATCCGGTGAAAAATATAACATCACCGGATTCTTTTTTTGTATTTATTTCTATTGGCAGAAGGTTTAATAGGTTAAGCATATTGACAAAGCACGTCGAAGCAAGTATAATTCTTGGAGAATGAAATGAAGTTAAAATCGATAAAATCGAATGGAAAGGGGGATGGTTCTTCATGAATGTATATGGGAGACTCATGAAAGAATTCATGGCGAAGTATTGGGCTCGGTATGTACTTGCCTTTGTACTAGTCAATATTATTTCTATTATGGCCTTGATTGCTCCGCTTTTGACCGAAAGAATCATTGATGAGTTTATTCCACAAGGAGATTTAAAAGGAATAGCCCTTTATGCCATTCTTGTTTTAGGAGTAGCGACCGCCCGTGCTCTGATCACCTTCTCGCAACGCTATAACATTGAGTTTACCGCTCAAAAAGTTATTTATGATGTGCGAAATCGTTTGTATCAACATTTGCAAACCTTATCGTTTAGCTTTTTTGATCAGAATCGTACCGGTGAATTGATGTCACGAATGACCTCCGATGTCTCCACGTTGCAACGCGCCATGGGCATGGGGTTCATCAATCTGTTTTCCAACGCACTGACGATCCTCTACACGTTGATCATCTTATTTAGCAAAAATGTTCAATTAACCTTAATGTCGTTGCTCTTTATGCCGTTCTTGATCTGGGCGGTGAGTCAATTCTCGGTAAAGGTCCGTCCAACCTTCCGAATGGTCCGGGAACAAATGGGCGTTTTTACGGCAGCCATGCAAGAAAGCATCACTGGAGTCCGTGTGGTTAAAGCCTTTGCTCAGGAAGAGTATGAAGTGGAGAAGTTCCGTAAAGAAAATCGCGAGTACTATGAGAAGAACATGGTTTCCGTGAGGCTTGAAGCGTTTTACGGTCCTTTGATGAGTTTTATTTCAACCATGGGAACCGTATTTTTGATCTGGTATGGCGGAATGAAGGTTGTCAACGGCTCCATCTCTTTGGGAGAATGGACGGTTTTCAATACCTTAATTGCTCAACTAATCCAGCCCGTACGTATGTTCGGCTGGTTGGTTTCCATGGTGCAACGAGCCAGTGCTTCGGGTCAAAGAATTTTTGAAATTCTCGACACGCAAAGCGATGTTGCCGATGCTCCGGGGGCACAAACCCTTCCTCCGTTACAAGGCCATGTTCGCATGGAGAATGTCTCCTTCAGTTATGATAATCGGGTTTTTGTTTTGGAAGAGATCAACTTAGATATTCAACCCGGGCAGACGATTGCGATTTTAGGATCGACCGGATCGGGCAAGAGTTCTTTGATCAACCTCGTTCCCCGCTTCTATGATCCACAAAAAGGACGAATCTTGATCGATGGCCACGATTTAAGGGATGTGACCATTGATTCCTTACGACGACAAATTGGAATCGTGTTGCAGGAAACCTTCCTTTTCAACGACAGCTTACGCAACAATATTTCATATGGCAGGCCGAGTGCCTCCCTCGAAGAGATTATCGATGCAGCAAAATCTGCGAAAATTCATGACTTCATCTCTGCATTGCCACAAGGCTACGATACCATCGTTGGCGAACGCGGGGTTGGCTTGTCGGGGGGGCAAAAACAACGGATGGCGATTGCGCGCGCCTTGCTCATGGAAGCCAAAGTCTTGATTTTGGATGAATCAACCTCCAGTGTCGACACCGAAACCGAGCGAGCGATTCAGCAAGCCTTTGCGAAGCTTACAGAAAACTGTACGACATTTGTGATTGCTCAACGTCTCTCTACCATTCGAAATGCAGACCGCATTATTGTGTTGGATCGAGGCAGAATCGTTCAGGATGGCACTCACGAAGACTTGTTGCAACAGGAGGGCGGAATTTACCATCAGATTTATCAGATGCAATTGAGACCACAAGAGGAAACGCCAATGGATGCTAGTGGCCGAACAGACGGAAACGGAGGTGCATAAATCATGGGTATGAGAGGAATGTTGGGCAGTGATGATGCAAGAAAACCGTTATCCGAGCTGGATCATCGTTTGTTTATACGATTATGGGGGTATGTTCGTCATTATTTAGGCAAGACCATGATCTCTATAATCTGTATGCTATTAACTTCAGCAACCAGTCTGATTGCACCGACACTGCTTCGCTATGCCATTGATTATGGCATGCTAGCAAAGAACATGGAAGTCATTAATCAGATGGTAATCGTCTATATTATTGCCTATGGTGGAAATTGGTTTTTCACCTATTGGCAGACTTATTTGATGTCAAAGGTGGGCCAAGATATCATCTTTGATATTCGTCAGGATTTATTTACCAAACTACAGAAGCTCGGACTCGAGTTTTACGACAAGTGGCAAGCCGGACGAATCATGTCTCGTTTGACTAACGATATTGATGCCCTGCATCAATTGGTCACTTCAGGACTCACCAATATCATCAATGATGTCTTTACGTTGATCACGATCGTTATTATTATGTTGACCATGAATTGGCGGTTGGCGTTGATCACCTTTTTGACGGTGCCAATTATTTTAGTGGTCACGCTTTATTTCACGCGACAAATGCGGGCTGCGTATTTTGTGGTTCGTCGAACCATCGCCGATGTGAACGCGAATTTACAGGAGAGTATCTCAGGGATTAAGGTTACTCAATCGTTCACTCGAGAAGATCAAAATGCCGACCGTTTCAATGAGGTCAATGAGAGTAATTTCCAAGCCAATATGAAAGCAGCAGTTCTTCACTCCGCTTTTTTCCCCACGGTAGAATTGATTGGAGCCTTGGGAACTGCGTTAGTATTGGGGTTCGGCGGCATCTTCATCGTTCGCAATATTGGGGGGATGACCGTAGGTACGGTCAGCGCTTTTTTGGTCTACGTAACTCGGTTCTTTCATCCAATTCGCGATCTTTCCAATGTTTTGAACACCATTCAATCGGCAGGCGTGTCTTTGGAAAGAATCTTTGAATATATGGACGAGATTCCCGATGTTCAGGAAATTGAGAATGCAGCCCCTCTGCAACCGATTGTTGGGGAAGTAGAATATAAAAATGTAGATTTCTCATACACACCAGGACAGCAGGTTCTCTTTGATATCAATTTCAAAGTCCCCAAAGGAGATACGGTCGCTTTTGTAGGGGCAACCGGAGCCGGTAAGAGCTCGATTATCAACTTGCTCTGCCGCTTCTATGATCCACAAGGGGGAGCAATCTATATTGACGGACAGGATATCCGCAATGTAACCCTGCATTCGTTGCGAAGCCAGTTGGGCATTGTTTTGCAAGACACCTTTATTTTCTCCGGTACGGTTCGCGATAACATCCGTTACGGAAAGCCGGAAGCTTCCAACGAAGAAGTGATTGATGCAGCCAAAGCCGTTAATGCCCATGATTTTATTATGCGCTTACCCGACGGCTACGATACTCAGGTGCAAGAGCGTGGTTCTCGTCTTTCGGTGGGTCAACGACAATTGATTTCGTTTGCCAGAACCTTGTTGGCGGATCCTGCGATTCTGATTTTAGATGAAGCAACTTCTTCGGTGGATGCCTATACCGAACTCTTGATTCAAAAAGCATTGGACCGTTTGTTGACCGGTAGAACGGCTTTGGTCATCGCACATCGATTATCGACGATCCGCAACGCAGATCGTATTTATGCTTTAGATAAAGGGCACATCGTGGAGTCTGGAAACCACCATGAACTCTTGCTTCGAGAAGGTGGCGTATACCGTAAGCTTTACGAGATGCAGTTTAAGGACCAGGAAGATTACAACGCGGTGAATAAGTAGAGAAGAGTGTTTATAATGAAACGAGCATTGGTCTATTGCAAATGCGCAATAAACCAGTGCTCGTTTCATTCTAATTCTTTTGTTTTGTCAAACTTCCTTGCTCTTAAAGGAAGAATGAGATATAATACAAACGAAATAGCTCATAGTATAGATCCGAGAGAGAAACACGAATATGCTCTCAAGCAACTATTCGGTTTTCAATAAATTCGGATGCGATTTGATTAAACCGACATTCACAGTTGCTTAACATTTGAAAAAAAGGAGATTTATAACATGCGTGCTTTATTAGATACGAATATCATTATTCACCGCGAAAACAAGCGCGTGACAAATTACAGTATTGGACACTTGTTCCGTTGGCTGGATAATTTGCGATATGTTAAAGTAATCCATCCATATTCTATTGAGGAAATACGAAAATACCGTGACCCTGAAACTCAAGAGGCTCTTGGAGTAAAACTGGAATCATATAATAAAATTCAAACAATCAAGGAGCCGGATATAACGTTTTTGAGCCTACTAAACGAATCAGATAAGACGGAAAAAGACTTGATCGACAATACATTGCTTTATGAAGTATATCTTCGACGCGTTAATATACTGATTACCGAAGACAGACGGTTACGGGATAAAGCTAATAAACTGGGTATTGGTGATAATGTGTTTTCAATCAACTCGTTTATCAGCAAAGTCTCAGCGGAAAACCCTTCCTTAATTGAGTACAAAATGCTAGCTGTAAGAAAGACTCTTTTCGGCAATGTAGAGGTAGGCGATACCTTTTTTAACAGCTTTCGTGTAGACTATGATGGATTTGATCAATGGTTTTTGAATAAGTGTGATGAAGAAGCATATATCTGTAAAAATGATGAGGGAGATATACTTGGATTTCTATATGTAAAAACCGAAGGGGTAAGCGAAAATTATTCAGATATACAGCCTCAATTCAAACCAAAACGACGACTAAAAGTAGGGACTTTCAAAGTTGAGTCTACGGGATTTAGATTAGGCGAAAGATTCATTAAAATTATTTTTGACAATGCGTTACAGCGTAATGTTGACGAAGTCTATATTACTATGTTCACCGATAGAGATGAACTGACACGCTTGTATGAGCTTTTACTACGTTGGGGTTTTATCAAACATGGAACGAAATTATCTATAGACAAAAGGGAATCGGTCCTTGTAAAAAGAATGAAAGAATATGATTCTTGTCTTTCCGTAAGAGAGAATTTTCCCAATATTCTATATAGTTGTAAAAAATACGTTTTGCCAATCTATCCACAATATCATACTTCATTGTTGCCAGATTCAAAACTAAATAATGAAAATGAGGTAGATTTTTTAGGTAGCGATCCACATCGCTATGCTCTGCAGAAAGTGTATATTTCATGGGCCCCCGTCATTGGAGTAGATCCTGGTGACCTGATACTTTTTTACCGAACAGGAGAAGGAGTAAATAAAAGGTATACTTCGGTTGTATCTACAGTAGCCTTGGTTGATGAAATCATTACAGGCATCAAATCAGAAGATGACCTACTCCAGCTGTGTCAAAATCGAAGTGTATTTTCTACCGATGAACTGAAAGACTTTTGGAGAAAACACCGCTACAATATAAAAATTCTCAAATTCATCTTTGTAAAGAGCCTAACAAGACGGTTGCCTTTAGATTACCTTTGGACCAATCGAATAATACCTCTTCATAAAGGTCCTCGCCCATTTACACGAATAACTGATGAGCAATTTGAAATGATTTTACGAGATTCGAAAACCGAATTGACTTATATAGAAAGTTGAGGCGACAGCATTGAACTCCATTTTATTATCAATTCATCCGAAATATGTAGAGAATATTTTGAGCGGAGCGAAAAAATTCGAATACCGAAAACGGTTAGCCAGTAACAATATTGAGTATATTTATATTTACAGTACATCACCAGTTATGAAAGTTGTCGCAAGAGTTAAAGTAACCGATGTATTACAAGCTTCACCAACTGCATTATGGGAAAAGACAAAGACCGCATCTGGGATAAGTCTACAGGCATATAGTGAGTATTTTGAAGGATGTAAATCGGCTTATGCTTATGAGTTGGGAGATATTCAGGTTTATGAAACTCCTAAATATTTGCATGACTTTGGAGTTAACACTGCACCGCAGTCCTTTGTATATATTGATGGTGATACTATGTAACTCAGGTGTGAACCATCCTTGATTTTTTATATTCTATGAGAGATGAATCTTAAAAAAATGTAGAAACCCCTCTTTGCACACCATTTGCTGACAAAGAGGGGTTTTCGCGCCCGGATTTTTTAAATTCGGTATGTTACGCATATAATCTAAATTTTTGCTTTAACTTGCCACATATAGTAAAAAGCTGTATAATATGACTAAAAGTCTTAATCCTTGTGTCTAATTTCACCTTGAATTCTGCAGAGGAGAGGGTGTCCAATGAAAAAATTGACTGAAGAAGATATTAAGAATCGTCATATCACTCCGGCAATTGAAAGCGCTGGTTGGGCGAAAACTCAAATTCTCATGGAATATTTCTTTACAGATGGCCAAGTCCACGTCAGAGGAAATACTGTTCGTAGAGGGAAACGCAAAAAAGCTGATTACCTACTCACACATAAAGATGGCCAGATCCCGTTAGCGATTATTGAAGCTAAAGACGCAGAGCATACGGTTGGAGATGGCATGCAGCAGGCTATGGATTATGCTCAAATATTGAATATTCCATTTGCCTATTCTTCCAATGGCAGTGGCTTTCTTGAACATAACTTTTTCACTGGAGCCGAAAGAACGCTTGGGGTAGATCAATTTCCAACAGAGAACGAACTTTGGTTACGGTATCTCAAAGGGAAAGGATTGAATGCAACTCAAGAGAAGATTGTAATCGAAGCAGATCATTATGATTTCATTACACAAAAGAAACCACGGTATTATCAGAGAATCGCAATCAATAGAACTTTAGAAGCGATTGCAAGAGGGCAGAGACGAATCTTATTGGTAATGGCAACCGGAACCGGAAAAACTTTTACAGCCTTCCAGATCATTTGGAAACTGCTAAAAACCAAAACGACGAAGAGAATTCTTTACTTAGTAGATCGCAATTTCCTAATTGACCAAACCATGCAACAAGATTTCAAACCTTTCGAAAAAATCATGACTAAGGTTCAAAATAGGCAACTCGATAGTTCCTATGAAATTTACATGAGTTTGTATCAACAATTGGCGGGCGAAGACGAACAGGAACCGTTTAGAGAATTTCAACCGGGTTTCTTTGACTTGATTATTGTCGATGACGCTGTTATACTTGGACTAAATTAGTAAACCTATTAAACGTAAGGGTTTCACTGATTTAGTCCAATTTTTTTATGCCCAAATTAGCAAAATAACAGCAGTATTGAGGAGGTTTAGAAACGAATGTGTAAGATTATAGCAGTAGCGAACCAAAAAGGCGGTGTTGCCAAAACAACCAGTGTCAGAAACATGGCATATTCTCTTGGAGAACTTGGTAAGCGAGTATTGGCAGTGGACTTTGATCCGCAGGCCAATTTGACAGCATCTTTTGTGGATGACAGCACTTCTGTTCATACAACAATTGCAGAAGTTATGAACAAAGCTATGGATGAGGAAGAACTGCCAAATAAGGCAGAGTTTATTCATTCTCATGGCAAAGTGGATTTTATTCCAAGCAGTATTCATTTATCTGTTGTTGAAGCTAACCTGCGTATGGAAATGGGAAGTGAAAAATTGCTCTCAAATATCATGGAACCATTGCGCGAGGATTATGATTTTATCCTCATTGATACAAACCCCTCGTTGGGGCCCCTGACCATTAATGCACTATCAGCTGCAGATAGCGTTATCATTCCGATCAATCCTGAATATTACGCAACAATGGGACTTACAGACTTAACGAAAACCATTTTAAAAATCAGAAAGAGAATTAACCCAGGAATCCAGTTTGAAGGAATCTTGATGACGATGTGCGATATGCAAACCAATCTTCATAAGGAAGTCTGTGCTGAAGTTACAGAAGCCTATGGCAACGGGATGAAAATTTTTAAAATGCAGGTTCCTCGATCTATTCGAGTAGGTGAAGCAAATCGTTACGGCATGAGTGTCATAGACTTTGATAGGAAGTCAAAGGCAGGATTTGCATATGGTGAAGTAGCAAAGGAGTTGATAGCGAATGGTAACAAGACCAACAGCTAAGAAGGTTAAATCTCTTGATGAATTATTACAGGCTGCTGAACCTGCATTAACGACATCTAAATCAGAAGAAAATGGGATTTTGATGATACCTTTTGATAAAATCAAACCATTTCAAAATCATCCATTTCGGTTGTATAGCGATGAGCGATTGGACGACTTGGTAGAGAGCATTAAATCAAATGGGATTTTGATGCCGATGATCGTAAGAAGAATTGAATCTGACGAAAACGGCTATGAATATGAAATGCTTGCAGGTCATAACCGAATGAACGGAGCAAAACTGGCAGGACTTACAGAAGGTCCTTGTATTGTAAAGGACAGCTTATCTGATGAAGAAGCTCTCATGTATGTGGTAGAAACCAATGTAATTCAGCGCTCCTTTACAGATATGCTGCCGTCAGAAAAAGCAACCGTGCTTGCACTCAGGCACTCTAAAATGTTTTCTCAGGGCAAAAGAAATGACATCATAAACGAGTTAATATGGCTTGAAAATCCTGATTATAAAGGGAGTGACGAAACTTGTTCCCCAGTGGGGAACAAGTTAAAATCTCTCGATAAAGTAGGGATTGAATATGGACTTTCAAGAAATACTGTTGCCCGTTTGTTAAGAGTTGATAAGCTGATTGTTGGCTTGAAGAGCCGAGTTGACTGCGATGAAATTTCCCTGCGATGTGCGGTTGATCTTTCATACCTTGCTGATATGGAGCAAGAAGAAGTTGAAAAGGTTCTTTCGGAAAACGAGTTTAAAGTGGACATGAAAAAGGCCGAAATGCTTAGGAGCTATTCAGCAAACAGCAAGCTTAACGAGAAAACCACATATCAGATTCTATCAGGTGAAATAAACAGAAAACCAAAATCATCATCGGCTCCATCGATTAAAATCAAACATAAGGTTTACTCAAAATTTTTTTCGCCTGATACCAAGGCAAGTGAAATTGAAAAGGTGGTGGAAGAAGCACTTGAACTATATTACCAAACCCACCCTGACAGAAAGGAGGCTAACACTGCTTGAGAAAAGATGAAAGGTTAAAAACGATCTATGAAACAATCGCTCCCCATATTACCCGGAGCGAAAGTGCCTGGCGGGATTACCTTGCGTTTGCGTCTAAATTCTTCAAATACAGTTTTGATAATGCACTGCTTGTATATGCTCAAAACCCAAATGTTACAATGCTTGCACCTACAGCAGTTTGGAATAAGGTTGGAAGATACGTTAACAAAGGTGCGACAGGTATTGCAGTATGTGAATATGAAAACGCAAGACTTACTATCAAGCACTTGTTTGATGTTTCTCAGACGAATGGCAGAGATGTGATTGCAACAAACTGGCAGCTTGATGAAGATATGAGGAAGGGTATTGAACTGCGTCTTTCATATGGGCATAACATAAAGACAGCAGGTTTTGCAGACTGCCTTCGCCAAATCTCTTATGAAGCTGTAATGGAAAACCTGGACACTTATCTGCAAAACTTTCAGAATGACTTTGAAAATCACCTGTTTGAAGACCTTCCGCATGACGGGCTGGAAATGCAGCTTCAAGAACTTATCAGTGACAGTGTGTTGTACTTTGTAGGGAAAAGATGCGGATCAACCGATGAAGAAATGGAATTAGGATACGGAACAGCTACCGTTGCTCACTTTAATACTATTCCGTTAATTGCAAAGCTTGGCCATACTGTCACCGATATTTCCAAAGGTATCTTGATTGAAATTGAGAGGAATATAAAAATCATTGAGAAAGAAAGGAGAGCAGAAAATGAGCAAAATAGACGTGAGTTACACAGAGATAGACGGAGTGAATATTCCCAATATCCAAATCTCCAACAACAGCGAGGACGACAGGCCGCTGGGGAAATACGGCAGGATGGCAATGGAGTACCTCAAAGAACAAAATCCACAGCGATATATGATTTTGAAAATGGATGGCACTCTGATGGCGATCATGCACCGGGTACAAGAGGAAGCAGTGGAGAAAATAGAGCATATCATACAACAAATGTTGAAGTCCGATCCGATGCCGAACACCGAGGATATCATGGAGAGAACCAGACATATGAGCAGCCTGAGATCGGCAGCGGAAGAAATCGTCCTGAACGAACTGATTTACAAAGCGAGATAAGCAGTGAACCTTATATTCCAAATGTGGAGCTATCCGAAAAGAATGAGTCATTAACGGATGGCTCTTTTTTTATGCCAGAAAATGACCCCATCGGAGATTATAATATCCCTGATGAACTCTATGAAATGAAGGGAATTGATGAACCAAAGTTAAATGAAAAACTGCTCAAAGTTTTAGTGGTAGAACAGGGCAAAGCGCCTTATGTTGCTGAAATCCGTAATGGATATAAGGAATTTCAAAAACAAGTCGGTGGCGCTTTTACTACTATTGAAATTGCAGAAGGTATTGATGCAGTATGTGCTGATGATGTGGACTTTGACAGCACTTCTATTAACCGTATTGTAAATGGACAGCCGATTTTTGGAACATTTTTAATTGCAAGAGTTAATTATAATACAGGTGAATATGTTTCTTTGACCGATGTGGATATCGAGAAGTATTTTAAGCAATTTACATCTCCATTGATTGGTATTACTGATCTACTGCAAGAATTTGAGGATGCGGAAATAAGGCAGGAGGAAAAGTCAGGAGAGCCAAACTTTCAGGAGATGGGCTTTATTAGAATGATGCCGGTGGATCAAGTATCTCTACCTTCAACTAAAACAGCAATTCATGATAATCCCGCCTATTCTAATATTCAAGATACTTCAAAGGCTCATGAAGTTGGAATCATTGAAACAAAGCCAATGCAGAGCAAACAAATGAACTTGTTTGACACGATACCAAAAAGCCGTGAGGAGCAGCTCATTGAAATTGTGCTTTTTGAAGGCAGCATGGTGCAAGATGGTAAGAAGCGTATTTATGATTTTGCAAAAACTAATCCGACAGGTTCAGCATTTAGTGCGTTTTTGAAAGCCGAATATGGGGTTGGAGGTCATTCTGTAAATAAACAAGGGATCGGATTTGAAAACCACAACGGCACCGGTATTGAATTTGACTGGATCGATGAAAACGGAGAAAAGCATAAAACCAATATGACATGGCTGAGAGCTGCCATAGTTATCCGGAAACTGATTGATGAAGGACGGTATTTGGATTTAAAGGAAGTAAATATAGAACAAGATGAAAAGTTTAACTCGCTTAAAAACGAGCTTGAAGAAGTAAAGTCTGAGTTGCTTGAGTTTGAGAAGAAGTGGGAATCGGGAGCAATTTTTTCACATAAACAGTCGGAGTACTGGCAAGACCTTGAAGACTTGAAATATGAACTAGAAAAGGAACTTGCCGAAATAGAGCAATACCATACACCGGATAATAAAGATTTCGATGAAAAAGAAAGCAAACCGCAGGAGCAAACGGCTGAGAACATTTCCTTATCTGCTGAATCAAAGCCTGAACAGGCTCGTCATTCCAAGTTGAATTTCCATTATTCCGAGGATTATAACTTATATCCAAACGGAGCAAAAACCAAATATAAGAATAATATTGAAGCAATCAAACTCTTAAAACGGATTGAAAGGGAAAAGCGCCTCGCTAATCCCGAAGAACAGATTATCCTTGCACGTTATGTGGGATGGGGAGGCCTCGCCAATGCCTTCTCCGATACTGCATCAGGATGGGAAAATGAGTATCAGGAATTAAAAGTTTTACTTGATGACAAAGAATATGAGGATGCCAGAAATTCCACTATCACTGCTTATTATACCGAGCCGGAACTGATAAGACACATATATAATGCTTTTGAACAGTTTGGTTTTAAAGGTGGTAGGGGCAGAAAGATTCTTGACCCTGCGATGGGAACAGGAAACTTCTTCTCAGTTCTTCCAGAAGCAATTGCCGACACGCCTCTTTATGGTATTGAAATTGATAGCATCACAGGACGAATAGCAAAGCAACTATATCAAAAAGCCAATATTTATGTGCAGGGATATGAAATCACAAACTTTGAGGATAATTCATTTGATGTGATCCTTGGAAATATTCCATTCAATAATATAAAGCTGTACGACAAGAGGTATGCTGATGAGGATTTTCTGATTCACGATTATTTTATTGCCAAATCCATAGACCTTGTAAAACAGGGCGGCATCATTGGTTTCATCACAAGTAAAGGAACAATGGATAAAAGAGATACTGCGGTAAGGGAATATATAGCACAAAGAGCCGACCTGATTGGTGCCATCCGGCTGCCGAACAATGCATTTAAAGCACTTGCGGGGACGGAAGTTACGACCGATATTTTATTTTTTCAAAAGCTTGACCGTCCAAGAAAGGTTGATAAGTATTCTTTGCCTGACTGGGTTTTTACCAATACGAGAAAAACAGATTACATCAACCTAAATCAATATTTCCTTGAGAACCCTGATATGGTTTTGGGTGAAATGAAGCGCAGCAGGAATATGTATGGAAATGAGGATGGTACAGCCTGCATTGCACCGGAAGGACAAGATTTATATGAAGAACTTGATAAGGCCATAAATAAGCTCCGAGCAACCTTTACAGCAGAAGCAGACAAACCGATGGAAACCGCTGAGGAAGAATCAGTTAATGAAGCAACTAAGTTGGATGCTCCTAAAGGAACTAAAAACTATACCTATGTGGTGTTGGATGAAAAAATATATTATTGTGAGCATAACAAGTTGATTCTACAGGATTATACAGGGAAACGAGCCGAAAGGATTAAAGGACTTTGTGAAATCAGAGATGCGCTTTTAAATGTCATTGCTGTACAGACAAGGGATTACATGCCTGATGAGCTTCAAAAAGCGCAGAAAAAACTTAACAGCGTATATGACAGGTTCATTGAGCGATGTGGGTTTATCAATGACAAACCTAATATTGCAGTATTTTCGGATGATGACCAATTTCCACTATTGCGTTCTATCGAGGATCAGAGCGAGGATAAACAGTCATGGGTAAAAGCGCCGATATTTGATAAAGCGACCATTAAATCATACCGTCTGCCGGATAGAGCGGAAACGGCAAAAGAAGCACTTGAAATCAGTCTTAATGTCAAAATGAAAATTGACTTGCCGTATATGGCAAACCTGACAGGCAAAACTCCCGATGAGCTGATTGATGAACTTGGAGACAGAATTTATTTAAATCCACAGAAATACTACGGCAATTATTACGAAGGCTGGGAACTGAATGAAGAATACCTAAGCGGACAGGTCAAAGATAAGCTGCTATATGCAAAAATGAAAGCAGAAGAATATCCGGACCTTTTTACACGAAATGTAGAAGCATTAGAAGCAGTACAGCCTCCAAGGCTGTTGCCCGGTGATATAGATTTTCGCATTGGCTCTCCTTGGATACCGATTGAATATTACCGCCAGTTTATGCATGAAACCTTTGGTACTCCTTATTATCTAAAAGATGTTATTGATATTGATTATATGGAGTACACCACTCAATGGCGTGTTTTGAACAAAACTAAGGACGCCAGTTCTGTTAAGGTTAATAAGACCTATGGTACAAGCAGGGTAAATGCCTATCAGATTTTTGAGGACTGCTTGAACTTACAGAGTACAACAGTGCGTGACCCTGTACCTTATGTGGATGCAAACGGTAAAGAACAAGTAAAATATGTTGTCAATGCCAATGAAACCATGATCGCAAGAGCCAAGCAGAATCAAATTAAAGAAACCTTTGGAGCATGGCTGTTCAGCGATAAAGATAGAGCTGAGATGCTTCTTAATATCTATAATGAAAGGTTTAATACCATCAGACCTCGTGTATATGACGGATCTCACTTGATATTTCCCGGTATGAGTGATGAGGTAAAGCTGCGGTCGCATCAAAGGAATTTTGCAGCAAGGGTTATTTATTCAGGCACAGGTTTGGCAGGACATGTGGTTGGTGCTGGTAAAACCGCAGCCCTTATTGCATCAGGGATGTATCTGAAAAGCATTGGAGCCATTAAAAAACCGATATATGTTGTTCCAAATCATTTAACGGAGCAATGGGCGAAAGAGTTCTACCGTTTCTTTCCCCAAGCCAACATTTTAGTGACAACCAAGAAAGATTTTGATAAAGCCAACCGCAACAAGTTTGTTTCCCGGATTGCTATGGGTGATTACGATGCCATTATAATCGGTCATAGTCAATTTGAACGTATTCCTATCTCAAAAGAGCGCCAGGAAAAGCAGTTGAATGAAGAAATCAACCAACTCTCTTATATTATCAAAAAAATGCGTGATGAGAAGGGCGACAATTGGTCAATCAAACAAATGGTCATCTTTCAAAACAACCTCAAAAACAGGCTGACAAAACTTGCTGCAGAGGAAAAGAAGGATGACCTTTTAACTTTTGAACAGCTTGGTGTGGATTACATGTTTGTAGATGAAGCCCATGTTTATAAAAACTGTTTCAGCTATACAAAAATGAGAAACGTTGCCGGTATCGGTAAATCGGCAAGCCAAAGGGCTACCGATATGCTTTTAAAATGCCAGTATTTGCAGGAGACAAACAATGGGAAAGGTGTGGTATTTGCTACAGGTACACCTATTTCCAACAGTATGAGTGAGATGTATGTCATGCAGAGATACTTGCAGCCGCAGACGCTTCAAAAAATGGGCTTAAACTACTTTGACAGCTGGGCTGCCACTTTCGGGGAAGTCGTATCTTCTTTAGAAATAACACCGGAAGGCTCCGGCTACCGTATGAGAAACCGTTTTGCAAAATTCCACAACCTACCTGAACTCATGAATATGTTTCAACTCGTAGCTGATATTCAGACTGCCGATATGCTGAGTCTCCCGACTCCCGATATTGAGGGGGGTAAAGCAGCCATAATCGCAACCGAAGCGACACCAATTCAAAAAATGCTGATGGATACTTTTGTTGAGCGGGCTGATAAAATCCGAAACGGTGAAGTTGATGCTTCCACCGATAATATGCTTAAACTCACGAATGAAGCTAAGCTCATGTCTATTGATCCTCGATTGATTATTGAGGAAGCGCCGAATGATCTGGACAGTAAGCTGAATATTGCCCTTGACAAAGTATTTGATATATGGCAGAAGACCAAAGAAAAACGCTCCACACAGATTATTTTCTGTGATTCCGGCACGCCTAAGCCCGGACAGTTTAATGTCTATGACGAGATCAAGCAATGCCTGATTGATAAGGGCATTCCAGAAGAACAAATAGCCTTCGTCCATGATGCCAAGACTGATGAACAGCGTGAAGCATTGTTTGAGAAAGTACGCATGGGAGAGGTGAGAGTTCTCCTTGGAAGCACATCAAAACTTGGAACAGGGACTAATGTTCAGGACAAGCTGATAGCTGTCCATCATCTGGACTGCCCTTGGCGCCCAAGCGATATTGAACAGCGTGATGGCCGGATACTGCGTCAGGGTAACGAGAATCCTGTGGTAAGTATCTTTCGATATGTCACTAAAGGCACGTTTGATGCTTATTTATGGCAAATCCAAGAGCAAAAACTGAAATATATCAGTCAGGTCATGACAGGCAAGAGTATTTCCCGTTCCTGTGAAGATATGGACGAAACAGTCCTCTCTGCTGCTGAGGTAAAGGCCATTGCGACATCCAACCCACTACTGGCAGAAAAAATGGAAGTTGATAATGAAGTAGCAAGATTGAAACTGCTCAAAGCAAACTGGAACAATGAAAGGATTATTTTAGAAAGAAACATCGAAAGCCATTATCCAAACATGATTGCTCATTGTAAAGAAAAAATTGCAGCCCTGGAAAAAGATATTGAGCTGAAAAAGCAATCAATTGGTCAAGAGTTTTCAATGATTGTTGACGGTAAGACCTTCGATGAAAGGGTAAAAGCCGGGGAAAGGCTTATCATAATGAGCAAGCTCCATGATATTTCTGTAAGCGGAGAACCTTTGGAAGTCGGCACTTATCGTGGTTTCAAACTTTTATTTGTCCGATCTGCATTTGACCAGTTAGAAGTGCTAATCAAGGGTGCGTCAACCTATCGTGTTGAACTCGGTGATTCCGAACTTGGAAGTATTACAAGGATTGAAAATGCTGTAGAGAAAATCGACAGCATACTGGCACAGACTAAGCAAAAACTTGAGGATGCGACTATACAACTTGCCGAAGCCAAAAAAGAAGTAGTAAAACCATTTGAATTTGAAGAGCGCTTAGCAGAGTATTCAGCACGTCAGGCAGAGATTAATACGAAATTGGAGTTTAAAGAACTCAGGCAGCAGGAGGAGGTTATTATTGATGAAAACGGACAGGAAAGCGATTTACGGTATCCATCTGGTGACAGAGAGCTTGAACTTGCAATTGCAGAACGGGATATCTAAGGATGTAATTTTGAAGACATTTTAACTATTTGATAATAAAGGATGTGAGCATAATGCCGATGGTTGCGGTAAAACAGCCCTATGTTTTGTTCGTGGTAAATGATGATACGCCACAGCACCCCCGTGCGGAACAAGATAATCTTGGAACAATGATCTGCTTCCATAGCAGGAATAATCTTGGTGACGAGCACAGTTTTCGTGAGCCAGACGATTTTTTGATGAGTCTTTTGGAAGAAAAGCTGGGCGACTATGAAGAAGCTGAGGGAAAATTCGAGAAACTTACGGAGGAGATTGATATCTCTCTGTATCGAAATCGCTATGGTGCATACAGAAAAGCCATCCATGATAATATCTTGAACTTTCTTTCGAGCAGTTACGTTATCGAGCCTATTTATCTTTATGACCACAGTGGAATTACAATCAATACAACTGGTTTTTCCTGTCCCTGGGACAGTGGGCAGGTAGGCTGGATTTATGTTTCATACGATGACATACAAAAGGAATATGGTGTGGTCACTCCTGAAACCATTGAAAAAGCAAGACAAGTTTTGATCAGCGAAGTTAAGGAATACGATTATTACCTTACCGATCAGTGCTATGGATTTAAACTGTATGAAAGTAACGAGGAAATAGCAAGTTGCTGGGGCTTTATGGGTGAGATTTGTGATGTACAGAATGAAATAAAAGAGTATTTGCCGGATGACTGCAAGGATATTGTAGAGTCCCTTGAGTATCGGTATGACGATGCAGATATTGTAGATATTTTGGAGGAAATAAAGGAACCAGATGAAGAAATGGAGGTATAGCCTATGCAGACACAAACCCATAAGGCATATCGCCACTTTACAGAAGAAGAAATACAAAGAGCAAACTGCGTAAGCCTAATTGATCTTGCACGTCAGTATGGTTTTGAACTTGAGAAGGGAGGGAGAAAAGCACTTCATGCAAAAAAATCAGGTGGGTTGTACATCTTTAAAGACAGTAACCGTTTTTATCACTGGACTGCCGATGAAAAAGGCGGTCCTATTGATTTTGTGATGAAATACGGTAATGTAGCCTATCCCGAAGCCGTCGCACAACTACTTGGCGAACGTTATGAGCCGTATATTAAAACTGTAGCATCTTATGAAAAAGAAGAAAAAGGCCCGTTGATTATTCCTGATAAGGCAGAGAATTTTAAAAGAACCTATTGGTATTTGATTTCCATCCGAGGTATTGAACCGGAAATCGTATCCGTACTGATGAATGAAAGGAAAGTTTATCAGGAATCCAAATATAGAAACTGCGTATTTGTCGGATACGATGAGAGCAGCACTCCTAAGTACTGTTCCATGCGTGGAACCTATGTTGATAAGGCTTTCAAAATGGATGCCGTTAATTCCGATAAGAGCTATCCCTTTGTTATTGGAGGGAAGAGTGATATGGTGTTTGTTTGCGAAAGTCCCATTGATGCCATGAGCCATGCTACCTTTGCAAAACTCTATGGACATGATTGGAGGCAGGATCACCGCATCTCTCTCGGATGTACCTGGGATGGCGCTCTTGAACGATATTTGCAGTGGCATCCTGAAATTAAGAAAATAGTATTCGCTTTGGACAATGACTACCTTGCTAAAGATAAAGACGGATGCTATAGAAACTGGGGCCAGATGGCTGCAATGAAATGGTGCGATAAATACAGCGAAAAAGGTTACGAAGTTGCAATTCACCATCCGCATCTTAAAGATTTCAACCAGGATCTGATTGAAACTCGAAAAGGAAGAACTGTGGATGAGCTTGACACCATGCGTGAAGATGAACTGAAAGCCGAATTTGAAAAGGATGCCGTTGATGAATCCAATAAGGAAATTGATATGGAGGAGATTGAACCATGAACTTTCTTTTCATTAGTATGAAACCTTCCCTTTTGGGAAGCCCCGAATCTAAAAGGGCTGAGGTCACAAGACCTATGCCCTTTTGAGGTAAGGCAGGAATAGTGGGGTTCCCACCCCACGAGAAAACAGCTTACCGGCAGTGCCGGTAACGGGGTTCTTGCAATATTTTCAGTCACCCAATGGGGTGACAAGCGGAAAGGAGGAGTATTGTGAAAGATAAACCTAAAAGCAACACTCCAAAAACTCAGAAAAGGTCAGTGGTTTTTTCTACCGATACTTTAGAACAGATTGAAAAGCTGGCAATAAAGAAGAATGTATTTGCTTCTGATATTATCAGAGAATTTGTGGAGAAAGGATTGACTATCAATGGATATGAAGAAAACATAGATATGATAACCGCCATCATTCATCAGGAAATTGAAACTTCAATAAAATCACTGGCTAACCGTCTTGCAGGAATGATTAACAGACTGACGATCATTTCAGCAGCAGGATACTATGCAAATATCGCCATTATATCGGACTTGATTGATAAAGACCGATATTCTTCCTTTGAAAAAATCGAAAAGCTGGCAAGAAAGCGTGCTTTGGTTTATGCCAATATGAAAAGTGCTGATGCAATCGCAGCCTTTATGGATGATGAAGAAATGAAGAAAGCAATTGCAGAAATTAAGGGAGGAACACCTGCTTATGTCGATTTTGATGTATAAGCAGAGATTCCGTCCTCCCAATTATAAAAAAACACCCAAATGCAATTATGCCCATATCCGATATATCTCTACTCGTCCTGGAGCATCAAAGAGTGAGGGTATGCGTCACGGGTTGTTTGGCAAACTTTCTCCCGGTAACCTGATAGAGTTTGAAACCTGGCAAGAGGTAGCAAGAGAAGTGCGGGAGCTGTCATATAAAAAGGTTAATATATTTAGAAGCGTCATTTCATTTACGCCACAAACAGCAACCGAATTGGGCTTAAAAGATCATAAGGCATGGGAGGATTACATTGAGAAGCATATTGCAGTACTTGCTCAAAAAAATGGCATCAGTCTTAAAAATCTGTCCTGGGTTTGTGCACATCACAATGAAGTCAGTCATCCTCATATCCATATAGTCTTCTGGGACAAAAACCAAAAGACTATGAAGAATTTTGTTAAACCGGAAGTAGCCGACAGCATTCGTATACAGCTCATAAAGGAAACCTTTGCAGATAAAATTGCGGATTATTGCAAAGCTAAGGATATCAGTAAATCAGCACTAAAAGAAACTACAAATCTATTGGTAAAAGACTTTGATGACTATATGAAGTCTATTTATCCCAAGGAATATAAAAACTTAAAAGAACTTGTAGGGAAAATTGATGAAGATGATTTAGCGGCCATTCCACTTGATGGAGTATTGAACGGTATCAATCTATCTCCATTATCGGTCCGTCTGTTTCAGCTTAAAGACATAATGCCGAAAAAGGGGAGGCTTTATTATCAACTACTTCCAGAAGAAGCAAAAGAGGTAATTGATGAACTGATAGCTGATATAAAACAAAATGTCCCCTATATTAAAGATTTAATAGATGAGTATGCAGAGATAAAGTCAAAGCTTGCCATGCTTTATGATACAGACCCTGAAAACATCAACAGGTACAAAGTTAAGGCAGTAGATGAAATGGACAAACTGATTGCCAATAAAGTGCTTGGTGTTGTCAAAACAATATTAAATAAGGAGCGTGAACTTTCAAATGTAGAATTTACTGAAGCCAGAAGAGCTTATTACACCGAACAGATGGTTTATGAAATTTTGATTATGCTGGAACAAAACACATCAGATTTAAACATGGATTATGATGATGCAGAAAAAGCAATGAGCACGGAGTTGTCGAAAAGGGCAAAAAAAGAACTGTATCTTAAAAACAGGGACAAGGGTATGGAGAAATAAGCTTTCCATATCCTTTTTGATTAACAGGAAAGGACAGTGATAAAATTTCTGACTTATAACAATATAAATATCCTGAATGAAAGGGTGATAATTATAATTTCAAAAAAGCAATTATACAGCGAACTTTTTAAGCGGTTAAAAAAGGTTCAGCTAACCATTAAAGAACCTGAAGTATCCGATGTTACAGCAGAGATTTTTAGCGATACAGGAGGGTTGGTAGCCATTATAACCGCAGATGACAGGCTGATATATATTGGCTGCCAATACGAAAGTGCCAATATTATTATGGAAATTGCTTCGGACTTAAAAAAGCAGTTTAATCTATCCTCAGATTTGCCTGTTAAGCCGATAGGGAATCTGCCAAATGGGTATATGAAGCTTTATGAAGTCGGAGACATTGTAATGGGTTGCCGGTTGTCCCCTCTAATTGGTTATGAGTATGCTACTTGGAAAAAAGGAATGGATTACGACAAGTCGGAAGTCTATTACTATGCTCGGCAGTTTTTATGTTTTAAAGAAGCACAACAGGATTTTGCAGAAAGATGCGGCTTTATAGAAAAACAGCAAAAAGTTAAAAGGGATAACCTGTTTTCCAATGCCGAACTTTCACTTCTGCTATCTTGCTGTATCGAACGTGTAAAGTTAGATGCTGCACTTACATCAGAGGTAGAGAAAGCAATTGGCGATGTTATCTACAAAATTGAGCAGACTTTGCCTGCCCCACCGACAGATGGTGAACAGGATTTTGAGAGTGAGAATGTAAGGTGCCTTCGATGAGAAAATTTAGTAACGAACTGTATATTAAAACAAACGGAGGAAATTGAATATGAAAAATACATTAAAACAGGCGATGGCAATTGTTGCTGCTATCGCTCTTATTTTAACCCTTTTTAGCAGTGCTGCTTATGCTGCTTTTAAAGTGTTCCCTGATGCTTCGAATCACTGGGCAAGAGAAACCATTGAAAAGCTTTCACAGGAAGGCATTGTAAACGGATATCCTGACGGCACGGTCAGACCTGATGCGACTATTACCCGTAGTGAATTTGTAAGTCTGCTGACTTATAGCTTAAAGCTGGAGGGTTATGCCCACACTGGTCCCGATACCTTTGATGATACAGACAAGCATTGGGCAGAGAGCTTTATCGAAGCTCTTGTCAAAAACAAAGTAATAGCAAAAGATGATTACGGAAAAGATTTTAAGCCTAGCCAGCCTATCAGGCGTATGGAAATGATCCGCATGATGGTACGTTCCATAGGCAAAGAAGATATGGCTAAAACTATGACAGAAGATACGCCTTTTATTGATGACGGTCAGATTACCAAAGAAGATAAGGGATATATCAATGTTGCAGAAAAATATGGTTTGTCCTATGGTTATCCCGACAAGACCGTGCGTCCTATGGCATACAGTACCAGAGCGGAAGCCTTTGCAATGATTCTTCGTCGTTCTGAGGCTATAGAGCGTATCTCACAGGAACAGGCAGAAAACAATAACGATCAGGAAAAAACCAAGCCGGATGAGAAGTCAAACAACAGCAGTAACGGTGGTGGCAGCACAAGCTATCCTGCTGCAAAGGTAGAAATTTCAGTGCCCAATTACAGCCATACAGATACACCATTTGAGGTAAAGACCACTTTAAGCAATGTAAAAAATCTTGAGTGGACAATTCAGAAAGAAGATACAGAGTCACTTGCAACGGATGATTTGGAAGGAGCACTCAACAAGGATGGCGGTAAGATTTGCATCAAAGCGGCGGGAGATTATAAAATAACGGCTACCGCAACCAATTATGGCAATAAAAAATACACTTTCAGTAAGGAAATCAAAATCTATCCTGTACCAGATATAAGCATTGATCTTAACGGTAAGACGCATATCGATAAAGAGGTTGAAGTCAAAGCGGTGGTACAAGATAATAAAAATGTAACATGGCGTCTTTTTAAGGACGGAAAGCAAGTAAAATGGGGTGAATATATTGAGGGCAATCTGAATAATGATGGAGGTTCTATCAGCTTCAAGGAAAGTGGCAGTTACTCCCTTGTTGCCGCCATCATTGATGAAACGAACCGAGAGTTCACAGCAAAAGCCGATATTCAGGTCTATCCTGTGCCACAGTTGACACTAAATTTGCCTAAAACAGCACATACCGATTCAACGGTAAACGTAACGGTAGAAAGCAAGGATTTAGGGAATCTGGATATTGTCTGGCAGCTTGAAAAGGATGGGGAACAGGTTAGTTTAAAGGACTGCATCAATGGAAATCTTACCAATGAAGGTGGCAATATTCAATTTAAAGAAAAAGGTTGGTATGCTCTTAGAGCTGTTGTCATTGACATAACGGGCAGAAAATTTGAAGCTGCTGCGCAAATTACTGTTTACCCTGTGACGAGCTTTACCTTTTCCCTGCCTGCAACAACCCATACCGACAAAGAGATTGCCCTAATGGTGACATCCTCCGAAATCGGGGATATGAAAGCAGTATGGAGCATTACCAAAAATGGTAAGGATGCGGCACTTTCAGACTGTATCGACGGATCGCTTTCCAATGAAGGAGGTACTATCCGTTTTAAAGAAAAGGGAGTTTATACCTTAAATGCTGTGTTGGTTGACTCGACAGGCAGGGTATTTTCTGATGAGGCAAGTACAGTTGTATATCCGGTGGCAGTTACAGGCTTTTATTTGCCGGAAATTGCACATACAGATACCTTTGTAGAAGTCAAAACCTCATTCCTGGAAACACAGGGGCTTGAGGTTCGCTGGAGTTTGACGAAAGATGGTAATGAGATTAATTTGAACGACTGTATTGAAGGAACGCTTAACGATAACGGAGGTACTATTCGCTTTAAGGAAAAGGGGGACTACCATTTAAAGGCGGCGGTGATAGATAGCACCGGACGTAGTTTTGAATACACTTCACCAGTTATGGTTTATCCCGTGATAAGCATGGACTTTACAATAGAAAAAACCACTCATACAGATAAGCCAGTCACAGTACAAACACAGCTTATTGAAGCAGGTAAGCTCCCTGTCGTATGGAGTGTTACCAAGGACGGAACGGAAGTTGCTGTTTCCAATTATATCGAAGGCAGTCTCGGAAATGATGGAGGAAATATCCGCTTTACTCAAAAAGGCAGTTATACGCTGACAGCTACTATTTCCGATGAAACGGGCAGAAGTTTTAAAAATAGTAGTGAAATCAAGGTATATCCGGTTCCGCAGCTTGTATTTACTTTGCCTAAAGCTACTCATACCGATGATATTATTACCGTCAACACTACAACTGCTGATATGGACGGATTGACAGTTAAATGGTATGTGGACAATATGCAAGGTTTTCAGGATTGGGATACCTATATTGACGGCACACTTGGGAATAATGGTGGAGACATTCGTATCAAACTTGCCGGAAACTATGGCATTGAAGCAAGTGCGACAGATGAAACCGGAAGAGTATTCCAATTCAATTGTGAAAATAAGATCGAGATTCTCCCTGTCCTCTCCATAGAATTTAATCTTCCTCAGATTGCCCATACAGATACGGATATTGATATTCGCACTACAGGCGATATGGGAGTGCTACCGATTGAATGGAGTTTAATGAGAAACGGTCAGCCTGCTAAATGGGATGAGTCAGTCAATGGAACGATGAATGAACAAGGTGGGAAAATCCGTCTAATGCAGGAAGGTGAATACCTCCTTACCGCAACAATGACCGATGCTTTAGGAAGAATTTTCAGCTATAGCGCACAAATCAGCGTTTACCCATTGATAAATTGTGATTTCTCGATGCCGAGCAGTGTACGTACAGGAGTGCCATTTGAAGTAACAGTCAGTCAGGCTGCAAATCCTGGTGGCAAAAATATTGTTTGGAGCCTTGAAAAAGACGGGCAATCTATACCGTTGGATGGCAATATACAGGGTAATTTGGGAAACCACGGCGGAACTGTGACAATCAGTACACCGGGAAACTATATTTTGAGTGCCACCGTTGTTGATGAGCTTGGCAGAACATTCACCTCAAAACAGAGCGTTGAAGTAATTAATACAGCTCCCACAAAGCCGGTTGCAAACGCCAATGTAACCCGTACATTTAGTAGTGGTAAATTTCTTGTTGAGATTTATGCCAACAGCAGCGACCCCGATGGAGATGAAATTACTTATGAATATAGTGGAAAGGCTGAAGATAACTATTATACCGTTGGTAATCATACGGTAGGGGTAAGAGCAAAGGATAACTATGGCGGTGTTTCCGACTGGACAGACGTAACCTTTACTATCAGCAATGCAGCACCGTCAAAGCCAACTATTGTGGCAAATGTTACACGAAACGCAAAAGACGGGAAATTTCTTGTCAATGTTTCTGTTAATAGCACCGATGCAGATGGTGATGAAATTATCTATGAATACGATGGAAAGGCTCAGGACAATTACTATCCTGTAGGTACTCATACGATAAAAGTAAGAGCAAAAGACAACTATGGCGGTATTTCCGAGTGGTCGGATGTGGTCTTTACTATCCAAAATTCTGCACCTACTGCACCTGTGATTACCAGAACGCCAGACGGAAACAGTGTTACACCAGGTACACCTGTTAAAATCACAGCAACTTCCAATGATGCAGATGGGGATGCCATTACCTATGTTTGGGAAAACCGTCCTGCTGAAACTTATGTTTATCAACTGGGCAAAAATGTAGTGAAGGTTAAGGCAGTTGACAGTACCGGAGCTGAATCATCATGGTCGGCTATTGTATTTTTCGTGGCAGATTCCACAAATGGCGGCGGTATGGTACTTACTGGCCCGGATTCAGTTATCATGGAAAACGGGTTGGAGGGAGCTACTATTACGCAATACACCTTTACTGTACCGCCTGTCAGCGGACATAGCGGAAGTGATTTTGGACGAGTAAGGGGATATAACATTAAAACAAATACATGGGATCAGCTTGACTATCAAACAACCAAAAATGGTATAACGTTCCAAAAAAATCTACCGGCAGGTACTTATTCCAAGCTAGAGTTTTACTACTATACTAACCATGATTGCATGTATAACAAGTCTAACATTACCTATTCTGTAAATTACTATTTTGATTAGATAGAAACATGATGATAACCGCCTTGAAAAATATCAGGGCGGTTATTCTTCTTAATGGAGGTGTATTTATGCGGACTAAAATGGATTTCTACAGATGCTTTTTTGAGCAGCTTGCAAGGCGTGGCTTTGATGTGAAACGGTCAACTTCCTCCGATTATCTTGCTGATATTTATTATAAAAATCAGCTTATAGCATTTTATACCAAAGCTGATACGATCGAGCGAAACCCGTTTGTTTCAGTTAAGGAAAAAGTTTTTAATTTATTGGAGGAAACCGCCAAGAAAACGGCAGTTGAAGCCGGTATATGCACTGAGTGTCCTTATACAGAAAAGGATGAGAAACTCAAAAACGGTTCATATAAGCTGGCTGAATATAACGGTGTAGTTTTAGCCTGTAAGCTGCATCACCTGTTTGGTTATGTATTTTCAACCTATCGCATGGCTCCTGAGAGTGAACAGCCACTACAAAGACAATTTTTCTACAATAAAGAATCAGCCACACAGGATTTTGCCATCCGTTCCGGTTTGGTGGATGAAAAGGCTCTGTTTACCGAAACAGAGCTGATGATTCTTCATTCTAATCTTGTCAAGCTTACGATGCTTGATAATAACCTTTCCAATGACGATATGCTTTCTGTCGGTAGAATGATTGAGAAAATTGAAGACATTGTTCCCGAACTGCAAGGCAGGGATTATGACTTTGACTTTGAAGATGAATTCAGGCAGGACATGGAGATTGGAGGTTAAGCATGGGAAATAAGAGAAATCAAGTAATTGCTATAGCAAGGTTTCTGGCTTATAAGGCAGAGCTAAACAAGCATATTGAAAATATGTCGGAAGAACAGTATATGCAAAACCCTGTCGGGCTGGATGTTGGGCAGTATGTGGAAGATATGATGAAATATTGTACAGAACATACAGTCGATACTGTATTAAAGAATCAGAATGAAATGATAGCAAGGCTCGGCATGGAATATTTGAGTGCCATTGCCTTTATGCCTTATATAGACGGAGGTGAAACATATGTCGGACAGCAGGTCTAATCCGAACATATGGGGAAACATCATTACCTGTGGAGAGATTGCTATCGGCATTTATGAGATTGTTGGTGAATACAAAAAGGGGCTGATGATGCCAAAGAAAATGGCGGAAGAAATCCTGCCTCAAACTGTTATTGATATGGCTCAGAAAGATGGTGAAAATCTCTGTTTTACTGATGAGCTTTCTTCTTCCATTGTCGCTGATGAACTCATAGAGCAAGGCATTGTAACCAATCCTGAATTTATTGCCAGACAGGAGGCTTTAAAGCAGCTTGATGATGCCGGGATGGACACAGGGTTTGAAACCTTTAATGAGATTGATTTTGAACTTGAGATTGAGAGGTGAAACGGCTTGAAACTGGTATATATCTGTTCCCCGTTAAGGGGAGCTATTGAAGAAAATATCAAAAAAGCGCACCGATACTGTGAGTATGCTGCCGGATGCGGTGTAATACCATTGGCTCCTCATACGATTTTTACAGCCTACCTGCAAGATACCATTCCAGAACAGAGGGCACAGGGCTTAAAAATGGGGTTGGAACTGTTAAAGCGCTGCGATGAAATTTGGGTGTGCGGGGATGAAATATCGCAGGGGATGCAGGGTGAAATTGATTTGGCAGCCAAGCTGCATATCCCGACGATTTATGTTCTGGACCATCATTTTGAGGAGGGGTTAAAAATCAGACAGAGCAGCAAGGCACTTGATATGGATGACTGTATTACTGGAAGTGACAGGGATGACTATGAAAATAATATTTTGGTGCTGAATCCAGAAGCATTGATTAGTAACTGCCGGACGGCAGAAAACAGTTTGTGGGTTGCTTATAACGGTTTTGGCTGTACTTATGGGGCGAGAGGTCAGGCGGTATATGCCAAAAACCTTTTTGACGGACGGGAGGCACGCTGGGAACGAGCTGACTTCTTGGGTATAGTAAAGCCGGAAAGCCTTAAGAAGTGGCTGGAAAATACGCCGATCAAGAATGAGCTTGCAGAAACGCTTATATTGGAACAGGAGAAAAGTGAGGATTTGGAAAGATGAAAACAAAACCGAAGTTGATCATCTGTTCTATTATTTTCACGGCTGGAGGGTTTATTAACATCTTTTTTTCCACCGCTGTCCATATGTTACTATCAAGGCAGATGACTATATTGAAGCTATTGCCAATCAATGAATGTTTAAAAAGTATATTTATAAGCAGACAGCATTTGATGCTGTTTCTTTGTTTACAGGGATTTGCTTTGGTTATGGCTGTAATGTATTTCTTCACAAATTTACGGCCATACCAATCCGATTTAGTAGAGATAACACCGGATATAAAAACCCCAGTACCAGTCGGACAATATCAGCATGGGTCCGCAAGGTGGCTAAAAGATAAAGAAAAGGATAAAGCCTTTGACAGCTTTATCCTGGACCCGAGCCATCCTCAAATAGTGGAGTTGATTAAGACTGGTTATGATGGATTGGAGTTTATGAAAGAAAAAGAAGGCTAAGCGATTATATTAGTTCATGGATTTAATATAACTGTTTATTCTCAATGATTTGAGTTAGTTGAAAGGAGTTGATGCCTATGAGTGAAATTACCCAACAAGGAGGTGTTGTTATCGGTGTAAAGAAAGAAGGCAACAAAGAACGCATCTATTTTGTTGGCGAGGACAGCCATCTGCTATGTATTGGTGCTACCCGTTCCGGTAAGTCTCGAAATCTGGTAGTTCAATCTATCTGCACTCTTGGACTTGCAGGGGAATCCATTGTAGTCAGCGATCCAAAGGCCGAGCTGTTTGACTATACATCTGAATTCCTTAAGAAACTCGGCTACGAGGTTCTGGTTTTGGATTTCAAAAACCCTGCGAAAAGTCAGCGGTATAATCTACTGCAGCCAATCATCAATGCTGTTAATGCAGGTGATACCGATAAGGCTGAAATGCTGGCATGGGATTTGACAAACAATTTTGTTGGCAAACCGGAAGGTGAAAAGATCTGGACCAATGGTGAATGTTCCATTATTGCAGCATCTATACTCTGTGTGATATGTGATAACAAGCATCGTCCAGAGTATCAGAACCTTACCAATGTTTATTGGTTTATTGCTGAAATGGTCAAGACAATCGGCAATAAAATGCCACTGCTTGAATATGTTAAAAAGCTTCCCCCTGCTCATCCTGCCAAAGCCCTACTATCTATTTCTGATGTTGCACCCAGCAGGACAAGGGGAAGCTTTTATACTTCAGCTTTGACTACACTCCGATTATTTACGAGCAAATCTATTTATGCCATAACCCATATGAGCGATTTTCAGTTGCAGGACATAGGGCAGAAAAAGCAGGCATTGTTTATTATTCTGCCTGATGAGAAAACCACCTTTTATCCGGTGGCATCGCTGATAGTATCACAGCAATATGAATTGCTTGCCAATTTAGCTGATATAAGGGGAGGTCGATTAAAGCAGCGTGTCAATTTCATTTTGGATGAATTCGGAAACTTTACAACCATCACTGATTTCACAAATAAGCTGACAGTCGGCGGTGGTAGGGGTATGCGCTTCAATCTGTTTATTCAGTCCTTTTCACAGCTAAAAGAGAAGTATGATGAAAATACCTCGGACACCATTAAAGCCAACTGCCAAACCTGGGTGTATCTACAAGCAGATGATATGGATACTTTGCGTGAGATATCGGAAAAGCTTGGTACTTATACTGTTTCAAGTTATCAATTGTCGTCAAACCACGCAAAATATTCCACTCCATCAAGTTCTCATAGTATCAGTTTAGTAGAACGGAAACTCTTGAATGTAGATGAGGTCAGGCGTATTATACGGCCTTATCAGATTGTCACTTCTCGTACGCATCCTGCTATCATGTATTCTCCGGATTTATCAGAGTGGTACTTTAACAGGATGTTAGGGCTTGGCGACAAGGAACACAACCGTAGACTTCGGGAGGAACGGGAGAAAAAGCGCCCTGCAATCACTAACACGAATGAGGAAATCGCATTATGGAATATCTGGATTTACTATCAGAAAGATATTATCAGGAAAATGCAATTACAAGCTCAAAAAGGTAATGGTGGATTTGCCAACAATGAAACTGATTTAGAATAATGAAAGGAGGACAAGTTTGTGAACATCAAAACCGTAAAGAAAAAATGCAAAAACCTTTGGAAAACGGCAAGTGCAGGAATGGTTGCACTTGCTGTTTCTTTTATGAGCACAATGCCTGCGTATGCCGACGACATAAAAGACAGCCAGATTGTCAAAGGAACTGAAAAACTGATTGGAGATGTTACTACCTGGTTAATGGTTCTTGCTCCGGTAGTATCAGGACTTCTCATTATCTATTTCTTCATCCGCAGATCAGCTGCAGATGAGATGGATCAGAAAAAGTGGAATAACCGTATTGTCGTTGCTATTGTTTCCTGTATCGGTGCGGTACTCGGTTCGGCAACACTTAATCTCATCGTTGGATATTATAAGTAATTCTAAAAACGTTTTACAGACTGTATAAGAACAGTCTTATTTTTACTAATTCATATTTTAAAGGAGGATTTATTCAATGAAAAACATTCTAAGAAATGCGGAAATCAAAGCTATGGCAACTGTTGGCAATGTAAAATCATCAGTCAATCAAATCTTTGGCAGAGCCAAGAGAGCACTTGCAAATCGTGAAGGGCAGGGCACACTCGATGTTGCAATTACCGTCCTTATTTCCATTGTGCTTGGGGCACTCATTCTTGCCGGACTGTATCTTATTATAAACGGTACAGTGCTGCCGACAATCACAGAACGCATCAAAGAGATGTTTAACTACAAGGGCTAAACGACTCAATCAAAAGCATTGGCGGTGCAAACGGCACCGCCAATGCTATTTTAAACAAAAAATCAGGAGGATTTTATGATGAACATCAAAACAGAAATCAAAAAGACATTCAAGGACAACGGTAAGTTGAAAGCAGTTGTAAATCTAATTATTGATGAAGGTTTTATCATCAAAAACGTGCGGCTGGTAAATGGAGCAAAGGGGCTTTTTGTATCCATGCCAAGCGGCAAGATTAAAGACGGAAGTTATGTTGAAATATGCCATCCGATCAAATCCAGTGTAAGAGAGCAGATAGAAAAAAGCGTATTGGAAGCCTATCAAGCGGTTATTACATCAACAGATAGCAATAACGAAAAGCACGAATAGCAGATACGAAAATCCTTTGGGGGTATCATTTAGGTACTCCTCCGGAAAGGGGTGATTGAGATTTGGAAGTCATTTTAGTAATGCTAATCGTTGCTTTGCTCAACGGCTCTATAGCCTATATCAACAATCTCTTAACCGATATAGTGCCTATGACATTGTATGCCGAACAATATATGACTGTTGTATCCAGTGTAAATCTTGCAGAAACTCTGTTTGACATTATATTTGGATTTGGTATTTCTTTGATTATCTTAAAGTTTCTCAAAAAAGGCTTTGAAACTTATGTAATGTGGACAGACGGTGATGCTGATGAAGAACCTCTATATCTGCTCACCAATTTTTTTAGGGCGTTAGCTGTTGCGATATGCTTTCCTACCATCTATGGATGGCTTGGCAGTATAGTGGAGGATATGACCAATAAACTCTTGATAGCTATTGGAGCAGCAACAAGCTACGATTGGCAGGCATGGGTAAATGGTATTTCTTCATTAGGGATAGTAACAGCAATTTTCGGGCTGATTTTTATTATCTGCTACTTCATGCTGTATTTCCAGTTCCTTATGAGGGGACTGGAAATATTGATTTTGAGGATCGGCGTACCTTTAGCCTGTGTTGGACTTCTTGACAATGATAAAGGTGTTTTTAAAACATATATCAATAAGTTTTTTCAGTCAACACTTGCTGTTGTAATACAAATATCTCTTGCAAAATTAGGCGTAGGACTGATGCTGAATATGCATATCTTTTGGGGAGTTGCTTGTATGGTATTGGCAATCAGAACACCGAGATTCCTGCAAGATTTTCTCATCACAACCGGTGGTGGCGGAACCGGTGTAATTAATAATGTATATCACAGCGTAAGGCTTGTCGGTATGGCGAAAAACCTGGCCAAATAGAGATGGTAAAGATGTTAGATGGTGACATACAAACTACAATACCTATATGAAAGGCGGTGACTAATCAGTGGTGACAATGGATGACATTTCAAATGCAATCATCAGCCTAGTACGAATAGGTTCAGCGGCAAGATTTATTTATTGTATGGTGCGCTTATCTGCTGCTGAGGAGGAAGCTGCCCAGTATAAGAAACGAGCCAAAAACACAGTAATTTTCTATATTATTGCCGAAAGCATTTGGCAAATCAAAGACTTGGTGCTTTATTACTATGCTTAAGGGAGGATGAAAATGGATGAAAAGCTATATATACCTATGGGAGTAAAAACTGAAACCGAGATTTTTCCCGGATTTGGACGAAAACAACTTCTGCAATCTGTTGTTGGATCAATCGGTGCAGGAGTTGTTGCTCTTTTTATATGGATACTTTCGCATAATGTTACACCTGCTGTAATTTGTATCCTTACGGGGATTATCGGTTCTGTCATGATGACCACAAAAGACCAGACAAATCTTTCGGTAGTGGATCAGGTTCAAAACATGGTGCGATTTGCGAGAAGCCAAAAATATTATCCATATGCTTATGGAGATGAATGGAGGATGAATAAATAATGAGCCATACTATTGGGACAAGAAGTGTGATTTGCCTATGGAAATGACCTTCATTGATTTTTTCTGTGGAATTGGCGGTTTTCGGGCAGGCTTGGAAGCTTGTGGGATGAGATGTATCGGACATTGTGAAATAGATAAATTTGCCGATCAAAGCTACCGGGCAATTTTTGATGTAAAGGAGGATGAATGGTTTGCAAAAGATATCACAGCAGTCAGACCTGAAGAAATTCCAAGAGCTGACATCTGGACTGCCGGATTTCCTTGTCAGGATATTTCGGTCGCAGGCAGCCAGCGAGGGCTTGACGGAAAGCGAAGCGGACTCTTTTTTGAAGTTGTTAGACTCATCCAGGGCAAAAATGCCGAAGATAAACCCCAATGGATTATCTTTGAAAATGTTAAAAATCTGTTATCCGTTAATCGAGGATGGGACTTTACAACCATTCTCTATACGCTGGCCACACTCGGCTATGATTGTCAGTACGGACTTCTTAATTCACGCAATTACGGAGTTCCACAAAATCGAGAACGGATCTACATTGTCGCTTATAAACATTCTGGAAACAAAAGTCCCGGAAAAATATTTCCTCTCACCGGAAGCGACGGAAAAACTCTTATCCAACTCATTGGGGGAATGCAGGGACAGAGAGTATACAGTCCCGAAGGTACAAGTGTAACCCTTTCAGCTCAAAGCGGTGGCTGGGGTGGAAAAACAGGGTTGTATTTCATTGACCTAAACAAAAATAGTAAAATAACCGACACGGCTCGCTGTATAAAAGCGAGATATAACGCCGGAATTACCAACCGAGGGGCTGATAATTCCGGCGTTTATTATGCCTGTGCGAGAGCTGTCCTGACTCCGAACCGAATAGAGAAAAGGCAAAACGGTCCGCGCTTTAAACCTTGCGGTGAACCGAGTTTTACTTTGACAGCTCAAGACCGCCACGGTGTTATGCTCTGTGATTGTGAGAACTGCCAAAAAAGAATCAGAATCAAGGAAGCGACAAAACTGGGGTATGCAGAAGCCGGATGCGGTGACAGCATCAACTTGGCTTTTCCTAATAGCAAAACAAGGCGAGGACGAATAGGCAAAGGTGTGGCACAAACGCTGGAAACCGGATGCAACCAAGGAACGGCTTTTATTGGCTGTGGCCGTATCCGCAGATTAACACCGAGAGAATGCTGGCGATTGCAGGGATTTTCTGATGAGATGTTTGATAAAGCAAGGACAATCAACTCTGATAATCAACTGTATAAACAAGCAGGAAACTCAGTAACGGTTACAGTGGTTTTTGCACTTGGGATGAAAATATTGGAAGTTAAACGGGAAATGGAGGGTGATGATTGTGGCAGATAAGGAAGGAGTAATAAAGAGAATTGATGAGGAACTCAAAAAGTTCGAAGAATCAGTCCCCGTAGCAAAGCGCGACGATATATTCTTTAATGATTTGCAAGTAAAAACTGCCTTTAGAAATGCCTTGTATAATACTCCGCTGACGGAAAGAATGGCAGGTCTGATTGAAAAACTGGATAACATTCTGGACCGTATGTTTGACTATTGGTCGGAACTTGATTTTGAAACTCTGAAACTAGATCGAAATGACTTCTATGAAGTAACACATCGCTTTCTTGAACAGTTGGACTATGATGACAGAGATCGTCAGCTTTATGAAAGAGCAAGCAACGAATATGCGGAATTTCTTGAAAACCTGAAAGGAAAAACACCACAGCAAATCATTGATGCGGCTTATGAGATTGTAATGAAAGCAGATATTTTGTCCTTGCTTGAATATCATGATTTGGACAAGAAGCAAATAAACATCCTGCTGACGATTCAAAATCCATTGGACTGCATTTATACCGAATGGCAGCACAGCGATTATTCCTATATGGATATGCTTCGTGACAGCATGAATAGTATGATTGACACACAGGAGCATGAACTGACAATTCATAATTATCATATTAGCGGTAAACCTCCTGCCATTATGGAAGACTATTATGCCGAGTATGAAAACGAAGAGCAGGAGATTCCCCAAGAAATTGAGGAAGAATTAGAGCAATGATGATTCTGATATTAAAAGGCGGAATGTTTGCCTTTCTGCTCATCTTGGCTGCTATATGGGACATACGAAAACGTGAAATTCCGGATATTATTTCGTTACTCATAATGATAATAGGATTATTGGCAATTGATCCTTGGGATGCATTTTCAGGGCTTGTTATCACAGGACTGCCGTATTTTCTTACGGCAATCCTGATACACAGGGATAACTGCTTTTCAATCGGTGGCGGTGATATAAAGCTGATGGCTGCTTGCGGTTTTGTGTTGGGTACACCCCTTGGTGCTATGCAAAGCGTCATTTCTCTTACTCTTGCTGTAATAGCAGGACTATATATAAGACTTTCGAGTAAAAGTAAAAAGCTGAACTCAATTACACTACCTCTTGCACCTTTTTTCTGCGCAGGAGGTATTTTTTCATACATGGCACTTTTACTGAGTGCAATCAATTAAAAAACAGGAGGACTATTGAATATGAATTTGAGTATTTTTAAAAACCGAACAGTCATCGGACTGGTATGTATTTTCCTTTCCCTTGTCATTTGCTTTGGGCTTACACCTTTGTTTAACAGTGGATTGCGTGCACAAACGGAAATTGTCAGAGTATCATCAACAGTGAAGAAAGGTGAAGTGCTAACTGCTGACAAGCTGGAAATGGTGAAAGTGGGGGCATATAACCTTCCCGACAACGTTATTAAGAGTAAAGATAGTGCAGTCGGGAAATACGTCAATGCTGATTTACAAAAAGGTGACTATATCATTGCTTCAAAACTATCTGAAAAGCCCCTTGCCGAGTTTGAGTATTTGAATGATTTGAACGGGACAAAGGTTGCCATGTCCATTACCATCAAGTCTTTTGCTGCCGGCCTGTCAGGCAAATTGGAAGCCGGTGATATCGTAACCCTTATATCTGCAAATTATGATAACATGGGGAAAGCAACCATTCCACCTGAACTCCAATATGTAAAAGTCCTGGCAGTAACCGCAGAAACAGGCGATGATAAGGAATATGTTCCGCAAAAAGAAACCAATAGTGAAAACGAAGAAAAGAAATTACCTGCGACGATAACTTTGCTTGTCAATACAGAACAGGCTAAGGTACTTGCAGACCTTGAACAAAAAGGAAATGTTCATGCTACCTTGGTTTACCGTGGTACTAAGGAAAATGCCGACAAGTTTTTAGCTGAACAGGACAAACTCTTCGGAAAAAAGGAGGACGCCCCAAACACAGTTACAAGCGTCAAGCAGAATGAACAGAAAGAGGAGGGCAACACTGATGCAGAATAAAGGGAAACAAATGTTAGCGGTATGGGGAAGTCCAGGAAGTGGCAAAACGATTACCGCCGTAAAACTGGCAAAAGAGCTTGCGGATCAAAAGAAAAATGTGCTGATTCTGCTGTGTGATGATATCTGCCCTGCACTGCCTGCTATTTTTAAATCCAAAATACCGATTGATGTTTCTATAGGTGAAGTATTAACAGCTCCTAACATTACGCAGGAAGTAATTTTAAGAAACTGTGTTTCCTTTGATAAAAATCCGTATATCACTTTTCTTGGGTACAAAGCCGGAGAAAATCCATTTTCCTATGCTGAGTATAAGAAAGACCGGGCTATAGACCTGCTGGTCCTTCTTCGCCATATTGCTGACTATGTGATTATAGATTGTTCCAGTATCTTGACAGAAAGTATTATTTCAACAGTAGCATTGGAAGTGGCTGATGAAGTATTAAGGCTTGGAAGTTGCGATTTAAAAAGCATATCCTATTTCCGTTCCGTATTGCCACTGCTTAGTGAGCCTAAATTCGATACAGACAAACATATTAAAGTGCTTTCAAATGTGAGGCCGACACAGGATGGCGAAGAATATAAGAATGCTTTTGGCGGTGTTTCCTATACTTTACCTTATGTACAGGCCATTGATGACCAAAATTCTACTCTCACACTTTTTGAAAGTATACCCGGGAAAGCTTCAAAAATATATGATCCTGTCATAAAGTCAATTGTAAAGGCGGTGTTTGGTGATGAGTAGAAATATAGGCCTGTTCTATAATGTGGCTAAAAACAAAAAAGAATTTTCTGAGGTTCTAAAAGAAATACAGGAATACTTATCAAGTAAATATTCCACCATGATTGCATATAACCCGGCAGAACAGAAACAACAAATAACTGCGTATATCGCAAAATACCTTACCGATTACAGATTGGGCGTAGTAGGCATGAATGGAGAAGAACTCGTTGAGCGCCTGTACACAGAGATGGCAGAGTTCTCTTTTCTAACCCAATATCTTTTTGCAACCAATATTGAGGAGATTAATATCAACAGTTGGAAAGATGTCAAGATAACTTATTCAGATGGAAGGGTTCTCCCTTCCTCTGAAAAGTTTAACAGCCCCGAACATGCCGTTGATGTAGTCCGCAGATTACTTCACAAATCCGGTATGATACTCGATAATTCACAGCCCGGTGTGGTGGGGCATCTTTCCAATAAAATCCGTATTACTGTTTTAGGAAACCCTATTACTGATGCTGATAAGGGCGTGGCTGCTTCAATCCGTATTGTTAATCCTCAGAGGCTGACGAGAAATGATTTTATAAAAAATAGTACTGCCACTGCACAGATGTTGGACTTCTTAAGTACCTGTTTGAGGTACGGGCTGTCAATGTGTGTAACCGGCAGTACCGGTTCGGGCAAAACCACTTTGATGAGCTGGCTTTTATCTACCGTTCCAGATGAAAAACGTATTTTTACAATTGAGAATGGCTGTCGGGAATTTGACCTTGTAAAAGAGGATGAAAAGGGCAATGTTATCAACAATGTGGTGCATACCGTCACCCGATATTCGGAAGATCCCAAGCAGAATATCGACCAGGAAAAACTTTTGGAGTATGCCCTTACTTGCAACCCTGATGTTATCTGTGTCGGTGAAATGAAATCGGCAGAGGCTTTTGCAGCACAGGAAGCAGCTCGAACCGGCCATGCCGTTATCACTACCACCCATGCCAACAGTTGTACCGCCACATACCATCGTATGGTAACACTGTGTACCCAGAAATATGATATCAATGATAAAACTTTATATAACCTTGTGACAGAAGCCTTTCCGCTGGTTATGTTTGTCAAGAAGTTAGAGGATAACAGCCGTAAAGTCATGGAAATAACAGAGTGTGAGATTTGCGAAGACGGGACACGCAAAATTCACACTCTTTTTCGTTACCATATCACTGAGAATACGGTTGTAGACGGCAAGGTGCAGATTAAGGGTGAATATCAGAAGGTCGGCAATATATCACACAGCCTGCAAAAGCGGCTTCTTGAAAACGGTATGCCTGTAGGCCTGCTTGAAAAAATCACGGAAGGAGTGATGTAGCATGACATTGCTTATTTTAATCGCCTTTGCAGGTCTGATTGCAGGATTCTTTTTGATTTTAAATTTATCGCCTTTTGAGTTTGCCGAAAGTGTTGTTAGGCCTTTTCAGAACCGTAAAACACCAATTGGAAAGAGAATTGAAGCAATTAAAAATCCAAAGCCTGTTAAAGGAATCAGAAAAACCGTAAGAGATGCCAAAGAGGTTTTATCCCTCATGGGCAAGGAAGGAGAATTTGGAGCAATATGTGCGTTATCCTTTTTTCTCATGGTAATAGGGTTATTTACTTCTGTCCTCATGGATAACTTTTTAATGATTCCCGTTGCTTCAATTGGGCTGGCACTTGTGCCCTTCTGGTATTTGATTTTTACTTCTCATTCCTACAAAAAGCAAATGAATGCAGAAATGGAAACAGCTCTGTCAATCATCACCACAAGCTATTTGAGAAATGAGAGTATCATTACTGCTGTTCAGGAGAATATCAGCTATCTGAATCCACCAATCTCCAATGTTTTTCAATCATTCTTGACACAGGCGAAAATGATTAATGTTAATGTGAAGCAGGCTCTTTCCGATATGAAACCAAAGTTGAACCATTATGTTTTTAGCGAGTGGGTAGATGCCATGATTGCCTGCCAAGAGGACAAAACATTAAAAACTACATTGTCACCAATCATCTCAAAGCTTTCTGATATGAGGATTGTTTCAGCAGAACTGGATTATCTGATGTATGAACCATTGAAAGAATTTATCACAATGGCTTTGCTTTTGGTGGCAAATATTCCGCTTATTTATTTCCTAAATAGGGATTGGTATTCAGTGCTTGTAAATACGGCATTTGGTAAAGGGATACTGGCTATATCTGCCTTTGCAATACTCGTTTCCTTTGCTGCAGTAATCAGGCTTACCAAGCCAATTGAGTATAAGAGGTAAAGTCAAATCAAAACCAAAAATCGTTTAACACAAATATAAGCAAGAAAGGGGTTTTCACCATGTTACAAGATATAACAATTAAACAGAAAGATTATGAAAGAGCTTCCCAACTTTTAGGGAGGCTCTTTAAAGTTGACTCGGATATTACAGAGCAAATCAGCAGGTGCATCCAGTACAATGGGGCAGAGGCGTTTTTCAAAAATCTTGAATCCTTCGACTTTTCAGCTGATGTCTTTGAAAAGCTGGATGCTGTAAGGCTTGTGCTGTTCGGTATGGGCGAAGAAGTAATGCCGGAGTTGGTGGCCAATGAAATAAGAACACAGAAGATTGACAGCACGGAAGGTGGTGCAAAGTAGTGAAGAAAAAGTATGATGAGGCTTATGCATCCAATTTCATTAAAGGTTTGACGAGGCTTATAGGGATTTCTGAAAATAAACTCAAAAAATATGCAGCCGAGAACAATCTATTTAATGTTTTAGAGCATCCCAACATTATTGAGCCTAACAAACAGCAGCTTGAAAAGATCCATGTCTTAAATGAGTTTATATCTACCTATAAGCTTCTCAAATTACAGGAGAAAGAGAACAAGATTGTGCTTAACGCTTCTACAGTAGCAGGAGAATATTTTGTTTCCTTATTGGGCGGCATTAAAGACAAGGAGAAGTTTATGGCAGCCTTTTTGGATAGCGGCAACAACATCATTGAAACAAGGACATTATCTGAAGGAAGTATCGGAGAAGCAGTTGTTTATCCGAGGATGGTTCTGAAGGCTGCTCTTGACTGTGACTGCAAATCAATCATTTTAGCACATAATCATCCTGGGGGAAGCCTGAATCCTTCAATCCAAGATCGAGATATCACAGAAAAATTGGTTTCCATCTTTGCACCACTTCAAATCAGCGTGGTAGATCATATTATCATTGCAAATATCAATTACTACTCCATGGCCGAAAAGGGGAATATTCCCCTCCCATCACCCAAAAGTATAAGTTATGATGCGGTTCCTTTGAGTGATGGGAAGACAGTCAGAGAAGAAACAATGGGATTCAATGCTGGCACGTTGGACAAAGATGATTTAGAAATGGACAGCATGTATTTTTTTGAACAGGATGGCGAGGAGGAAGAAGAATGGGAGATTTGATGTTGTTCTTCATTTTGACTGCTTCCGGGTTGTTTTTGGCAGGAGGTATGTGCTTCATCTTTGCAGAGGCACTTCACCTGCCGAGGATAGCGACAACCAAGGCAGTACTAAATGCTGCAAGGCAGGATAAAAAGCAGACCAAAAACATGGAAGCCATTATTTTTGAATTGGCTTCCAAGCTTTCTAAATTTATAAGGATGGACGATTACAAGAAAAGAAAAATGACTACTACTTTAAAATCCGCAGGTATCAAACTTACACCGGAAACTTACGTAGCAAAAGCCTGGGTTAAATCAGGGCTGATAGCTGCTTTGCTTATACCCATTTTACCAATTCTCCCAATCTTGGCGCCGGTTATCATATTGCTGGCTATTGCAGTACTTTTCAAAGAGTTTCGCCTTGCTGATGAAATTCTGCGACAGAAGCGGGAAGAAATTGAATATGAATTGCCAAGGTTCGTTTCTACCGTATCACAGTCTCTAAAAGCAACTCGCGATGTCCCGGCGATTTTACAATCCTATCAAAAAAGTGCAGGAGAAAGCTTCAGACAGGAACTTGAAATAACCATTGCAGACATGAAATCAGGCAACGAAGAAACAGCACTTACAAGGTTGGAATCCCGAATCGGCAGCACCATGCTGTCCGATGTTGTACGAGGGCTTATATCTGTAAAGCGCGGAGATAACGGAGTCATGTATTTTGAAATGCTTAACCATGACTTTAAGCAAATGGAACTTCAAAAGCTGAAATTGATTGCTATGAAACAGCCTGGAAAGGTCAAGAAATTTTCATTTATTATGCTCGGCTGCTTCTTGCTCATGTATCTTGGTATCCTCGGTTATGAGATTATTAATGCACTCGGTAAGATGTTCTAACTGTATTTTTATGTTCAAGGAAAGGAGGGTCACGATTGATTGAGTTATTTAAAGATAAAAAAGGTGCGAGCTTTGTTGATGCATGTGTTTTGGTTTTGGCGATTGCAATGGTCTTGGCGCTTATTGTAAAGGTTATGCCTGTATTTATCGCAAAGCAACAATTAGATACATTCGCCACTGAACTTTGCAGGACTGCTGAAATTGCCGGTGCCGTAGGAAGTGCTACCTCAGTCAAAGCGGAACAACTTCGTAATCAAACAGGATTAAATCCTACGATACAATGGTCGAGAATGGGCAATATTCAACTCAATGAAGAATTTACCGTTACTTTGACTTCTTCCGTAAACATTGGGCTGTTTGGTGAATTTGCTTCATTTCCAATCACACTGACATCAAAGGCAACGGGGACATCGGAGGTGTATCATAAGTGACGAAATTGAAAAAAGTTCTATCTGATAAAAAGGGCAGCTCTACACCTTTAATTGTTGCAATTGTGCTTGCTATCATTATTTTGTCTGGTGCTGCCTTTGAGTATATGCGGTTGATGATAGTGGCTGTAGGTGTAAGAGATGCTGTACAATCAGCAGTAATTGATGTAGCTACTGAAAATTGGGATAAAGCTTATAACGGTCTGCGGGAAGGCTACTCAGGGGGATATGTTCTGTCAGGGACATCTTGGAATCAAAATATAACGACCGGAGACATTTACGGAAGACTCAAGGATAATCTTGGATTGAAACAAGAAAATGGCAAGTATGTTAAGTATGCCGGCAGTACATTGGAATATGCAGTTTCAGGATTGTCGGTTAGCGTAACTAATGCTCCTTTGGCTCCGTCAAATATAAACGGAATCAGCCAACTCACCGTTGAGGGTACAGTTGATATAGCTGTGCCATTATCTTTTGGATGGGGGCATTTACCGCCGATGCAGATAAAAATGAAACTCAAAGCCGGTTATACACCTAAGTTCTGATAGAGCCTATATAATTTATGGTGATAAAACATCGGAACGATACGCAACATAGTGCATAAATATTACTGGACGTTACGCAAGTCCGGTGGTATAATGTAGCCAAGAAGCTGTACAACTTGATATATTGATTTATGCCTTTGAAGGAGGTATGTTGTTATGGAAAAATTAACCCTTAAAATGAAAAAGGGATTTATAATTGCAGGATTGTCTGGTTTGTGTGTTCTGCTCGTTGTAGGGATATTTGCAGTGCTTGGAGACGGAACGGATAAAACTAAATTACCGGACACCTCGCAGGAAGCAAATAATCCTGTATCTGTAGGCGAAATTCAAAATGATAAAGTAAATGAACCAATTGTTACTGTACAGGAGGTTGCTCCGAAAGAGACACAGGACACAAATACATTAAAACCTAACGATATTCAATTGACGGAAATTCCTGTGAAACCCCAGCCGCCTGAAAAGCCTGATACGGCAGTGGATACCGACAAACCACACGATATCCCTAAAGATACAAGCCTGACCAATCCGGACAAAAAACCTACCGTAACAGTCAAACCGGTAGAGCCTACAAAACCAAAAGAGGTTAAGCCGACTGGCGGTGAAACCAACAGCAAAGGCGAAGTCTATGTTCCTGGTTTTGGCTGGGTCAAGAACAGTGGTTCAAATGAAGAAATCAAAAGCCAATCGGATGGGGACTGGAATAAGCAAATTGGTGACATGAATTAACTGAATATAGGCATTTAAACAGAGGTAAGTCGTAAAGATTTGCCTCTTTTTATTTTGGAGGAGGTCAAGATGAAAAACAAAATACTCTCTTTATTTTTAATCATCGCCCTTTTGTTTGCGTCTCCGTTAACAGCTTTTGCAGAAGGAGATGGAAACATAGATAACGGTGGCGGCGGGATGGGAAACGGTACAAGTCAAAACTCTTGGACACCCGGTAATGATGGTGTGAGAGTTACCATCATCGATGCACAAACAGGAAAGCCTGTTGGTACGCCTATCGACTATACAAACCAAAGCCCATCGGCCAGTATAGTGCATTTTGGGAAAAAATCAAAGATTCACTATCGAGATGGGAGCCAACTTTCGCCTGTCATGGGGAGTTATCAATATCACAGCCCGGCTGTATCTTTGCCGAGAATTATAAGCAGTGGCAGTGTAAGTGCAAGCATTGAAGCAATAAAAAAATACTTTTGTTCAGATGGCGCTGCTCGGATGATTGCCGATGATTTTGGCATCTCATTTGAGCAACTCACGAATGGGAACTATAAACTGCTTCTTGAACCAATTGCATATTTTAAGCATCAAGGTATTCAGATGGGCATGACAGCTCATGAAGCTGCTTTGTACGATCAGATACAAAATGGTGATTTGAGGAGTAAGATGGTTAGCCTAACACATCAAAACTTACCGCTGGCTATGTTCTTAGAGCGTTCCGATTTGGGATTTCCAGCATGGAATGGGTCATCGTCTGGAAGGCAATCCAATGCCACTATTCTTACTTATTTGGGTTTAGGGATTGTAAGCTATAAAGATGCTCCGCCTACTGACCCGGTTGATACGTCAATTGAATATAGAACCAACACTCAGGTGATTACTGCTGTAACACTTAATGCGACAAAAGAAATCAATCCAGATGGTCCTGCAACGGTAACGTTTAATGTCGGTGGAAATATATACACCATGAGTAATATTGTAATTCCTGAAGGAGAAAGCCAATTGGTATGGTGCAAATGGACGACACCATCGACCGAACAGAATGTAACGATAACCGTTAGTACAAATAAAGGTTATCTGAGTGAAAACGTGATAAAAGCCAAAATTGTTGACCTTGACAAGAATCCCCCGCCTAATCCAACCGCAATAGACAGAAACGACGGGTTTAAAACGCCAAGCATTCCGAACAAGATTCAGAAAACTTATGCAACCTGGAGTGTCTGGTGGGCAAAATGGCATCCTTATTGGGTGTGGATTTCAAATTGGGAATGGTGCGATCATGGCGAATGGGGACATTGGGTCGATAATGGCTGGTGGGAAGATCATGGATGGTATGACTTTTTTACCGATGTTTACAGTGCAAGTCTGACAGCATCAAGCAATATTACACCTGATGGCAAGTCACCCACAGCAACAGGCAAAACAATGAAAAGCGGTTATGGTATCAACAACAGGGTCGAAACAAATTTCTCATCTTCGGCTCCAAGCAGCCATGTAACCGGTGCGCAAACGGCTGTAAGTTATTTTCCCGAGTTTTCATATGAAACCTATTGGAGATTGCTGGACCGCACTGTGAACGGTTATTCGGCACAGTTTGAATTTAAGGCGAATCCATATAGTACCTATCGGCAAAGATGTCATTTCAGCCCAGTGTGGTATCCGAACGGACAGTATAGAGTCTATACCTATGTTCAGGATGCATGGACACCTGCCGGAATGTTATCAATGAATTTGAACGATTATGTGAATATTTCTGGATCATTATATGATGATTGGCATATTGCCCCAAAACAGTAAAGGAGGATTTTGAATGGACGAAAATACAAACTTGATTCGAGTGCTCATTGTTGAACCACAAAAACAGCCTTATGTGAAAGATATAGAAAATGATTTTAGGGCTATGCAAGCTGTTGTAGGTGGTTCCATTGAGTACTTATATTTAACAGATGATGCTCACATTTATTGTAATGAAGAAGGAAAATTATTGGGTTTGACCGGTAACCGTAGAATGGATAATGGGGATGTTATTGCCGGTACTTTTTTTATCTGTGGTGATAATGGTTATGGTGAAGACATCTCTTTAACAGATGACCAGGTTGCGCAATACACAGAACGCTTCAAAGAGCAGGAATTCTTCTCTTACAAAGAGATGGACAATATGATATATGCGAGAGTTAAACCTGCGGTCAACGTTGATGATTTTTTAGCCCAAATGGGATTAACACAAGATGATGAAGAAGATTTGGAACTGTAATACGACAGGTGTGTCTTTATAAGGCACACCTGGAATTTTTTTGATAGGAGGTGAAGATGGTGGGGCATCGTGGCATTTTAAAGGTGACAGAGAACAATAAAACTACAGGCTACTATACTCATTGGGGGGCAGGAACAGTTTTCAGTGGTTTTTATCGACTAAAAAATGCCTTTGACATCAAAGAAAATCAGTATCCAGAGAAAAGTATTTCCGAAATTTTCGGGCATTTGAGCTATAACGGAGAGTATTTAGAAACAGAAGATGTGACGGAGCTCGTCTTTGAACCGCTGACCCCGGAGGAAACCGAAAGCGAGGACAAGGACTTTAACACACATGGAATGCTTGAAATGCGGGTAACTCTTAACCTTGATGAAAACCATGCATTAGTGGAATACAACCGCTTTTATCATCCCGGAATGGGTAGCTTCACCATACCTATTGACCATGCCCTACATAATGTAAACTTAACAATTTCCTATGCTGAGGAACGAGGTATAACTGATTTCTTTGAAGCTGCGAAAATCTTTGAAAAGGGTTCAGGGGTTTATGACCTATTATTGCAGTCGGCACAGGTAAAAGAGCTGAATCGGGAAATACAAGAGCCTTATAGAAATATGGAAACCGAAGAATTGGAGGTGGAAGCAGAATGATCTTTCCCATTATTATGATTATGATATGCGCTGTCCTTGGAGGGGGCGCATTTCTTTTTATCAAGATTTCAGAGAAAAAGAAAAAGCAGATACTTCAAGCAGATGGAGAGCAGAAAACAGCCAATGAGTTTGTTAATGTAAAGGATATTAAAGGCAAGTTTCTCTATACAAGAGATGGTCTGATTCTGTGCTACCTGAAAATCAATCCGATCAGCATTGATTTATTTAGCAAAAGTGAAAAAAGCATAATTATCAAGCAGCTTACTGCCAATATGTCGAGCATACAGTATCCCTTTAAATTCATTGCTGTCTCAAGGCCGGTAGATATTTCACCACTTATTTCAGAACTATCAGAGCTGCTTACTACGAGTGACCCGAAACAAAAAGAGCTTTTAAAGCAGGAAATTCTTGAAATGAGTACCTTTGCTCTGTCCGGTGAAGTGGTGGAACGCCAGTTTTATGTAGTTATTTGGGACAAGTCAGAGCAGGGAGCTGAAAAAGATTTACTGGTGAAAGCAAAGGATTTTGCAAGCAATTTTACGGACAATGGAATTGGCTGCGATGTTTTAGAACAGCAGGATATTGTAAGGCTTTGCAATCTTATCAATAATCCTGTCTATATGCACCTTGAGGATACCAGTTTCGAGCGCAGCATTCCAATTTTAAGCGGAGGTGTGTTACTGTGATTGGAATGAAAAAGCCTAAATCAGACTTTGTTCCAGTAAATGAAGCTCTATTAAATATTATTACGCCAATGGGATTAGAAATTAAAAGAAACAGCCTGGTTGTCGGAGAAAATACAGGCAAGATATACGGAGTTGTTAAATATCCGCAAAAGGTTGATGTAGGTTGGCTTTCTAAGATAACCAATATTCCAAGCACCATTGTTTCAATCGGAATTAAACCGGTGGACAATGGTGCTTTAATTTCTGCCATTAGCAAGAGCATCATTCAAAACCGTGGGGCTGCAGAAAGCGCAAAAGACCCGTTAACTCGCCAGCGAGCAGAAAAAGCAGCTGAGGATGGAGAGCGTATTATGCTCCAAATCGACCAAAACGGTGAAACAGTGGCGCTGATGAGCCTTTCTATAATGCCGCTTGCCCATGAGGAGAAAAACTTTGTGAAGGTGAGCCGAAGGGTGGAAAGTGTCATCAATGTTATGAAATGTAAGGTAAGAACACTTGCTAATTTGCAAAAAGAAGGACTGCAAACCATATCGCCGACTTATCCGACCAACCCGGTAATTGAAAATATTGTACAGCGCATCATCCCCATGAGCACTTTTGTGGGAGGTTTCCCTTTTGCAAGCTCAGGGTTTAATGACGGCAATGGCTATTATTTTGCTAAGGATAACAATGGTGGCCTTGTCATCGTTGATACATGGAAGCGTGGTAATGACCGTACCAACTCCAATATGGTCGTTATGGGTGTTGCAGGAGTAGGTAAGTCAACAGCCGTAAAACACATTATGCTGTCTGAATATATGAAAGGGACAAAACTTCTAATAATCGACCCTGAATCAGAATACAGGGATTTATGCCTTAATCTAAATGGCGATTGGATTAACGCCGGTGGTGGTATCAATGGGAGAATCAATCCATTGCAAATCCGGCCGGCACCGCGCGACAGTGAAGATGAGCCTGAAGAAAAAGGTGGCAAGCTTTATGCTGATGCAGACGGTATGAGTGATATGGCGCTTCATATCAAGAATCTGGAAATATTCTTTCAGTTATATTTGCCGAGTCTTAATGATATGCAGAAAGCAATTTTAAAACAGAGTATCATCGAGCTATATCATAAATTCGGAATTGATTGGGATACGGACATCTCAGGCTTTACCAATGAGCAGTTTCCAATTTTCAGTGATTTGTACACTCTAATTGAAGAAAAGATGAAAGCCAATAAAAACGATCAGGTATATCGTGATTTAGTACTGCTACTTTATGACGTAGCACATGGTAGTGACAGCTTCCTGTGGAACGGACACAGCAGCGTAGAAACTCATACCCGCTGTATTTGTTTGGATACCCACAGCCTGCAAAATACAAGTGACAATATCAAAAGGACACAGTATTTCAATTTGCTTGGCTGGTGTTGGGAGCAGATGAGCAAGGATCGCAACGAACGGGTATTGCTGATTTGTGATGAAGCATACCTGATGATCGACCCCCAGGTTACGCAGAGTCTTGTATTCTTGCGCAATGTAGAAAAGAGGGCAAGAAAGTACGAAGCAGGGTTGATTATTATTTCCCATAGTGTAGTGGACTTCCTTTCGCCTGAAATTAAGATGTATGGTCAGGCGCTGTTGGATATTCCGTGCATCAAACTGATTATGGGTTGTGACGGTCAGAACTTGAAGGAAACAAAAGAACTGTATAATCTTACCGAAGCCGAGGAGGAACTGTTGGAAAGCAAAAGGCGTGGTCACGCTTTATTTGTCATAGGTTCAAAGCGGCTTCACGTAAATTTTGAAATACCGGAATACAAGTTTAACTACATGGGAAAAGCCGGAGGAAGATAGGGAAATGAAAGGTGCAGACATTGATTTGTTTGCACCTTTAATGATTTTTGAGGAGGTGGAATTATTGGCAATTGATCCAATAACGTCAAAGCTACTTATGCATTTAGCAGTAAAAGCCGCTACAGACGCAGAGGCGAGGAAAAGGATGTTGATACTAATCCTTGCGCCGCTGCTCTCTGTATTGCTCATTATTACAATGTTTTTTTATATACTTACCCATCCTTTGGAGTTTTTGGGACAGTTCTTTAATGGTGAAGCCTTAACAGCAGTAGAGCAGCTTCAAAATGACTTTGGCATGTATCAAAGCGTTTTGCAGACTGACCCAGATTATATAGACAATTACGGTAAGAGTTATGAGGGGGTTACAATTTACAATGAGGGAGAAACGCATGTCGTTTATTATAATCAGCTTGACAGCAGATGGGCAGATAAACCCTATGGTACAGATACTATAGGTGGATATGCTTGCGGTCCAACTTCTATAGCTATGGTGGTATCAAGCCTTACCAATACCTCGATAGACCCGGTGCAAATGTCAAAATGGTCATATGACAATGGGTATTGGTGTAAAGGCAGCGGTTCTTACCATGCTTTAATCCCTGGAGCTGCAAAAGCTTTCGGGTTGAATGTGGAAGGCTGTTCGGCAACTGAATCACAACGTATTGTAGATGCTCTTTCGTCAGGTAAACTGGTGGTTGCTATTATGATGAAAGGGCATTTTACGTCAAGTGGACATTTTATCGTGCTCCGTGGAGTAACAGAAGAAGGAAAGATATTGGTAGCCGATCCGGCAAGTAATAAAAGGAGTAAACAAGAATGGGACTTTTCTATTATTATAAATGAAGCCAGCAAGAGTGCAGGAGCAGGAGGTCCGTTTTGGATTATCAGCAGGAATGCAGGAGGTGGAGTATGAATAGGAAAAAAATGATTGAACTGATTGTTTACATATTGATTGTCATTGCAGGTATTGTTTTGTTAATGACAAATCAATTGAAAGACAAAGAAAAGATACACGATTTACATTTTGGAGGTGTGAAAAATGCTGTTATATCTGTCCAGCAGTGGGAAAAGTGATCTTGCAGATTTCTTGGAAGAAGAAAGTGAACAGGCACAAAGCAATAAAACGGAAGTAATTATAAAGAAGCTTGTGGGCAGATTTACTTTAAAACAGTTTGTAGTTAGAGATATGAGGAATTATCAGAGCTGCAAGCATTTCATTGTGGATATCGGGTGTATTGAAGATAGTCTTGATGATTTTATCGTCGCCTTGCAATCTTTTCAGATGATGTTTAATGCTCGAATTATTGTAGTTTTATCCGGTTGTGATAATGAAAAGGTATATATTGATAAATTACTCGATATAGGAGTTACTGATATAGTTTCTGCAAGCATTGTGGAGGATTTAGAGAGCGAGATTAGAGAATGCTTGTCCGAAGGCGGTATGCAGAGATATAAGCAGATTGAGGAAGTGACTAAAAAAGAACTAAAAATTGTACAATCTGGAATTAAGGAATCTGTGGTAATCGAAATACCAAGATATAAGTGGAGTGCAAAGAATATAAAGGTTGCTGTTGCCGGAGTCGACCGTAGAAGCGGTGTTACGGTAACGGCATTTAATTTTGCAAACTGGTTGATTGCAAGGGGGGCTACCGCATGTTTCATTGAAATGAACATGCACCGTCATTTGCATTATCTGATTGAAAGATATACTTATGAGAAGATCGGAGAGCATTATCCTGTTGGCGACGTAGACTGCTTTTTAACCAATGAAATTGATAAGGACTACAATTTTATTATTTATGACTGTGGAGCAATTAAGGAATTAACCAATGCATTCAAAGAAGCAGATATCAGGCTGATCTGTGGGAGCCTTTTGCCTTATGAAGAAGCCAATTACTCAAAGTTGCTGCATTTATGCAAGAATTTATCAACCTTTAAGATGGCTTTGAGTGTACCTTTGGAATTTCAAAGCGACTGTATGGCTACATTTGGAGAAGATTTGATGATTGCTGACGCTTCTCATGACTTATTTAATGACAATATCAACGGACATATATATCATCCAATTGTAAAGGAATATATCATACCGGAAAGAAAGCTGTAAAAAAAGGCTTCCCGGTAGCATTTGAAACAGGAGGGTATCATGGCAAAAATCGAATATATGACCAATGCATTTCAATCAGATTTGAAACCGAGGGCAAGGCTTGTATTAAACTGTCTTGCCCTTCATTGCAATAAGGAAAGCCAATGCTTTCCGTCCATTAAAACTATTGCGAGAGAGTGCGGATATAGTGTTAATACGGTAAAAAGAGCTTTGGATGACCTGGTGACAGCAGGTTTTATTACTAAAGAAGCTCGTTTTGATACGGAACGTAAACATGGAGGACAGACTTCAAATCTCTATACGCTAAATATTATCGAACCAAAGAAAGAAGAATCTAAGTCATCCAAAGAAGATAAGAAGCAGTCAATACAGGTAAATGAGAATAGTAGTGTAAAAAAAGAGCAGGGAGCAAAGAGAGAAGTATGTGACAATCGTGAGCTGGGGGTAGCCCATTCAGTTCAGGATAAGTCAAGTGTAGAAATTAGTCCTGATATAGCATATCCGACTTATAACTTTTCATGGGCTGGGGGGCAGGCCAAAGGCGCATCCCCTTGAAATTTACAGGTGAACTAATATCTACTGGTGAAAAAAGAAGTAATATAGATTAAATAAAATACTAAATAGAGCGTATTCGCTTTACAATGAGTTGTAATTATGATATTCTTTTATTTGGGAAAGTGTATCCTAAAGTTGGTGAGGTGTATGGCATGGCAATTAGGAGCAAACTGTCCATTTTGATGGGCACTAAAAGGTATAACATACAAGATGTGTATGAAAAAACGGGACTTGCTCGAAGCACAATTGCCAATTTGTATCACGACAGGACTCAACGGATAGATTACGATACGCTAGATAAGCTATGCAAGCTTTTCGAGTGTAGTGTTGGTGATATTATTGAGTTTTATGAAGAAATATGAAGATAGACTTAATAATAAAAACATGGTCCTGCTTTAGGACATAGAAATTGGGATGGTGTTATGAACGATAGAAATTTTACTTTTATAGATTTATTCGCTGGTGCCGGTGGCCTTTCTGAGGGCTTTGTTGCTGATGGAGGGTTTATTCCGGTTGCTCACGTTGAAATGAACCCATATGCTGCAATGACCTTAAAAACAAGGACTTGTTATTATTACTTGAAGGAAAATAACAGATTGGATGAATACAGAAGTTATCAACGAGGCGAAATCACTCGTGATGAGCTTTTTGCAAGAATGCCAAATGGAATGCTTGATACTGTAATTAATAAAGAAATATCTGATACGACAACAAATGAAATTTTTGGTTCAATAGATGAGATACTTGAAAACGCTAATATTCAAAATGTGGATATAATTATTGGGGGTCCACCCTGCCAGGCATATTCCTTAATAGGAAGAGCAAAAGATCCAGATAATATGAGAAATGATCCTAGAAATTTTCTTTATAGGCAGTATGTTAGATTTCTAAATCGGTACAGGCCACGCATGTTTATATTTGAGAATGTACCAGGCATTTTAACTGCAAATAATGGTGAAACATTCCAAAGTATCATTAGAGAATTCAATGATGCAGGGTATACTGTTGATCACAGAATACTTGATGCGGCTGATTTTGGGGTGCTGCAACATAGAAAAAGAGTGATAATAATTGGTTGGCAAGCTGATTTGCAGATTGTGTATCCTGAATTTGAGGTTACTGAGGTTCAGGCAACGGTTAATGATATTTTGCAAGATTTGATTAGACTTGAAATAGCAACTGAGAACAATGTTTATGTTTCTGAGCCAACTAATTATTTGAGGGCGAGCGGAATTAGAGCTGATGATGATATTTTGACACATCATGTATGCCGTTTTCATAATCCAAGAGACATTGAGATTTATAGACGAGTGATTACTGCTTGGAATGAAAATCATAGAAGACTAAGATATACTGATTTGCCAGAAGAGCTGTGTACGCACAAAAATAGAAATGCATTTTTAGATAGATATAAGGTGGTTGCCGGGGATATTCAGTGTTCTCATACGATGGTTGCACATATCTCAAAAGATGGACATTATTTTATTCACCCAGATGTTACACAATGCCGATCTTTATCCGTTAGAGAAGCTGCGAGAATACAATCATTCCCAGATAACTATTTTTTTGAGGGTCCTAGAGCAGCTAAGTTTGTTCAAATAGGTAACGCAGTACCCCCATTGATGGCTAAGGGGTTAGCACGAGGGATTAGGGATATCTTAGAAAATATTTAAAGAGGGAGATAAAAATGCAAAACATGCTTATCCAAGAATATGGACAAATTAAAAGAATTGAATTACAGCACAATCCATACTATTGTTTAAGTGGGTCTGATATTGATATTAACCCTCATCAAATAGAGGCATTTTGTGTTGCTGTTGCATCCCTTAAGTCAGGAGGAGTAATTCTCGCTGATGAAGTAGGATTGGGTAAAACAATTGAAGCTGGACTTGTCATCAAATATGTCCTGCAAAGCGGGGCTAAGCGAATTTTAATAATTCTGCCCTCAAACCTAAGAAAACAGTGGCAAATAGAGTTAGAAGATAAATTCGAAATTGAGTCGATTATAGTAGATAGTCTCAATATAGACGAATATCATGAGCTGGTCAGTAAGAAAAATCGAAAACCTGTGGTTGTTATTTGCTCATATACATATGCGTCAAAAAAAGCAGAGATGTTTTGTAGAACAGACTGGGATTTTGTTGTATTTGATGAAGCTCATAAGCTTAGAAATGTACATAAATCTGGTGTTAAAACTGCAAAGAGTATCTACGAGATAACCAGAGGGATTCCTAAAATCATGTTGACAGCTACACCATTGCAGAATAACCTTTTGGATCTCTATGGACTTGTATATTTTATTGATGAAAAGATATTTTTTGACAAAAGACTTTTTGCCAAAAGGTATATCAAGACAAAGGATTTTGCTGATTTAAAATCCCATATAAAACCGGTAGTGCAGAGAACTCTTAGAAAAGACGTTGCTGATTATATTGCATTTAAAAAGAGGGTATGTATTACGGTTGATTTTAAACTGTCTCCACAAGAGGCAGCTTTGTATGTTATGGTGAATGATTATCTCAAGAAGGATATAATTTATGCTATCCCATCATCTAACAGAACTTTGATAACTGTAGTTATCCGCAAACTTCTAGCTTCTTCAAGTCATGCAGTTGCTGCTACATTTGAGGTATTAAAGGACAGGCTTATTACCCTAAAAGAAAGTACTCGACTTGAAAGTGTTGAAAAAGGTTTAGATTATTTTTTTGACTTCTTAGATGATGAATATGAAGAGGATGACGATAATACGCCCAATCATACTGAGTTATACAATCGGGAAAAAGTAAATGAGTTTATTCAACATGAAATTGATGAAGTTGAAAACATTATAAAGCTGGCAACAAGTATTTCTGCAAATGAGAAAGCTAAAGCCCTACTTAAAGCAATATCGATAGCATTCGATAAACAAAAAGAAAGTGGAATAAATGAAAAGGTAGTAGTTTTCACAGAATCAGTAAGAACTCAAGAGTTTCTTTATAAGGAACTTACAAAAAAAGGTTATGCGGGTGAGGTGCTTCTCTTTAACGGAAATCCATCAGATAAAACGACCTCAGAGATTTATAAAGCTTGGAAAGCAAAGAATTTTGGTAAAACGTTAGCAAGTAGAAACGTTGAAATAAAACATGCCATTGTGGATTATTTTAAGAACAACTGTAAGATTTTATTGGTAACAGATGCAGGCTCAGAAGGATTAAATCTTCAGTTTTGCAATTCGGTGATTAATTATGACTTGCCATGGAATCCTCAAAAAATTGAGCAGAGAATTGGTCGATGCCATCGATATGGACAGATTAACGATACCATTGTTATCAATTTACTAAACACAGAAAATATAGCTGATAGAAGAGTATACGAGATTCTATCGGAGAAATTCGAACTGTTCGAAGGAGTCTTTGGTGCATCTGATCAGGCACTTGGACTATTAGAATCTGGTATTGACTTTGAAAAAAGAGTTTTGATGATATATCAAAAATGCAATAGCATAGGAGAATTTAATAAAGAGTTCAAAGCTTTGGAAAAAGAGTTTGAGAGAAAGAGGAATGTTAAGTTCCAAGAACTGAAAAATCTTCTAAGCGATGAGAAAGAACATCATTCAAATAGTTATAAAAGTATTCTTTCAGATGTCATGCATTTCTTGGATGAGTTGAAAAAGTGGGAAGCAGTAAAGCCGCCAACTAAAGGCACTAAGTATCCTGCGGCTTATGCAATTAACATCAGAAACAAAGAAAAGCATGGCTTAGAACATGGTTTCATTTTAATGGGAGGGCTATATAACAACCAAGACTTTTTACTTCCGTTCCTCCGAGTGTTTGATGAAAAAGGGAATAAACTTGAATTAAGCGAAGCTGCAATATTAGAAATTATGGAGAATATTGAGGAGCCGAGTGTTGCTCCTATAATTATATCAGATAAAGATTTGGAAAAATGCGGAGAGAGTATTTATAGTGAGTTGTTGCTAAAGTATTATTCTTCTAACAAAGCAGCGATTGATTACAATAAGGCTAAAATTGATAATTGGGCTATGCTACGTAAAGATTACTTTAACCTTGAAATCAGTGAGATTGAAAAAAGTATAATTGAAATAAAAGATCAGGCATTAGCTACGAAGAATTTCAAGGAGAAAATAGGTTTAAAGAAGCAAGCTGAGGCGAAAGAAAAAGAACGAGATGAAATGATAATCAAATTCCATCAGTCAATTGCCAGCATTGATGAAGAAGCAAAGCATCTGATTAAAGATTTTGAAAATCAATTTGAAATAAATCCGGTACTCTTTGCAAGAGTAGTGGCGAAATTCTAGGAGGAAGAGTAGATGAAGAAACAAGGGAAATTAGAATTAACTTGGGTTGGGAAATATGATGAAAAGAAAGTTGAACCTAGAATACTAGTGGAAGATAAAAGCAAGTCTTATGGCGATCCAAATACTGAGAACATGTTAATTCATGGAGATAATTTGATTGCACTAAAAGCTTTGGAGCAAGACTTTGCTGGCAAAATTAAGTGTGTTTATATAGACCCTCCATATAATACGGGTTCTGCTTTTGAGCATTATGAAGATGGACTAGAGCATTCTGAATGGCTATGTATGATGAAACCAAGGATGGAGATATTATATAATTTGTTAAGCGATGATGGTAGTATATGGATTACTTTGGATGATAATGAGGCGTTTAGATTCAAGTTATTGGCTGATGAGATATTCGGAGAGGGCAACTTTGTTGCAACTATTATCTGGAACTCTAGAAAATCAAAGCAAAATGATACATTAATTAGCTTATCTCATAATTACATATTTGTGTATGCTAAGGATAAGACAAGAGTTGTAATAAATAAAATGTCAGTAGATTCAGAGAAATTTTCGAATCCAGATAATGACCCTAGAGGCCCCTGGGTTGCAGATCCTTTTGATGCACCACAAATTAGGGCGAACTTGAGTTATCCAATAGAAAATCCGAATACAAAAGTTATCTATTATCCACCACAGGGTAGGCATTGGAGAACAACTCAGCAGGAGTATCTAAAATTACTCAGTGATAATAAAATTGTGTTTGGAAAAAATGGTAATGCAAAACCACAACAAAAAAGATTCTTATCAGAAGCAAAAGGAATAACAATTGGTACTTTGTGGGATGATGTTGGAACAGCGACAGAAGCAACAAAGGAAATACAAAAATTATTTAATAAAGAACAAAGTTTCGATACACCAAAGCCAGAGAGATTAATTGAACGCATTATTTCCCTTGCCACAGAAGAAAATGATATTGTTTTAGATAGTTTTCTAGGAAGTGGAACAACAGTTGCTGTTGCTCATAAAATGAAAAGAAAATGGATTGGAATTGAACTGGGAGAACATTGCTATACCCATGTCATACCAAGGATTAATGCTGTAATTAATGGTGAACAAGGTGGAATATCTAAATCGGTAGGCTGGGAAGGTGGAGGAGGATACAAGTTCTATGAACTTGCTGAACCACTTCTTATTAAGAATCCAATACTTCCAATATATCAAATTAATCCTGTGTACACTTTTGATATGATGGCCGAAGCAATTTGCAAACTAGAAGGCTTTAAGTATACGCCTGTGGGAGAATATCACGGTATTTCATCAGAAAATAGATTTATTCATGTTACAAATCAATTTGTAAATAGTAGTTATGTTATATCAATAACAAAGAATTTGGATAAACATCAATCGTTACTAATATATTGCACTAAAAAACAATCAAAAATGATGTTACCTGACAACGTAGAGATTAAGAAAATACCAAAAGATTTGTTAGAAAAATGTAGCTTTGAAAGCGAGGGGATGTAGGATGAGTATTGTAAACAAGATTAACTGGGCTATGAGTTTGAGGGAGCCACAATTAGAAGCTCTTGCATATCTTGATGCCATAAGCTCCAAGTTGGATTATAAAAATTGCTCTAAAGAAGAGGCGGAAAAAGTTGCCCATGAGAATTGTGAAGGCAATCGAAATATAATGATTGACAAAGATTTTCACTTTCCATCCTTTTGCTTTGAAATGGCTACAGGTATAGGCAAGACAAGGCTGATGGGAGCATGCATATATTATCTATATAAAACAAAGGGCTATAAACATTTTTTCATTCTAGCGCCAGGAAACACAATATATGATAAACTACGTAAAGAGACCATGCCGCACCATCCCAAATATATGTTCAAAGGACTTGAAGCTGAAATGGGAAGGCCGAAAGTATATGATGGTGAGAACTATTTGAATTATCCTGCTAAATTTACTCAGCAAGAAATATATGTTGAGAAAACATCAGAGATTCAAATATTCATTTTTAATATCGGCAAAATATTTCAACGCGGGGACGTACAGTTCAATTTCCACGATTTCAAGGAGTGTTTAGGCGGCTCTTTCGCAGATGTACTAAAGAGCTTCGATGATCTAGTCATTTGTATGGATGAAGCTCACAGATATTATGCACCGGCATCTAAGAAAGCTATTGATTATTTGAACCCGATTCTTGGGTTGGAATTTACAGCTACGCCGAAGCCGGAGAATAGAAATATCATATACAGTTTTGATTTGGCCAAGGGTGCAGGAAAGTATCTCAAGATTCCGGTTGTCATGGGAAGAACTAATACTGCTGGATTTAGTGATGAAGATATTGAGGAAATGAAAATAAAAGATGGTATAAAGCTTCATGAACAGCGTAAAACGGTGGTTTATAAGTATTGCACAGAAAACAATCTACCACAGGTTAAACCAATTGTTCTTATTTCTTGTAAGGATACTAACCATGCAAAAGCAGTTAGAGAAAAAATAGATTCTGACGAGTTTTTTGAAGGCAGGTATAAAGGTAAGGTTGTTGAGATACATTCAGGGACTACCAGTGTTGAATCAGATGAAAATATCAGAAAACTACTCACAATAGAAGAAAACACCAATGCTATAGAAATAGTTTTGCACGTATACAAGCTTAAAGAGGGATGGGACGTCAATAATCTCTTTACGATTGTTCCGCTAAATGCTGCGAAGAGTGAAATCTTGGCTTTACAAACGATAGGTCGTGGACTCCGTTTGCCGTTTGGACAAATTACCGGGCAAGATGAACTTGATACTTTAGATATTGTTGCGCACGATCACTACAGAGAACTGATTGATGATGTAAAATCCAATCCGATTTTCAAAACAAGAAACTTGGACGAGAATGATGTGCCTCAGACAAAAGCAGTGGATGTAGTTGCTGAGTTTAACGATGGACAGATGGCACTTTTTCAACAAACAGTTGAGGCTACAGCCATAAAATCTTTCCAAGATATTAATGATTTGAAGGTACAAGAAGAGCTGTATAAGGGCTATCTAAAAGCTTTTGCGAAAGAGATGAAACCAGTTAAAGATGATAAATCGGTTGACCAGATGTCATTGTTTGATCTTGAGGTATTCACTCAGAAAGTTGCTGAAGAACCCGCTGTTTATAAGGTTGACGAGTCAAAAGAACAGAAGCCAAAGGCTAAAACGCCTATTATGAAAAAGGAAGAATTTATAGAAAAAATAAAAAAGGTTGCACAACGAGCTGTAAGTGTTCCAAGGATTAGCATCGGCTATAGTTCTACTATCACTTTTAAACCGGTTACCATCAAAAGAAATATTGTAGATTTTGACACAGCGGCTTCATATATCGAAAGATATGATGTCATTAACGAAAAGTTGTTGATGTCAATAGAAGCTGTTGCTCTTGAGACGGAAGACCCGGTTAATGAATTGGCGTGTATGTTATTGGATTCAATTGATGAATTCGACTCAAATGATGCTGATTATATTATCGATGTTGTCGAACAATACCTCAATCTGATTGAGGGAAACTTTGAAGATAAGAAAAAAATAGTTAGAAGATATGCAGCGGCAATAATTAAAGATATAAGTGACCAAGTTTATGCCGCGAAAGAGGAGCATACCGAGTTCATATATAATGTTGAAAAGGACTTGATTCTGTTTGGAAAGTTCGTAAAGAATGTAAAGCCGGACGGTAAAGTTGATTACAAAAAAGAAATAGCTGACAAGAAGAATATTAGACAGTATTTATTTACTGGATATAAGAAGTCATACTATCCTGAAAATGGGTTTGATAGTGATGATGAGAGAAGATTGGCAGTTATATTAGAAGATGATCCAGATGTGGTACGTTGGATCAAACCCCCACTTAATCAATTGGGTTTATTCTATAAGGCAGGGCATCAATATAATCCGGACTTTATTGTTGAAACAGCAAATACCAAGTACCTGGTAGAAGTAAAAGCAAGTAATATGACCAAGGATGAAGATGTAATTGATAAGGCTAAAGCTGCAATAAAGTGGTGTGAATGTGCTGCAGGAGTCGATGCTGACAAAAAAGAATGGAAATTCAGGCTAATTGCAGGACAAAATATCGCTATTGGCAATACTTTTAAATACACCATGGGGATGAGCGAGAACATGGAGGGCATAGTAAATGAGTGATCATGTTTATGCGAAAGTTCGTGAGAAGATAATAGAAGCCTTAAATACTGATTTGATTGGGCCTCTTGAAGTCGAGGAAATGCTTGATGAATCACCTTTGAGTACTTATATCACAGGTATGCTATATCCACTGAAGAGTCAAGCATCAAGTGAAGCTGAGCTTGAAAATAATGATTTTGTAAGTGATACGATAGAAGACGAGAGAGATACATTAGAAGAAGACTACGAAGATAAGGTTGTTTCAAAATTCAAGCAACAATCTTCTGTAGGCTTAAGTTTCTATGTGTCGGAAGAACTGAATCACTTTGAAGTTGTGGCCAGATGGGGAGAATACTCCAAAGATAAGATTGAGCTGGAAGAGGATGTTGAAAGCGGTAAGAAAAAAAGTAAAAAAACCGTTTATATCCGTGAACAAAAAGTTGAATCTATTTCTGTTGATTTGCGCGGTTTTGATAAAGCCCATGACGTCCCATTGGTATCTGATCCGGCTATAAAAATACGTATCATTCAATTCAAATTGAATAATAAACACAAGCTGGTTTCAGTTTATCTATATAATGGCAAACAAACTGGGCAAGATAGAGATTTCGAAAATGTAATGTTTCAGACGGAATTAGTTGTAAAATCTATCGATGGTAGTTCCATTTTCTTGCCTGAGCATAAATGTCGTGAGAAAGAAATTGCTGATGAGTTCTATTATGAAAAGCGTCCTATTTATTCCAGAGGTCATGGCTGTGCAGCAAGCTGGGTTTGCAAGGACAATGGAAATGCTTGTGAGATAAGGTCGGAGTTTATCCCTTCTCACGAGATAAATGCTGTAAGTCCGGAGTTGAAGAACTTCGGCGGGAATTATTTTTCAATGAGATTTATGTCTCGACCAAATAACAAAGTTGAGACCATTAGTAGATTGAAAGCGTTAAAAGATGAGTACGAAGAATGGATAAATGATTTGGGCAAGAGCGACAAAATGAAGGATTCTTCTTTTTTATCCAAGGGGAATAGCATCATAAATGAGTGCAGGAAAGCATCGGATAGAATTTCACAAGGAATAAGTCTTTTAGAAAATAATGAAGATGTTTTCAGAGCATTTTGTTTTATGAATCAAGCCATGTATTTGCAAAGAAGTATCGCTCAGTTTGCTAATAAATATGGAAAGGGTATAGATTGTAGTCTTGGCGATTTTAATAAGGAAGATCACAGCACTTGGAGACCGTTTCAAATAGCGTTTATCTTATTAAATATTGCAAGCTGCGCTAACCTTAAGGATACATATAGAGATAATGTTGATCTATTGTATTTTCCTACAGGTGGTGGTAAGACTGAGGCGTATTTAGGACTTATTGCATTTGTTATAGGATACCGAAGATTGACGGCTTCGAAGGAAACAGAATATGAAAAAGATGGTGGTGTAACTGTATTTTTAAGATACACATTACGTCTATTAACTACGCAACAGCGTGATAGATTGACGAAAATGATTTGCGCAGCTGAAATTATCCGTAGTAAAAACCCAGACTTATATGGAAAACAAAGGATTTCTATAGGATTCTGGGTTGGTAGTGGGGTTACTCCTAATAATTTTAAAGAACTTGATGATGCTGAAAAAGGTCCTCAAGCAATTAATAAACTCACAAAACAGGTAATTGTCTGCCCAATGTGTGGTACAGCCATTAAAAAAGAGAATTATGAAATTGATACGGACAAATGCGAAGTAAAAATCCATTGTCCTGATTCTAAGTGTCATTTCTACAAATTTAATGGTGTGAGTATTCCGGTATATTTAGTGGACGAAGAAATATACAGGAAGTGCCCAACCGTAATAATATCTACTGTTGATAAATTTGCAAGATTGCCTTGGGATGAGAAAATGGGATTGTTGTTTGGTAAAACAGACAGGTATTGTGAACGTCATGGTTATATTGCGGTTGGTGAAGAGCATCCAAACAGGCATAACAAATCAAAATCATTGGCAGCTTCGCAAACAATTGAGACAAAAATGTTCTACCCCCCAGAATTAATTGTTCAGGATGAGTTGCATTTGATTACCGGACCACTTGGTACAATTTATGGTGCATATGAAACTGTTGTCGAGGATATGTGTGCCATTGAAAGAGATGGCAGGAAAATTCTCCCCAAATATATTGTATCTACAGCAACAATTAAAAACGCAGATGCTCAAATTAGATGCTTATATGGCAGGGATAATTTTTCACAATTCCCACCCAGTGGTTTTGATATCAGCGATAGTTATTTTATCAAGGAAATCTCTCTTCAAAATAAGCCTTTTAGAAAGTACTGTGGTATTTGTGCTACTGGGAAGTCTATGAAGACAACAATTTTAAGAGTTTATGCAGTTTTGTTGCAACAAGCACTAGAACTTTCAAAAATCGAAGAGTTCAAAGAATACGTTGACCCATATTATACTCTAATTGGTTATTTCAACAGTATCAGAGAGCTTGGCGGTACAGTTAGACTGTTGCAGGATGACATCCCTGCCCGTATAAAACGAATTGTAAAAAAATATGGATATGGTTCAATTAGATACTTGAACAGAACGAAAGAGATAACATCTCGTGTGTCTTCTTATCAAATAGCTGAGTTACTTGAAAAATTGACAATTGAATCAGATAATAAGGAATGTTTAGATGTCGCAATTGCAACAAACATGATTGCTGTTGGAATGGACGTCGATCGTTTAGGATTGATGTCAGTGACCGGACAGCCTAAGCAAAATTCTGAATACATTCAGGCAACAAGCCGTATTGGAAGAAAGTATCCTGGACTTGTTGTGACGATCTATAATCCTTATCGACCAAGAGACTTATCGCATTATGAAAATTTCATGGGATTCCATTCTCATATGTATCGTTATGTGGAAGGAACTACTGCTACGCCTTTCTCGGCACGAGCAAGAGATAGGGTATTACATGCTTTACTGGTATCGCTTTTGAGATTGAAAAACGGGGAACTGGCAATCAATGAAGGAGCGGGAAGAATCAATGAAGCTGCTGATGAAGTAATTCAGGAGGCAAAAGATATCATTTTGCAAAGAGGGGCTGTTGTTGCATCAAAAGCAAATGATGATACTCTCAGAGAAATGGATATTTTCATTGATGAATGGAAGCATCTTTGTAATAGTGACAAAAGACTATTTTACTATGTTAAAAACACGGAAAACTTCAATAGACTTCTCAATTTTTACAATGAATATTGTACACCAAAAGAAAAACCGACACTTAACTCAATGAGAGAGGTAGAAAGTACATCTTCACTATATTATTACACGGAGGGGGCGCAATAGGATGAAAATAAATAAACTGGGAGAACTAAGGCCAAACCAATTAATAACAACCTTTGGCCCTGGAGCGATACTTGATGTAGTGGAAGACTCGGTAACAGTGTTAGATATTAATTATTGGGATAAATATGGGAAAACCATATATGATGCAAGGCTAGCATCTTATTTAGGAGTTGATAATTTCAAAACTCCTAAAACTTCTTGGCAAGGAGACATACCAGTAGTTTCATTCCCGAACTATCATATATGCAAGAAAAGTACATGTAATCATCTATTCGATATTAGTGAAAATTTTGATGTGGACAAGTATTTGCAAAACGGTCCAACATGCCCTATTTGTGGGTTCAAAGCTTATCCAGCAAGGTTTATTATGTCCTGTGTTGATGGACATCTAGATGATTTCCCTTGGCGTTGGTGGGTTCATCATGGCGATACTACATGTAAAAAGGATTTGAAGCTGGTATCGACAGGTAATACCTCATCTCTAGCTGAAATAATTGTTAAATGTGAATGTGGTGCTTCAAGAACGATGAGTGGTTCAACGCAGTCAGAGAATTTTGCAGGGCTGATATGCAGTGGAAGACATCCGCATAATCCAAGAATGGCAAAGAAGACAAATGGAACCTATTCTAAATGTGATAAAGCGGTCATTCCCTCGCAAAGAGGAGCTTCTAATGTATATTTTCCTGTCATAAGAAGTGCAATATCCATACCGCCTTGGATTAACCCGTTAAACTCTATGATAGATGAACACTATAGGGATATTTTGAATTTAAGGGAGTACATTGGTGAAGAGGCCATTATAAAAATATATGAGAAGCACTTTACGACAATTTGCTCGAAAGATGAATTTGTTGAAGCAGTTAAAAGACGAGATGAAAAGGTTAAAGAGTTTATCGAAATAAAAGAAATGGAATATGCAGCTATAACACATCATAATGATTTACTTTATCAGACGGATGTAAAATATTTTAAAGCAGAAGAAGAGCTAATTCCTGCATATTTAAGCAAATATTTTTCCAGAGTAATTAAGATCCATAGATTAAGAGAAGTAATGGTATTGCTTGGTTTTATGAGAATGGATTCCCCAGAACCAGAAGTTGAAGATGCGAAAAACATAGTATATCTAACAAAAAATAAAACAGGTGAATCGTGGCTACCAGGAGTTGAAATCAATGGGGAAGGTATCTTTATAGAGTTTAATAAAGAAACGGTTGCAAAATGGAATACGGTATTGAGAACGGGACAGTTATCAGATCAATACAAGAAGTTTTATAACGAGTTTTGCAGCTCGAGAGGTTGGACAAAATATAAAGAGAGAAATGCAGAGTATGTTCTGCTGCATACATTTGCTCACTTAATGATAAAAGAAATGGCAATGCAATCCGGATATTCTTCATCAGCCATAAAAGAGAGAATCTATAGTAGTGAGAATATGTGTGGAATTCTGCTATACACCGGTAGTTCTGATAAAGAAGGTTCCTTGGGCGGACTTGTGGAAATTGGAGAAATGAATAAATTAATCATTGTATTAAAACAAGCTCTTGAGAATGCAATGCTTTGCACGACTGACCCAGAGTGTATGATGAGTGAGCCTTCTGCTGATGACCTTAATGGAGTAGCTTGTCATTCTTGTGTGATGATAGCAGAGACCGCATGCGAAAGTGGTAATAGATTACTTGACCGTTCGCTTGTTATACCTTTGCCATCAAAAGAAGAGAGTGCCTACTTTAGGGAGTTGGTGAAAGAATTATGCGGGATGGAAATATAGGAATAGCTATAATTGTTGAAACCTTAGTGGCTGAGATTGAGAGGTTTGGCGCAGAAAACATAGATATTCAAGTTTTTAAGAAATCATATTCTTCAATTAGAGAGAAGTTTCCATCTTTAACAGAAGAAGAAATATACACTGTAATTCAGATGGCCATAAGCTTATATAATTACAAAGTTCAAGAAAAAGTGGAATTAGTTATTACTGCGCCGAATAGTTTCAAATTGAAGGCACTCAAGACGAGCATAGTAGTGCATGATCTCATAAGTAGTGCACAGAAAAGTATCACCTTAACAGGTTATTCAATATCCGAATATTTTTCTGAGCTTTTAGAAATGCTCTTGGATAAAAGCCGTAAAGGTGTGTACATCAATTTATATGTTAATGATTTTGCCAGTAAACAGGAACAGCTTGATAAATTGGAGATATACAAAGGGAGATTTTTGAATATTTACGACTATAATAAAGGATCGGATAAAATGGCCGCACTTCATGCCAAAATATTAGTGGTTGATGGTCATAAAACTTTTATTTCGTCTTCAAACCTTTCCTATCATGGATTAGAAGGAAATATTGAAATGGGTGTGTTAATAAATTCTCATAAAAAAGCAAGTAATGTTGAAGAGCTGTTTAAACAGTTGAGAGCACAGAAGGTGTTTACCAAATTATAAGTTCACAATCCGTTTTATTGGACACCTCTTGTGATAAAATACAATCATCAAGAGGTGTTGAAGTATATGAAATTGTTTATTAAATAAACATCTATTACCATGTAGGAGGGGGGAGCATATGTCAGACATTAGTATACCTGTTGAATTCACATCAGATGAAAAGGGTTATTATGACAGGCAATGTCCAAATGATAAATGTGAATTTGTTTTTAAAATATATATGGAAGATTGGAAAGATAAAGTATCTGACGAACAAGTATTTTGTCCTATGTGTGGACATACCGCAACGTCCGATCAGTGGTATACTCATGAACAGATTGAGGCTATTGAGGAGATAGCTGCCAGTTACGCTCAGTCTTACATCAGCAATGAATTGGATAAGATATTTGGAAAAATGGCACGTAGTATGCGTGGGAATAAATATGTTCAAATAACTTATAAACCCGGCAAGAAGATATCCTTCGTGAATAATCCCATAGGACAAAGACCGGAATGGGAATTAGAGATAACTTGTGAAAAGTGTCAGACCCGATATAGTGTGATTGGAAGTGCTTATTTTTGTCCCTGCTGCGGACATAATGCCGTTGAGCGTGTTTTTAATGAATCTTTAGATACAGTCCAAAAGATGATTGAGTCTATTGAAGATATATACAGCACCTTCGAAAAAAGCTATGGCAAAGATAAAGCTGAATCGATGTGTCGATCAATGATAGAAGGTACGTTGGGAGATATTGTTTCAGCTTTCCAAAAGTATGCAGAAGAAATTTATAAGCAGATTATGCCAAATAAAAAAGTTCGAGTTAACGACTTTCAAATAATTGAAAAAGGCAGCAATTTATTTAAAGAAGTTACCGGGAAAGGCTATGATTCATGGCTTTCTGAAGATGAAATTGCAGACATAAATATGTTATTTCAGCAAAGACACATAATTGAACACAATAATGGATTGATCGATGAAAGATACATACAGAACTCAGGAGATATATCATACAGGGTAGGCCAACGAGTAATTATAAAAAATCAAGACGCAATGAGGTTGCTTAGATATGTTAGGAAACTATCTGATGGACTAAGCAAATTAGGGGGAATGCAGAATGGATAAAGAGTTGTTTTATAACTGGCTTAAGAGTTTCAAAAAACTTGATTCGACCACAAGTAATGCAAGAACTTCAAATTGCCTGAGAATTGAAAAATTTTATGGTGATTTGGATAAGCTATATAATTCCGATAGGTGTGTAAGCCTTATAGAGCAGCTCACTTATACGACAACAGATAAAAAGCTTGGAGCCAAACCGAAGCACAATATTCCAATAGATGGTGATATTTATAATGGAACACATACATTAAAAGCTGCTTTGAAACTATATATAGAATTTAAAGATAACAAGATGATTGAGGAACTCAAAACGATACCTGATGTAGATCCTGACAAGCATGACGGATCATATGAGCTTGTAAGAGAAACTGTTGAATCACTATCAACTATTCCACGGGAGCAGCTTGATATAAATGACCTTGATCTTCTTTATTTCATGGTAGTTGGCACTTGGAGAAGTGGTGTTGATGTGAAAAGACAAAAAATTAAAGACAGCCACTTGGATACAGTTGAAAAGGACAGGCTTTCTGCTATTTTAGAAAAAGTTAAGGAAAACGCTGTTCAGCATAGCTATGAGAATATTGCAGAGGAAGGCAAAAATTTAGGATGGTCTATCGGAATGTTTGGCACTGGCTTTCATACATTTGCCTCAAAAGCAGATAAAGAAAGTGCTCAAAGGTTCATTTTTCTTTGTGTTGAGCTGAAAGACATGGCTGACGATGAAGCAATGTTCGTAAAGGTAGAGGAGGCTATTAAGAAAGGTATAAAAGGGATGCAGAGTGCGGCGGCTTCTGTTATGCTGCACTGTTTGAAGCCGTATACGTTTCCTATTATGAATAGTGCTGTTAACGATACAGCATCACTTTTTCAGATAGAAGGAGTATCGTTAGTTAAGCCTAAAGAATTAGGGTACTATATTCAAAATTCAAGGCAGCTAAAAAAATTCAGAGATGAAAAATGCATATTTAGAAATTATCGTGCTATGGATATGAAATTGTCTGTCTATGGTAGAAGTAAGGATATTGTAGAAGATGAATCAGTTAATGATACGACTATTACACAGGATGACAAGATAAATATTTGGAAAATATCTCATGGGAACGATGGCAGTTTTTCTGAAGAAGAGAGAGAAAAGTATTTTGATCAAGGAATAATTACTGTACATAGAGATACGGGAAGAGGTCAAGGAAACGAGTTCGAGAATGGTATAAAAATAGGGGATTATTTTTATTTGTGTTACGGAAATAGTGGCATAAAACTACTTGGGAAAATTACATCAGAAGCTGTACAACTGGCAAGCAAGACTCAAGGATGGCTCTATAGAAATTATGAAGTAGTAGCTTATTCAAAGATTCCGGATTACCAATATTCAGCAACTCAAAAGGGGTGGACTCCAAATTACAATTCCACTGCTTGGCGTGTACCAAGAAATGATTATGCTGAATTTGAAAAAAACATCCTATTGCCCTGCTTTGATATGAGAGTTCAAGACTTGATTTCTGATGAAATTACTACCCAAACTTCAAATGATATGAATGAGGGTATAAATTATTGGTGGCTTAATGCAAGCCCTAAAATATGGAGCTTTAGTAATATTGAGGTTGGTCAAGCTGTCGAATATACATCAATAAATGAAAATGGACATAAAAGAAAAATTTATAAGAACTTTGAAAATGTAAAGGCCGGAGATATTGTTATTGGTTATGAATCATATCCTGAAAAGGCTATTGTAGCTATATGCAAAATTTCACAGGGACATGATGGAGAGAGAATATGGGTTAAAAAAATACAAAATCTTATAAATCCCATTAAATATAGTGATTTGCTTGAAATCGATGAGCTGAAAAATATGGAGTACTTCAAAACACCAAGAGGGAGCCTTTTTAAGCTTACTCAAGAGGAATATGAGGCTATTATTGACTTGGTTAAAGAAGATGAGCCTTCAGGTCCAAAAGGTTCATTAGAATTGTACACCAAGGAAGACTTTTTAAATGAGGTATTTATTTCAGAACAGCAATATGATGAAATATCGATACTTCTGAATAGAAAGAAAAACATCATCTTGCAAGGAGCACCTGGTGTCGGAAAGACCTTTGCTGCCAAAAGGCTGGCTTATTCACTGATGGGATCTGTTGATGATTCAAGAATAGAAATGGTTCAGTTCCATCAAAACTATTCCTATGAAGACTTTGTTATGGGATTCAGGCCGGTTGAAGGTGGAGGCTTTGAACTTAGGAATGGTATTTTTCATCAGTTTTGTATAAAGGCTGCCAATGACCCTAATCGGGACTATTACTTTATCATTGATGAGATAAATAGAGGGAATCTAAGTAAAATTTTCGGTGAGCTTCTAATGCTTATTGAAAATGATAAACGTGGTTCAAAATTTGCAGTTCCTCTTACATACAAACCGGATAGCCGTTTTTATGTACCGCAGAACATATTTATTATCGGTATGATGAATACTGCCGACCGTTCTTTGGCGATGATTGATTATGCCCTTAGAAGAAGATTCTGTTTTGTTGAGATTGAGCCGGCTTTTAATACACAATCATTTAGAAAGCATTTGGCGGACAGTGGAATTCATGTGGACTTAATAGAAAAGATTATCAGCAGGTTAATGTATTTGAATAGCCAAATTGCATCCGACAGTAATTTAGGTAGAGGATTTAGAATTGGACACAGTTACTTCTGTAATCCTTCCACAGATGAGAACTGGTATCAGAGTGTTATTGAGTATGAAATCAATCCGCTTATCGAGGAATACTGGTTCGACAACGAAGAGAAGGCACAGGAGTACATGGATTATTTGCTGGGGTGATATGAATGGCAAACGAGATACCGATTCGTAATATATACTACATGCTCAGCTATGCTTATGATGTCTTAAAGGAAGGGGACAATGTCAATTTATCGAATGAAGAATTTGATAACATCTATGATCTCTTCGGAAAGATTCTCGTAAGTGGATTGAGTCTTCTTATTAAACGTGGTTTTAACAGAGAATATATCTGTGTGTCTGATGAGTTGCCTGTGCTTAGGGGTAAAATTGCCGTAAATGATACTTTGAAAAGACAGACCTTTATTCTTGGTAAGCTTAGCTGTGAATATGATGAGCTTTCACCGAATGTATTGTTTAATCAGATCATAAAGGCATCAATCATTACCCTTATTAACTATAAAGAGCTGGATAAGCAGGTAAAAGACCAGCTTATCCATATTAACAGATATTTTCAGGGAATAGATGTTATAAGGCTTCAGAAATCACATTTTTCAGGCATCAGATATCATCGGAATAACCGCTTTTATAAGTTAATTATTGATATTTGCGAGCTTATATATGATGAAGTACTTGTTACATCTCAAAAAGGTGAAACGATCTTTAAAGATTTCATTAGAGATAGTAGAATGGCTGCTCTGTATGAGAAGTTTATACGTAATTTTTATAAAAAGGAATTATCATCGATACAAGTCTATTCTCCTATCTTTCAATGGGAAAAGGATGCTGACTTTGAACACATTGGGGAAAGCTTTCTGCCGGTGATGAGAACTGATATCGTACTGCAAAATGAGAAAAGTCAGTTAATCATTGATGCAAAGTATTATACGAATGCACTACAAATTCGCAATGTAGGAGATACTAAAAAGCTTATATCAGGAAACCTGTACCAGATCTACACGTACATAAATAACAGCACCTTTACCGGAGAGAAAGCTGGGATGCTGATTTATCCTGTTGTAGATACTGAGCTTGACTTTGTTTACAGTATTCAAGGCAAAAAGATATATGTGAAGACTTTGAATCTTAATACAAGATGGGAAAATATATATGGACGATTAAAAAAAATAGCTGCAGTAATATAAAACACAATCCGTTTTATTGGACACCTCTTGCGATATTATGGTATCATTGGAGGTGTAATTATTTGGAATGATCTTGAGATAACAGGGGGACATTATGGCAAAAAGTTCTAATCAGAAGTTGAAAATTCTATACTTAATGAAAATGCTTCTTGAAAAAACGGATGAAGAAAATACAATGACAATAAGTGACATGATAGTAGAACTTGAACGTTACGGCATTACTGCTGAACGAAAATCAATTTATGACGATATCGAAGCTTTGCGTCATTATGGAATTGATATTGCTACTCGAAAAAGCAAAACTACGGATTATTTTGTAGCAAGCCGTGTCTTTGAATTGCCGGAATTAAAGCTATTGGTTGATGCTGTTCAATGTTCGAAATTTATTACATATAAAAAAAGTAATGAACTTATAAAAAAGATAGAGAGCCTGGCAAGCTTTTATCAAGCTGCGTTGCTTCATCGCCAAGTTTATGTGGCAAACAGAGTTAAGGCTATTAATGAAAACATTTATTATAATGTGGACAGGCTTCATGTCGCAATTGCAGAAAATAGGCAGGTATCTTTTAAGTATTTTGACTACGATATCAAAAAAGAAAAGAAATATCGAAAGGATGGAGACCTTTATTTTGTTAGTCCTTATGCTTTGTCCTGGGATGATGAGAATTATTATCTCATTACTTTCTCGGAAAAATATAATGACTTTACCCATTATCGAGTTGACAGAATGACGAATATTGAAATCATAGATCAGCCAAGAGCGATACTGCCAGACAATGAGCAATTTAACATTGCTGACTATTCAAAAAAAGTATTCAATATGTTCGGAGGAGAAGAAGAGACGGTAAAATTAAAGTTTGACAATTCACTTGTTAATGCTGTCATCGATCGTTTTGGAAAGGATGTTACTTTAGACAAAGCTGACGACAATAGCTTTTCAGTAAGGATAAATGTTGCAATTAGTTCCACCTTTTTTGCATGGTTAGCACAGTTTGGAAATAAAGTGAAGATATTATCTCCGGAGAGTGTTATTGAAAAATACAAAAACTCTATCCAGGAGATTTTAGAACAATACAAATAAAGGGGGGGTGTCGGAAGATGGAAGTCTTTAAAAGTTCGATAAGACCTAATGGATACATATTACCGGATAGTTTAAGGGGTAGGAGTATTCACGCAAAAGTAATACCAACGGTATGTAATTTAGAGAATATGCTTCAAAAGCTTATACAAATCAACGGAGATTTTGCTCAGCTAAAACAGTGGGAGAAAAGAAGTTATAAAGCATACCAGATTGAAGAGATAAAAAACAGGATAATGACCTCCCCGCAATATGCCTGGAAGGATATTGTCCGGGAGCATATATTGTCAAAGAGGCCATCTGATTTTGGTGCAAGTGTAATTGACATATATCTGGTTGCATATGTAGCCGAGACCATCGGAGCTGGCAAAGATGAATTTTTTAAATACGTTAAAAATGCCGGCATTTCTGATAATGGTAATTCAGCTCAAGCCATATGGCAGGTAGGAAAAGGAGACGGAGTATATCTTGAAATCCTTCATGATAATGGGAAGGTAAAGGATTGGAATTTTATGGCTAAATGGGTTGAAGGGAAATAAGAGCTGATGTTGATGATGAGAAATAATAGCTATAGTTGTGTTGGAATCGATGGCTGTAAAGGTAAATGGGTTGCAGTTTGTATAACCGAAAATAAATTTGAGGTTGATAAATTCAAAACTATAAATGACATTTGCAGCCGGTACTTAGATGCTGATATTTACATAATTGACATACCAATAGGCCTTGTTGAAAACAAAAGCCAGCTACGCCCGGATATGATTGTGAAAAAGGAGCTTGGTAAAAAAGGTTCGAGTATTTTTGAAGTTCCTTGCAGACAGGCTGTATATGCAGCAGATAAGAAAACAGCAAGGGAGTTAAATGTTGCTATTTTAGGAAAAAGCCTCTCTGAACAAACCCTGGGTATAGCCAAGGCAATAAAGCAGGTTGACGAATTTTTTCAGGATAAACCTCAATGGAAAAACAGGCTTCTTGAAAGCCATCCGGAATTTTGTTTTTCAAAGCTTAATAATAATCAACCAATCCTTGAACATAAAACGTCTGCGGAAGGCCAGCAAAAACGTCTTGAAATACTGAGAAAATATTATTCTAAATCAGATCAAGTTGTAGAGAAGTTTTTAGCCGATATTCCATTCAGAAAGAAAACTGACGATGTTATAGATGCCTTATGTTTGGCAGTGATGGGGAAAATAATCCTTGAAAAAGAGCTTAAAACTAATCCTGAAAATCCAATGATGGATGATAAAGGAATATTGATGCAGATGGTTTATGCTGAGTTGTGATATGGTATAGAAATTCGTCAGAATAGAATGTGACCATATAGTAAATAGTTGTGTTTACCAATGGACTGTTTTTATTTCAAAAACTTCCCTGTATGTTTATTACAGGGGGTTGAGACATGGACTATAAGGCTATCGGAGAAAGAATAAAACAAGAACGAAACAAAATGGGACTTACACAGTTTCAACTTGCTGAAAAAGTTGATATATCTCCACAATACGAGGGCAAGATAGAGCGAGGAGAAAAGCGATTTTCATTCGAGACTTTTTTAAATCTGTCGATTGCTTTAAATACAACTCTTGATTATCTTGCGTTCGGCCATAGAGATAGTGCTAAAAGTCCTGAAAGGTTAGAAATGGAGCTATTAGCCAATAAATTATCGGAAGGGCAAATAAGTTTGCTGAACGATATTATTCGAGCCATGTTAGTTCACAAAAACAGAGATTAAAATAGGGGTAGAACACAACGGTAGGTAGTCTACCCTTATTTTATATATAATATGAGTACTATCAGTGATGATTAATATTTACTATAAGGGAATTTAAGTATAAAATATAAAGTAAATAAATGCTAATACCAAAAAAAGCTATTGTAATGTTTTTAATGCGCAAGTAACAAAATTGTAAATAGATAAAGAGAATAGGTTGATGAGGTGATCATTTGTATGAGAAATGCTTTATATAAGAATATTCATATTTATATGGGGTTCGGGGGACTGTTAACAAGTTCTATAGTTTACTTTGTCTATAACAACATACAACCAACCTTCTATAACTATTTTTGGATAAGCGTTATTGTATTTTTAACTGTTATTAGTGTATTCTGCGGTCTATGGATAAAAAACATAATGTATTATGCTTATAAAGATCCACTTACGGATCTTTATAACCGTAGATACCTCTATGAAAGGTTAGAATCAGAGTTAAAAAGACTGAATCGTTCAAAAACTGCACTTTCATTAGTCATAATTGATATTGACCATTTTAAAAGAGTAAATGATAAATACGGGCACTTGGCTGGGGACAAGCTTCTTACACGGGTTTCAGAAGTTTTCAAAGCAAATTCTCGGGAGATTGATACTATTGCACGATGGGGAGGCGAAGAGTTTGCCATTATCCTTCCTGACACAAATAATCAAGGAGCATTAATATATGCAGAGAAGTTAAGGAAGGCAATAGAGAAATCTGAAAAATGTTTTGGTGTTACTGTGTGTATTGGAGTGGCAACAACTCATAAACCAATTGCTATAGATATGTTATTTGCAGAAGCAGATAAAGCATTATTTCAAGCAAAATCAGTTAGGAATAAGGTAGTAGGAGCAAACTTTCCATTATGTGAAGTTTCAATAAATTAACATAAGTGGGGGGATTGGGTTTTGTATTATGAGGAAACCATGCAGCTATTGGAAGCATTGAAACAACACCCTGTTCAAGGTACACTAATCATTCTATTAATAGTTATACTTCTGGCGTTCTTGATTTATCTTGATAAAAGAAAAGATAGTTTTTAATGAGAAAGAGAGGACATTCCTCTCTTTTGTTTTAACAGGAGTTTTCTGCAAGCTTGGCAGCTTGTTGATTGTTAAAACAGAATAGAATATAAATTTACTGTCCGTTTTATTGTACATATTATTTGATATAATTTGTTATAAAGGAAGGTGTTGGATTATGAAAAAAATATCTACTGCGGCTGATACAAAAGACATTTTATTGACCATTTACAATGGTGGATTCGGTGCTGTTAAGGAAACACGTACCGTAAGCCTTACAGGGGCTGAGACTGAGCTTATTTTTGCTGATGTAGCACAGCAGATAGAAACGGATTCTCTCCTGGTGGAAGGTTTGAATATCTTGGAATTCAATTATGATTATGATTTAGTTGATAGGGATAAGCTACTCAAAAAGTACATTGATAAGGAAGTTTATTTAAAGGACAGAAAAACCGGTGAAAAGAAGAGCTGCCGTCTTTTATCGGTTGAGGGTGCCGGAAGATGTGTATTGGAGGATAATGATACAAAGGAAATATATATTGATGCTCAGGCAGAAATTGTCCTTCCTTCCCTGCCATCGGGACTTATTGTAAAGCCAGCTCTTGTTTGGAAGATTGGGAAGTCAAAATCGGAATATGTTAAGGTTTCCTATCTTAGCAAGGGCTTCAATTGGAATGCAAACTATGTCGTAGAAATTCTGGAAAATACTTTAAACATTGCAGGCTGGGCAGAAATAGAAAATCAAAGTGGGGCAACATTTGAAAATGCCAAAATAAAACTTATTGCCGGAGATGTTAACAGAATTCAAGATGATGATGTCTATAACATGGAAGAACGTATGTATATTTGTGAGTCCTCTGCTGCGCCTCAAGCTGAGGAAAAAGCTTTCTTTGATTATCATATGTACACTTTATTAAATCCCACAACACTGAAAGATAATCAGAGCAAGCAAATCAATATTTTAAATGGTCTAAGTATACCTTACAAAAAATATTACAAGCTCAACATGAGTGAAGAAAAGGCAAATGTAATTATTGAGTTTACAAATAAGAAAGAGTGTGGCTTGGGTTGCGCCATGCCCAAGGGGAAAATAAAGCTGTATAAAGCTGATGAAGCAGACAATTCTCTTGAGTTCATTGGTGAGGACAGTATAGGACACACCCCAAAGGATGAAGATATTAAGCTTACCATTGGTAATGCGTTTGACATTACCTTCGATTTCAATGAAGTTGATCGTAAGAAAATAAATGGATTTGAACATTACAAATATGAGTGCATAATTAAGAATCATAAGGAAGAAGCTGCGGAAGTGCATTTTGAACATTATGCCTGGGGTATATGGGAAATGGTTTTGGCAACACATGAGTACTCAAAGAAAACATCAGGGCTAATTGAATTCTCTGTTAATGTACCGGTCGACAGCGAGATAAAGGTTGAATTTGAATATAAAATTGACCGACGGTCAGAGGTTGTTGTTAAAAAGTAAAGGACTATTTGATAAGGGGAGAAGAAGATGCTAGATGCAAAAGAAAATTATGAAAATGTCATTAAAAGCATTATTTATGAGAATGTAAACAATTCAACATTTGAAGCACGTCAGAATTACTATAAGCTGCTCCCGGAAACAGATGAGTTCCCAATATTTTTTACATTAAGCCAGACCGGAATAAATCTTGAAGTGCCTAAAAAATTTGCTTTTGGACTTAATCATTTTATCGAATATATGAAAAAACAGGGATGGAGCTTTTATAGACAAAATGTTATTGATTTTGAACTAAGTGAAACATATAGAGTAATCCAACCGCATGGGGTGGAATATGGGCATAAACAATGGGACATTGATTTGGCAAAATACCAAAGTTCCATTAATTTGCCTTTCTTGCTTGAGAAAATGTATTATGAATCCGGCTTCATAACTGATACTGGTGAACCCGTTTCTTTATATAAAGGGTGTAAATTTGCAGATGATTGTTGGGCGGGAATAGATGAGAGAAAGCCTGATAATGAGGAAATAAAATGGTCATATTTGTCATTTCCCTGGATAGGTAAAAAATACTACAAAAATAAGATTTTAATAATGGGAATAAACACGTATGAGAGTGGAGGTTTTGATTATAACACTCAAATTATAACTGAGGCAAGAAAAGAACTTGAAGATGGGAAAAAGCGCATTAATTTTGGATATGTTTTTCCTGATGGTAAAAGGTATGCTGGAACTTTTCTTTGGCACCGCATAGCCTGCTATACTATGGCTATACGAGAAGCTATATACTGTGATTCTGATGATATTTATGGAGTCTTGAACCTAGAAGATAAGATTAAGGATAGCAGAAAAGTTGCTGCAGAGTACGAAAATAATTCATTTTTAAATCATGTTAAATGCTCTCCAAAGCGAGATCGGAGTAATCCTACAGCATCAATGTGGAAGAATTGCGGTGCACATGTTTTAAAACATGAGATAGAATTGCTGACACCAGACTATTTGTTGGTATTAGGCGTAGGAGAAAATATGAATTATCTTAAAAACAATGTTTTAGCCGGAGATATTTCTGAAATTAATGTGAATTCAGATGTGAAGCTTTATTATACTAAACATTTTAAAAGGCCACTTAAAGTTATAGCTGTTCCACATCCATCAAACAGTATAAAAGAAAGCCTGATATCAGATGTGTTTGAGTTGGCTTTACAAGCAAAGCGCATTTATATATAAGGTTTTCATATAAATCAGAATTGATGAAAACGAATATGAAAATTTATAAAAAAGGAAAATTGAGATGAATAATGTTATATTTGAAAGATATGGTTTACTAAAAACTCTTGTAAAAGACCGTAGAGAGCAATTCGATAGACTAATCAGTTTTATGGAGAAAGAAACTACCTGGTTAACAGCGCCTGCAAGTACCAAATACCATCTCTGCAAGGAGGGTGGTCTATTGGAACACTCGGTAAATGTTGCTGAAACTATGCTGAAAATCAAGGCTGCAATTGCACCGGATATAAGCGATGAGAGCTGCGTGATAGTAGCGTTGTTGCATGATTTAGGCAAAGTGGGTATGCCGGGGAATCCACAGTATCTCATAAATGAACCATCTGAAAAACAAAAAATGTATGGATACAAACCGGATTATCCATACCGTTTTAATTCTAAACTTACATATTTAAGTGTACCGGTCAGGAGTATATATTTGGCTCTGCAACACATTAGCCTTACTGAGGAAGAAGTGCAGGCAATTGTCTATCATGATGGACAATATGTGGAGGATAACCGTTCCTGCGCTACCCATGAAGAACCCCTAACGCTGCTTTTGCAGTATGCCGATAGTTGGAGCGGGTTTGTGATTGAAAAATAAAGGAGTGTGATAATTGTGAAGTTCGGTATGCGAAAGCCGAGTATTAAAAAGAGCATTGCAGCAAGAACGAGCGTAAAAAGATATATACGCCATAGCTTAGGGGTAAAAGCTCCAAGAGGATGGGGTTGGATTACAAATCCTAAGAAAGCTTTGTATAACAAGGTCTACCGTAAAACCACGTTTAGTATATTTGATATTTTTAAGTTTTTTAAATAATAAATCTATTTTGAGCTTTTGGAGTTATCCGTAGGGGGTGATAATTTGATACAAGCCGTACTTGGAGGCAAATCGTTAGGTTATGAGTATACAGAGGATATCCTTACTTCAACAGTCTTTGGCACTTTAAAATATCTAAAGCCAGACATGATATTGATTCCTTTTATTGAATCTGCGTTTTTATATAATGAGAAAAGAACAACTCTATGGGAAAAATTAAATTCGGAAGGAATTGAGCTGAGATGTTACCGGGAAGTAGAATATGTATTCTGGACCTGGAATCAGAATTATGGAGAGCCGGATTTAATCCTTATATTTAGAGACCATGTACATGGTTTTGATGATCTGCTTCTCGTTGTTGAAGCTAAATTCAAATCAGGGAAAAGTGGAACAGAGGAAAATGATCAATTGGTTCGTTATTTTGAAGCAATAAATAATGATATTGAGAATTTTACGGAATCATCTGTGTCAAGTTTCAAAGGCAGAAAAGGATATGTTGTTTATTTGACAGAAGCCGAAGCTTACTCAGACATAACAGCAACTACCAAAATAATACAAAGCAGATATAATGAAATAAAAGAAAATGTATTTCATCTGAGATGGCATCAATTGTACAAAACACTTGAGAAAATGTATCCGCACTATTCATCATTTGAAAAGATTATCGTAGACGACTTGATGAAATATATGGAAAAGCTTGGGTTGAGGGATTTTTCAGGAATATCTCTGCCGGATAAGTCGTTGAATTCGGCGTTTTTATTGCCGTATCCGATTTTCTATAATGATGGAAATAGTTCTGCCAAGAAGAGAACTTATTTTGACCAATTGAACAACTTAGACATTACAATAGAAAAAAATATTTTTTATAGGGGGAATCAGTATGAGTGATATTCAAAAGGGGCATCAAATAACATTAGCTTTTCAATATATTCAACAAGTATTTAAAGAATGTCAGCGATTAATATTCAAGATTGACAACCAACTGGCTCCTGAATGGGGGAACCTATACGGCAATAGAATAACAAAGGATGTAAGCGCAAGTTTGCAGGAGGCCGACAGATGGATTGTTGAAGCAATTTTTCGTGTTTATCAAAACAATAAAGATAAACTGGTTAATAAATGCATTACAATTACATTTTGGGGAGACGATGTGGAACAACCAATTATTACTGCCGGAAAAATTGTATACTCCGATATAGATAAAAGGGATCATTGGGATTTATGGAATATCTGGTTTTATTGGGCTGATGCAAGTGAAGACAATAACTATGAATTGGATGGCAAAGTTAATCATTTCCAATCCGAGGAATGCAAATATATTGATGAAGCGTATGTTTTCAGTTTGCCACTTATTAACATTACAGACGATGAAGCATTAATTGAAAAGATCATTAAACCACTAAAAGAGCTTTAAAATTGACACGGGAGAGGTGAAATACCAGATGGTACTAACAGATAATATGCGGGCTGTTCTTGAATTCTATTCTTCTCTCGGTAATCGTCAAGCCTTCTGTAAATTAAAACATCACAATGGTAATACCGAGGAATACATTTACTCCCGACTTGAGAGAGCAGCCTTTGACCAGTGCGACGGGAACAATGTTGCTACCTTTTCAAGATATGCCATATGGGCAGATGATGTAAGGTATCTTATAAAAAGTGCTATAGAATCGATTAATACACAGGATAAAGAAAAGGCTGTTGAAGAACTTACACTTGCGTTGAATGCTATGGGTGCATTTGTAGATATTCAAAATATGTTTGACGCTCAGCCCGGTAGAATGCAGTTTGAAAAACCGGAACAGATTTTTGAGGAGTATAAGGAGTTTAAAAAACTGTAGAGATAGTTTGCAGTATAATTTTATTGAAAATAAGAAACGAGGTGTTCTAAATGCTTGATAAAGCCATTCGTATTGCAGCTAAAGCGCATAAAGGACAGACGGACAAAGCTGGGCAACCATATATACTTCACCCGCTGTGGGTCATGTTTATGCGAAGAAATGAAACTGAAAGAATTTGTGCAGTGTTACATGATGTTATTGAGGATTCAGATATTACTATTGAATATTTGAGGAAAGAAGGTTTTACGGAAGAAGTTCTGAGTGCATTAGATGCTCTTACAAAGCGCGAGAATGAAACCTATGATGATTTCATTGGCAGGGTTATTGAGAATAAAACAGCCTGTAAAGTAAAGTTGGCAGATTTAAGCGATAACATGGATTTGTCCCGTATTTCAAACCCCTCCCAAGAAGATTATCAAAGAGTAGAAAAATACCGTAAAGCAGCAGACCGGATATTAATGACTATGGATTCTGAGGGTGATGATGAGTTTAGAGCCATTAAGGAGATTGAAATAAATGGTTGTGTCTCAGTTCCTCAAAGCTGTTCAGAGGATGAGTTCCTAAAAAAGTTTATCGATTTCATTGAAAATAATTATTGGTCATTTGGCGGTGGAGTAAAAGAAATTGCTGAAGTAGATGGCTAATGTTTATGAATATTAGAAATTTACTTCGAGCAAAAGGGACTTAAAAAGTACTTCTAATTATAACAGATGGATAAAATAGAAGTTATACTTTTCGTGCTAGTATAAGCATTTTACAGGGATTGGAGGGGGAGGTATGTCGTTTCTTCTAATAAAGGGTGAAATGTTTCACTGCAGAGATTGTGGTTCATCATATACTATAGAATTTGAGGGTGGAGCGAAAGAAACTCAGATTGGAGATGAAAATGTATTTAGGCAAATTAACTTAAATGAGAAGTTTATGCCGCCAACATATGACTGTAAAAACCAAGGATATTATTTTCATGAGTTTATTTTGTGTGAAGATTGTTTAAAAAACAGTTTAGACAATCAAACAATAATCTATAAGGTTAATGACTATCCGCCATTTGAAAACTTATTTTATTTGAATAATAAATTTTCCGAGCTTATTAAGGACATTGCTCAAGAGAATATTGATGGTTTCATTTCTAAGATCGATTTGAATTTTTGTCAACAGTTGCATCCTGAAGCTTATAAGGAAACTATTGGACAAAAGTTATTCAAGTTAACTTCTCATAAAAACGAGCTTACTAAAAATTATATAAAAAAGGCTAAACTCCAAATTGGTATATCATTTGAAGATTACATTAAATCATCAGAAAACTATTTGGAAGTTGTAAAAGAATACAGCTATCTGGTTTCCCCATATGAACAAGAAAGTAAAAATTTACTTAATAACAGTGTTAAGAAGTACTATCGGGAAATAGATCTAAGCCAAACAGTTAACCTTAATCCGTATATTTGCTATGAATCAACTGTTAGGAAAAGGGTAGTGCCATTAATTAAATTTTCTGTATTTGATGGTGCATACAATATTCCTACAGCAAAACTAAAAGATATTCTTTCAAAGAGTGTGGAGCAGAGACTTATATTGACTGGTACTCCTGCATTTGGGGCTATGTTTGATGAGGTATATAAAAAGGTTGTGACATTAGGTATTAAATAAACTACTTGTAAAAAAGAGTAAAGTTTTATTGAAAATGTGTTTCGGATTTTTTATACATTTAAAAGTATTAAAACCTAAGTGTGATGTATGGTAAATTTATGTATTTTTATGTAAAATTATTTTATAAAAGTTTTAGCGACAAAAGTAGGAGGATGTATCTATGATAAGTAATTATAAACAGAGAAAAGATAAAGTCTTAAAGATATACGAAGATTACATAAAGCTAAAAAGCGAAATAGGTGACAATAATAAAATCGAAAGCATGGCTAGAATGGCATCAAATATTAAAGAAGACAAATTTGTTCTAATGGTTGTAGGAGAAGCGAAAAGTGGAAAGTCCACTTTTATTAATGCTTTCTTGGGTAAAGAGATTTTGCCTATGGATGTTAAACAATGTACCAGTGCTATTATTGAGCTATCATTTAGTAGCGATTTTGAATTAAAAGCAGAATATGCTAATGGAGAAAAGCGTTTCATTCGTAAAGAGAGTGAAATTGTAAAGTTTTTAAAAGAACATGCTGCTATTAATGATAAGTTCAGAGAAATTCCTGTTACAACCATTAACAATGAATTATTGATAAAATCAAAAGGTGATGTTAAGGAATATGATATTAAAAATTTGATTTTAGGTGTTAAGAATGATAATACTTACAACCTTGAAGCATCAAAATATGAGCAATTGATTAGAGAGTACATTAATACGGAAAAGAACAATTGGGGGAAAATAGTTACAAAAATAAAGATAGGCTATCCTTTCTCAGAGGAAATGAAGGGTATAACGATAATTGATAGCCCAGGTGTAAATGCACTTGGGAAAGTTGGAGACATTACAGAAAAATATATTGAAAATGCAAATGCAATCATTTTTATTAAATCCCTCAACGGACAAGCATTAGAATCGGCGTCATTTAAAAGCTTCTTTAACAGCAAGTGTGTTGACAAGCATAAGGAAACTTTGTTTTTAATACTAACAGGCTCTGCAAATCAAACAAAGGAAGAGGAATATAACTTACGCAAACAAGCGGTTGAAATGTATAGAAATATATCGGAAGAGAAAATAGTGTGTGTTGATAGTAAATTGCAATTATATTATAACAGATGTAAAGAGAGAACAGCAGAAGAAATTGATGCTTATTTTAAAGAGCAAAGGGATAAACTTGAATCGTTTGCACCAGCTGCGGAATGTTGGCTCTGGACAAAAGAAAAAAATAAATTTGAGGAAGAAATTAAAGAAAAATCTAATTTTTTAAAAATAAACGATATCCTAGAACGATTTGCAAGAAAGGCTCAGTATTTAGCCTTAATAGAATTATTGAGTCTGATAACAAAAGGATATGTTACCATGCGTGAAAACTTGAAGGAAAAAATATCCTTAAATAAAATAAGCCTTGAAGACCCTAATAAACTAACGTTGGAACTTAATAAAAAAATTGAAGAAATTTCTACTTTACAAAATAAAATTAATGTTGGTATTGAGAACGTAATAAAAAAATACACTGACCATGAAGGGGGGGTAATAAAGAAAGAAGCTGAACGGGTCATAAATAATTTTAAAAACGAATTAGCGAATTTAAATCATGATATTGATGAACTTGAAAAAGTATCGTTCCATCGTATAAATGACTTTGAGAGATTTAGAGATGATTTGGGTGAAAAGTTAGTAAAAGAATGCGACCAAGAATTACTTAAATTAACTCAAAATACAAGTATTCCATCTCCTTTATTTGAACCCTCACTTTCAAAAGAAGATTTTGAAAATATTAAAAAAGATACTGAAAGTGAAGCGAAAAAAAATGAAAGCTACACTACCGGATGGGGATGCTTTAGGGAAAGTAAAACAAGGTCAGTTTATTCACGTGAAAAGCATTTTCATATAATTAAAGATAGTATAGTGAGAAGAATTGAAGAGATTAAAAGTAAGTCCATTGGTAGTTTGCAGGACTATACTATAGAAGTTACAAAGATTTATAAAGCAGAGCTTAATGCTAATGCAAATAAAAAGCAAGACGAATATTCTGAATTATTAAAAAGAAAGGCAACAGCTGAACAACTTTTAATGGAGATTAAAAAGAGTGAAGAAAGTTTAAAGAATGTGCAATGTTTTCTTAAGGAAGCAGAGGAAATGAAAGGTGGAATAGAGTATGCAATCGGCTAACTTAAAATCATTAGAAAATGCAATTAATGAATTGTTTGTTAAAATAGATAAACGTATTGATGAAATATGCTCCCTTCCGGGTAATAATTGTGACAAGGCCGAATCTATTTGTGACTATGTAACTAATACATTAGCCGCTGAAAGTAAGTCGCTTTTATCTACATTATATTCAAAGATGTCGGATGCTACATTATCAGAACCTTTATTCTCTGATGTTTCAAATGCAAACAAATTCTATTCGTTAGATTTGAGAAGTCTCATATATGAAAAATATATTTTTTCTGTTGAAGACAAGATCGATTACAAATTAGCTAACGAAAGACTGATAGCTTTATCTAGTGCAACAGGAACGATTGCGTTGGGAGCAGTTCTTACAACGGCATTATCAAGTCCAATAGTAATACCAATTGCTATTGTTGTAGCCGGAGCATTATATTTTCTTATGACAGATACAATAAAAAAGCAAAATAAAGAGGCTTTTTCAAAATCTGTTAGAGCTTATGTTGACTCACTTAAAGAACAATTCATTATTTGGCTTGAAAATATTGAAAAATATTACAATGAAAAAGTAGAAGAACTCAAAAAGACTTTATAGCTGGGGTGTTAATATGTATGAAGAAAAAAGAGAATTAGTTCCTTTAGGCTTGCCGGATGAGCTAAGAGCGCAATTTGATAATGATACTAATGTAATTTGCGATAGCACAGAAAGACTGCTAAAGGAGATTTTTCCGTATTATCTTGCAGATAATACATTTGACGATGATAAGATAGAAATCGATTCAAATGACATAGTGAAAGCTATGAATTTTTTTAAGATTGCCGATTGTACAATAGAAGATGTAGATGATGTATTTTTGTATCTGAATGAAAAAATACAGAAATTTTTATCCGCTGCATATTCGGTTGGGACAATTGTTTGTTATGGAATAGTAGGCCAAAATGGTAATACGAGTATCGTTCTAGGTGTAGACCCTGTGAGTGCTGACAATAAAAATGCCGAAACAATAAAAAGTGTTACTCAAGGATTATTACCTGGGATTACTTTAAAAGATTTTAAATGTGATTCAAAAGTATCTGATAATATGCAATATGGTTTAATCGGAGGTGTGCCAACAGTCAAAATTAAAGATGATGTTCAGAGGTTTGATTTTGCGCCAATTGTTAGAAGCTTGAACGGGCAGAATTTCACACTGCTGGTAATGGCAAGACCTCTTAGCGCGGCTAATGTACAGGACAAAATAGGACAGTTATTACATATTAAAGACCAATGTGCGGCCATCAGTAAAAGGAATGTATCCATGCAGCGAAGCACCTCCCAAAACACCCAGGAGTCCTGGGCAAATACGGATGGAAGCAGCGAGGGTTCCAGTTGGGGCGGCAGTGTCAATGCTGCGCCAATTGGTATGGGAATTGGGGCAATTATTGGGAGCATTGTCGCTCCGGGTATTGGGACTGCAGCTGGCGCAGCCATTGGCGGTGCAATAGGAGGAGGGTTCTCTGTCAATAATGGAAAAAACAGCTCTATAAACCACTCTGAATCTTATACAAAATCAATTTCAGAGGCCATAACCCAAGGAGGGACGATGTCCCTAGATATACAGAACGGTTTTGCTATGGAGTTGATCAAGTATGCAGAGAATGCAATAGAGCGGTTAAAAATAGGCCAGAACACAGGAATGTGGCAGGCAGCCATAAGCTATTCCGCAGATTCTGAAGTCGCCATAAATCTGCTTCAGGGGTGTCTGTATAGCGAGGTTGCAAGACCAAACCCCGAACTGCTGCCTCCTAGAGCATTTAAAGCTGCAGCCAAAGCCCTGCCCTTTAGCAAATCAGAAAAGAATAACCAATTATTGATTATTCCTAAGAATTTTTTTACAAAGAATGCCTGTGACAGTTCTGTGTGCAGTGTTATAAATACACAGGAATTAAGTCTGCTGTGTTCATTACCGGATAAAAACGTGCCCGGTTTTGAAATAAAAACAGGAAAGTTCTATCCAATGACACAAGGGACATCATATTCACCGGACCAGCCAGAAGGCTCTGTCGATCTGGGACATGTTTGTGACTGTGAACGAGAACTTGAAAACGTTGAATTCAAGCTTACTGATTCAGACCTCAATAAACATGTTTTCGTCTGTGGTATTACCGGAAGCGGCAAAACCAATACTGTCAAGCATATATTATCAAAGGTTGACAAGCCATTCCTGGTCATTGAATGTGCTAAAAAAGAATACCGCAATATGGTTTACGGGAAAAATGAGGGTGACGAGAAGGTAACAGTTTATACACTGGGCAGGCCTGAGATTAACTGCATATCAATAAATCCCTTTTACATATTGCCGGGAACAAGCCCGCAGACCCATATTGATTACCTAAAGGATTTGTTCAATGCATCGTTTTCAATGTACGGTCCGATGCCGTATATTATTGAAAAATGCCTACACAACATATACTTGAAGCGTGGATGGGACTTGACACTGGGATATCATCCTTATCTGGTAAATACAAAAAACAGTATGGATTTTTTTGATGAGATTTACATAAGGCAACAATATAATAAGCCTGAACATAAATTTATTTTTCCAACCATGACGGATTTGAAAAATGAAATAGAATCCTACATAAAAAAGCACATGGACTATAAGGGTGAGGTTTCTGATAATATAAGGACTGCAATCATAACTCGCCTTGAAAGTCTGTGCGTTGGAGCAAAAGGATATATGTTTGATACTTATGAGATGGCTGATTTTGATGCCCTGCTGAGTAGAAACTGTGTCTTTGAACTTGAAGGGCTTGCGGATGATTCCGACAAGGCGTTTACAGTCGGGCTTCTTGTCATATATATAAACGAATACCGACAGTTATATAAAGAAACCCAAATTGAGAACACCAACAAACTCCAGCATTTACTGGTAATAGAGGAAGCCCACCGCTTATTGAAAAACGTGGCGACAGAGCGGACAAGCGAGAACATGGGCAATCCAAAAGGTAAGGCGGTTGAGCATTTTACGAATATGATTGCAGAAATGCGTTCTTACGGGCAGGGTGTCATAATTGCAGAACAGATACCGAGCAAAATTACTCCGGATGTGATTAAGAATACATCCAATAAGATAATTCATAGAATCGTATCATCTGACGATCAAGAGTTTATTGCAAACATGATCGGTGTAGACAAAAAGGACTCGATATTTTTAGGAAATCAGAAAACAGGATATGCCCTCTGCCACAAGGAAGGTATGCGTTTGCCAGTTTCTGTCAAGATTCCGCAGCAGAAAAACAGCATTGTAAAAGACGATGACCTGCGGCAGAAGAATCTGAAGAACCAGAGTTTTTTAATCACAAAGAGCATCATCAGGACTCATCTGGTAGATAGTATTGATCAGTATGTTGTTAGGCTTTTGAATACAATGCTGACCTATGATGTGGAGCAGACCATGCAAGGTATCAAAATTACCTTCGAAACAGCAGTCAAAATAATGCGGCGCCATGCATCACCCATACCTTGGAGGGATGAACTGAATAATGGGATTGCTGAATTGCTATCGGAGAACATAGTGAAGCTGATGCTGATTGGAGTCTACAGCAGCGGGGTCAGCCTGCCGGATGTGCTGGGAAATGAAATAACGGAGGCTCTTAAAAATCCGTACAAGGAACCGATCAGGAAATTAATCGGGACACTTAGAACGATTTATCAGGATGTTGATATGTCCAAAAATGCAGTAACTGAGCTTGCAGCTAACTATATTCTGGAAAATCCAAACCTTGAAGTCAATTACCCCCAGTTGGTAAAATCCTATTTTGCAGCAGTGAACCCATCAGTAATAAATGATATAGTCAGTATCTTAAGAAAAAGGAATGATAGAGATGATTGAAGCATTATTATCAGGGATAAAATCAATAGAGTATCCAGGTGAAGAAAAAATAAAAGCAAAAGACTTTGAAAATACATCTATTGAAATAGACGGACAGGAAATAAATAAGAGGGCATTATTTGATTACAGTGGTGTGTTGAATGAACAGGTGGATAAAATCAAATCATTACCCCTAGAGACTTTGAGGGCAATAAATGAACAGATGGATGGCTTTAAGGGGAATGAGGTTACTGAGAAAAATGATGCTGGTGCTGAAAGCAGTGAGGTCAGTATATCGGAACTAGTAGATGAATACCTCAAGCAGTTAAAGGAGCTGTCGCCTTGTCCCGAAACGATAGACGATGCAGTAGACATGACAAATCTGGAAAAGCTTCCGCCTGAAGAAGTTGCAAAGAGAAGGTCGGAGTTTAACAGCAACAGGGAAAAATTAATCAGGGAATGGGAAGAAAAGAACGGAAGAGAATGGCCTACCTACAAGGAGGATATTTATGACAAGAACGGCAACATTGTAAGAAAAGCAGGGGATAAAATGGAGGCTCATCATATCAAGCCGCTTTCTCTGGGCGGTGAAAATACAGCCGAAAATATTACACCAATGGATTACAGGGACCACAATGACCATAAGGGTATCCATGCAAGTGATAGTCCATATAGCAGAATTATTTCAACTGTAAAGGAGAATCAATGATGTGTAAAATAACAAAGGATCTAATCATACAAGTGGAAATCGATGACGGATTCATCAATGAGTGCAACTCAGTATACAATACGAGGATCGACTACATAGCTAAAGAGCTATCATTAAAACCTGATTTCTATGAAACCAGTAAAAAACGTAAAATTAGGAAATTATGCAACAATGAAATACTTGACTCTAAGGATGTTCTTGATTTTGATTTTGCATCCCAAAGCCTCGTCCCACTCTTTGATGTCATGGACAATAATTACCTGTGTTTTGATTATGCAAAAAAACAGTTCTGCTTTTTTAATACCATCGATGAGATTTCATCGGATTATAAGGAAAGTATTATGGATTTGATTGATTTCTTAGGATGAAAACACCTGCAAATAAGAGACTGCAAGAAAATTGTCCGCAGATGGTTAATTGTATGGGAAAACACGTTTTTGTATCAAGTATCAAAGAATTGAATGAGTATTATTGTTAAAGCTTTCCTGAACGATGATATTTAAAGACATTTCCTGAAAATATATTTTAGTCGGAGGTATTATATTATGTTGATGAAAAAAATTGAGAATTTGGAGACAAAAGTTTTGGCAAATAACTTTAAAGTGAGTAATAATGTAGATTTGTGGGGTGGAGCGGATATTGTCATAACTGATGCTATAACAAAAGACCTTGAATTATGGCAAGGAAACCCGCCTATTGTTGTGGGGGCTGGAAAGATTGGGTTCGCAGGAAGACAGGTGGTTTGTACAAAACTTGCAAGAGAATTAAGCTATGTTTTTTATGAGCTTAAAGATATTTTCCAAGAGTACATTGATTACAGTAATAAATATGAATTCTATGGCAGGCTTGCTTCTGCAGCTCGTATGGCAGATTGCAACAAAGATGAAAGAAATGTACTGATAGAAACAATCAATGAAGCTAAAAGAATAGCGGAGGAGATTATAAATATCGCATAGTATAGCAATCAACTTTAAAATATCATTACTCCATTTTAATAGAAGTTACGAATTCGTGTATAGTAATAGATATTAAAAAGCGAGAGAAGGGACTATAATTTATGTTTGTTTGTGTTTTTATTGATTGGGAAAATATTGAAAAGACTGCCAAACAAGAATTTGGTTCTGTGCTTAATTTTGAAGAATTTGTTCAAGTAATCCGTGATGTTGCCACTTCAAACGGGTCACGTTTAGTTGGAATACAGGCTTATGGAGATTTTGACAAGGGTACGGCTGGACTAATGAGTAAACTAATCAATTTGGGAATTGATCCCCGGCATGTGGTTACAAAGACTGCACAGGAATATTTAAAAGGTTCAACAGATATAGAACTGTCGTTAGACATACTAGAAACTATGTATAACTATCCGCATATAACTGATTTCTTATTTGTTTCCGGTGATAGTGATTTAAGACATGTTATTAAAAGGTTGCAAAAGCAGGGAAAGAATTTAAGATTATTAGGATTTGAAAATCATACTAGCCAGTTTATTATTGATATGGTGAATGAATTTATCCCGTTGGATAATTACTCAAATATCATGAGGAAAGTAACACAGACTGAAAAAGAGCAGATGGCTCTGTCGCTGCTTTCCAATGAGTATGCCCGTATCATTATTGAACATGTTGACCGGCTTGAAAAAATGAATGATAAGGATTTTATAGGACTAAATTATTTGCGGAAAAGATTAATTGATTATTATAAAGATTCTGTAACCCAAGTCAGTGATGCTTTAACACATTGTATTGATTACGAAATATTAAAGATATACCAAGTCCCAAACCCGAATGATCCAAAATATCCAACCCGTGCTTTGAAATTGAACAGAGAAAATCAGGCAGTGCAATATGTATTAAATAAAGATTAAAAGACTGGTTTGTTTACCGGATTAGATGTAAACGTAAGAAAATTCCAACTATATATGTTGAAAATATTTTTATAGTTACTTCTTAATCTAAATAAGTATCTATATTCTATATTCTTACATAAGGGAGGCAGATTATGTCCATATTTAACATTTTCAAACGGCAGAGACCGGCTGATAGCAATTCATCCGTACAGTCTAACCCGGCTGTGCCCTCTAAACATGCCAAGAAAAATCCTACAACACCTGTTGTAACCATATCGACTGAGATAATTTCATCGCAAGCGGATGACGTCATTCCGGCAACTGAAAGGGTAAAATCGGCAATCCCGAGTAAACATGGACTATATCCACACGAAATACTGATGCTTGACTATGCCGATTCGTACTACACAGTAGAAAACTCATTTCAAGGCTTTTGGTGGTACAGATACGGTGTGAGAAACGTATCAGACGGTCTTCGCTCCTTGGTTGAGAGGGGATTTCTTCAGATTGGGGATTTGCAGAGTGCCATTGAGAAAGAGAATGCCACAGCTTTAAAGGAAGAATTGAAAAAGCGTGGGCTAAAAACAAGTGGTAAAAAGGCCGATTTGGTGAAACGTCTGTTGGAGGAAGCTCCGCACGAAGAACTTAACATTCGATTTTCAAAGAGAACCTACCAGTTAACTGACCCAGGAAAACAAGCCCTCGCCGAGGAAAGCTATGTCTCGTACATCCATCGCCATCAGCTTGAGGATTTGGATATATGGTCGCTTAACAAGATTGTATATACACCCCCATATATGCCGTACCGTGATAAGATTTGGGGATATCTAAATAACCACAGCATGAAGCACGCAGCAGCTAGGGATTTTGGTCTATACAGAAACTGCCGCTATCATATGCATTTGTTCTTGATGGAGGAAAAGCGCATAAAGGATGCTCTTGGTATGCTGGCGGAAGTTGTATTTTATGATTTGAGCGGCCTTGGAAACGGTTATAACCCACAATTTTTCTACATTTGCGCGGAGTATTTCTTCCCATACAAGGAATCAAACGCAACGACAGCACCAGGTATAATCAGTGCTATTATGAATTGCCAAAAGGAACTTGGCTTAACTGACGAAGAACTGAGGGCGGTACTGCTCGACCGAATGAGTAAGTTAAGTGCGCCATTTCACCTTTTCACCCCTGAAGAATGTGTTGATATTGTGTTTATGGAAAACCGCCAGGATGAAGAGGCTTTAACCAAGATTTACGCAAAGGCTAAACGACGGTTCAAACAAAAATACCCGAATATCAAATGTTGAAATCGCCGTTGTGTACGGTGGTTTATAACCGAAAATTGAATATTTAACGGCTCTCAATCTTTTAACGGTTTGCAAAGGTAAGGGTATGTTTATCATTTTATAGTAGATTAGCCAAATTAACTACCATCTATTACTCAAAGGAATTTAAACGGCAGATGGTTTTTATTTGCTCAAAACTGTCGACATTTAATTGAAGTTGCCAGTTTTTGTTATTTACTTTTTTTAATATTCCTTTTTCCATAAGATAAGTAATACATACTGCGACCTCGTCGCTCTTGTCGTTATTGGTGTCAAATAGAAAACAGAGCTTTTCAATGAAGAAAATGCTCTGTTTATTTTTTTAGAAAATCAGATTTTGGGTCATAAACAGTTCTAAATTGGTATCCTCTTGAATTCATAGAAGCCATTTTTAGGGCGATTAAATTTATGTCGGTATAAAGTATCCGT